>CAZAHC010000055.1:4377-15287 GCA_964484595.1 uncultured Fibrobacteraceae bacterium | reverse complement strand
GGCTCAGCAACACCGCGCCCACCCTGCTTTTGGTGCCGATCGGCCTGGCCGTGGTCAGCGTGGCCGGGGCGGGGGAGGGGAGCGGCGGTTCGGTCCGGTTCGCCTCGGCGCTGCTGCTGGGCACGGCCTACGGCGCCTCGCTGGGCGGCATCGCCACCCTGGTCGGCACCCCGCCCAACCCGCTGTTCATCCGCAACCTGGCGGTGCTGTTCCCGGAGGCCCCGGAGGTGAGCTTCGCCCAGTGGTTCGCCTTCGCGCTGCCGCTGTCGGTCGTCTTCCTGGTGGTGGCCTGGCTGGTGCTGGGCCTCTTCTTCCGCCTGGCCCCGCTCCGCGGCCTGGTCGACCGGTCGCTGTTCCGGGAGGAGCAGGCGCGGCTCGGCCCGATGTCCCGGGCCGAGAAGATCGTCCTGGTCGATTTCCTGGCCCTGGCCCTGCTGTGGCTGACGCGCAAGGGTCTCACGGTGGGCGACTGGCAGCTGCCCGGCTGGTCCGGCCTGGTCGCCGACGCCTCCTTCCTCGACGACGGCACCGTCGCGATCGCCCTGGCGCTGCTGCTCTTCCTGATCCCCAGCGGCCGGCGGCCCGGCGAGCGGGTGATGGACTGGCCGACTACCCGCAAGCTGCCCTGGGGGATCGTCCTGCTGTTCGGCGGCGGTTTCGCCCTGGCCCAGGGCTTCGTCGATTCCGGGCTGAGCGGCTGGCTCGGAGGCCGGATGGAAGGATTGAGCGGATTGCCGCCGCTGCTGATCGTCCTGTGCGTCTGCCTGCTGATCACCTTCCTGACCGAGCTGACGAGCAACACCGCGACCACCCAGATGGCGCTGCCGGTCCTGGCGGCGGTCGCCGTCGCCATCGAGGTCAATCCCCTCCTGCTGATGGTGCCGGCCACGCTGTCCGCGTCCTGCGCCTTCATGCTGCCGGTGGCCACGCCGCCCAACGCGATCATCTTCGGCACCGAGCGGATCCGCAGCGCCGAGATGGCGCGCGTGGGTGTGATCCTCAACCTCGTCGGCGCGGTCCTGATCACCCTCTGTGTCTACCTGGTGGGCCGGGCCGTTCTCGGCATCGACACCTCCGTGTTCCCCGCCTGGGCGTCCGGTTGACGCTCGCCGGCGACCGGCCCCTGTCCCTCCCCGTTGACAGAATGCCAAAGCAGGTAACGGCCGGGTGACGGTCCAGCGGTTGCGCCGCTGGTCGGCCACCACTTCCCGAGGCGCGAGGTGGGGCCTGAGGCCGCTGTCGGAGGCTGCCCGCCAAGGTCGGCACTCGCCTTGCTCTGGCCGGCCCGCTCGTGATCACGGCGCCGTTCGCAGTCGAGAGGGAGCTCATCGCAGAACAGGAGGTTTTCTGATGCGCGAGGAGAGACGGCCGGGCGTGGAAGAGACGCTCGCCAGGCTCGGGATCGAGGAGATCGAGGAAAGGATGGAGGTAAGTCCGCTCCTGGCGGGCGGGGATGTCCAGGAATGCGCTCCGACGGCGGGCGACGGCACGGTCTGCTGCTCGTGCAAGTTCGAGCCACCGCCGGAGCCCCATGATCCAAGCCCCCCCTATCCTCCGGATCCTCCTCCGAATCCTCCGGGCCCGGGGAGCTGATCTTCAGTGGCCTGATTGCCGGGTCACCGAGCGGCCCGGGGTGTTCCCCCGCCCCGGGTCGCTCACCTTCCGCCGGCACGCATGTGACCACCGCCGGCGCAGCCTTCCGACCGGGAGTATGGACGTGACGGAAAATGAAACCGCCGGGAAACCCGGCGACAGGTGGGAACTGTGGAATCTGCGGGCCCTGCAACCGCAGGCCGGGCTCGCCGACCTGGCCGCCCTGAAGCGGCGGCAGTTGCGGATCAGACGCTGCGAGCAGGGGCTCCAGGCCACCGTGGCGCGGGGCGACCAGGATCACTTCACACCGGGCAGGTGCTTCCTGGCCGCGAACCCCGACCTCGCCTCCGGCCTGATCGTCACCATGCACATCGGGCCCTACCAGCTGCTGCCTGAACCCTTCCTCACCGCGGGGATAACTCCCGCGGTGCTGCTCAACCGGGAAGCCTTCGGCCGCCTGCGGTCCCGGGCGGAGAGGTTGCAGGTCTGGCTGCGGGTCGCTGGCCAGCTGGACTGGATCCCGATCGATTCGCCCTACTTCGTGCGCAAGATGATCACCGCCCTGCGCGAGAAGAGGCCGTTGCTCGTTTTCCTGGATGGCAACGGAGGGCTGGGCGGGAGCGAGCGGACCCGCGAGCAGGGGATGATGTACAGCCTGCCCGGCCGGGACATCCGGGTCCGGACGGGGCTGGGCCGCCTGATCGCCAGGCTGCGCTGCCCGGTCCACCCGCTGGTGGTGCGCTGGGGAGAGAACGGCGAGGTCGTCTGGCGCCGGCAAACCGGCCTGGACCTGGACACGGGCGAGGATCCGGAACGGATCACCCGCCGGCTCTACGACTGGGGATTCGGCGAGGTGTTGAACACCCCGGAACAGTGGAGCTACTGGGACATGCTGAAGGGATCGTACGCCTGCTTCAGCCGCAGCCGGCTCGAGGCGGACCGGATGCCAGGTTCGGTGCGGGCCGATTTCGACCGGGCCTTCCGGATCTGCCTCGACCGCTCCCCCGACACGGTGAGGCTGACCCTGACCAAGAAAGTCGAGGTCTGGCCGGGAGATGTCCTGGCTAACCTCACGGACGACTGTTTCTACGAGGCGGCCGGACTGGCCGAGGGTCATCTCGAGGCGCTCGGGGCCGGCCGGCAGACCCTGGCCGGATTGTGCCGGCGTTTCGGTCGGGAATGGGTCCGGTTCCACGGCTTGCGCCTCTGCCTGCTGGATCTGGCGCACCTGCAGGGAGCCTGAGGTGACCGCCCGGTTCCACCTGGTTCCCCACCCGACCGGCCCCTGGATCCTCACGGTGGGCCGCCGCCACTTCGTGATCGCCCCGGAGCTGGGCCGGAAGCTGGCCCGGCCCGAATCGGCCCGGCATCTCACCCCGGCCGAGGATGCGGCCCTGGCCGAAATCCTGGCCGGGGACCGGGACAGTGACGGGGCGGAGGCAGGGGCCAGGAGATCGGTTCAGCCGGCCGGAGCCGGCCGGGTGATCTGGCCCCGGGTGCCGCTGCTGCCGGCGGAGCTGGTGGACTCCCTGGCCCGCCGCCTGGGTGGCCTCGCCACCGGCGCCGCCTTGCTGGCCCAGGCGGCCGGCGGGCTGGCGGCCTTCGCCCTGGGGTTCCGGCTCCCGGCCGACGAGGTGGCGGTTCCGGCGCTGTCGCCCGCCTCGGTGGCGGTGGCCCTGCCGCTGTTTCTGGCCACGGCACTCTGGCACGAGCTGGGCCACGCCGCCGCGCTCCGGCGGCACGGTTACCCTGCGGGGGGAATCGGGCTGGGCCTGCTGTTCGTTATCCCCGTCATGTTCTGCGACGTCACGGCGGTCGCCGCCTTGCCGCGCAGGGAACGCCTGCGGGTGAACCTGGCCGGCGTGGCCTTTCAGCAGGCCGCGGCGGGCCTGGTATTCCTGGCCGGCGGAGTGGTGGCCGGCGAAGCGGGGGCCGGGTTGCGTCTGGCCGCCCTGTCCGGCCTGCTGGCGATCGGCTGGAGCCTGCTGCCGTTCGTCCGGACCGACGGCTACTGGTTGCTGTGCGACCTGCTCGGCCGCCACGATCTGGAATCCCCGCTGGAACCGGGGGGTGATCCCACCGCCGGTGGGCGCCTGCTCTCCGGTGGCAGGTCCGGAGCCGCGGCCGGCGGGCGACACCGGCAACTCCTGGCCGCATTTCTGGTCCTGTACCGCCTGGCGAACGGGCTTTTCCTGCTGCTCGTCTGCGCCTGGTTACCGGTGCGTCTGATCAGGTGGTTGCCGCTGGACGACTGGCTGGCCGGCCGGGAGTACTGGCAGCGGCCGATGGCGTTGCTGCTGGGCCTGCTGCTGCTCGGCCTGTTCGGTCGCATCTGGCTCTCGGTGGGGCGCCGGCTGGTCGGGATGATGCGGGCAGTGGGGCTCGACCTGCGGTTTATTCGGGCTGATTAAATTGTTATAGTCGAAAAAAGAAAGCTACTCCAACTTCCCCTACTAAGATCCGAGGGCAAACCAAGTATGGAAATTCAAGGAATCGTGCCTATCAGAGCTAGGTCCAATGGGGCGTTCCGGCTCCTCCCAATTGTGTTGTTGTTGATGATCCTGTACTTGAACGTCGGCTTGGCGGCGGCACAGGACTCGATCCGCCTTGTAAATCTCGGAGAAGACCGAAACCTGATTGCGCGAACCAGCCGGGAGGGCGTTGTCCTCCATTTCCTGGCAATGCGGTCGTCGCCTGACGATCAGGTAGTTCTTTTGCCGGATAAAAGGTATGTGGCAGATGTGCGTTGGCTTGCCGGATCGGGCACCGTCGTCGTTGCTGCTGGACCCGGGGAAACGCCCGTCGATGTCTACGTTTTCGGCCGCGACGGTCACCGTCTCTTTCGCCAAAAGAGCCGTCAGGAGGAGGGTGAACGCTTGCATGCTCTTCCGGGCGACACCCTGGTGGTGGTGTCCAGTTTCGGCCTTCCGAGTCCTCCCGAGGTTATGGACGCAAGAACCGGCGAATGGGTGGCGGAGTATTTGAGCTGGCCTTGGCCCTGGGAGCGCCGTGATTACAGAGGGCGGCCCATTTTACGCTACGGCGACCTGTTCATTTTAGGTGGTGGCCTCGTGGTCATGGCCGACCGGAGTGAAACGGAGACGAAAATCAGCGTCCGGGATATCGCCGCGGAAGCACCTCTCTGGGAGCTGAGGAGCACCACGGGGTTCGCTCCGACCGTGCTCGACCTGGCCGCCGTGACGGCGCTGGATACCACGCTTACCCAAACCGCTCCCGAAGAATCCGGCCGCCCGATAGCTGTCGGCAAAAACTGGACGTTCGAGGATGCTGTGTTGAGCGAGCGTCGACTCGTGCTCGCAGGCAGAGCCGACGGCGAGCCGGTCATCGTCAGTCTCGATCGAAGAAGCGGAGAGATCGTGGCGGCCACCCGGCTGCCCGGCCATCTTGTCACGCTCGTGGCCGAATCCGGAGGCGACCGGCTGCTTGCGATCGTGAGGGGTCGGCACGACCGTGGCCACCTCCTGATGCTTGACCAGTCAACCCTCGAGTTTCGCCTGGCGATCGCGAACCCTGGCGGCTGGTTTATTTGGCCTCTTGGAAAGTCGCGAGTGCTCTCGACGGAAAACGGATCGGTCTGTCTCCTTCCAGGAACGATCGGGGGTCCGCCGGGGTCCGGTCCGACTGCTCCGCGCTCCCTCGTCGTGACCTGGGGCGCGACGGTGGGTGTACACTGGCTGGATACGCCGGCGGACTTGACGGACGATGGTCGAATCCTCGTCGCCAGGGAGCGCAAGTATTGGTGGGGGATCCAGTTCCTGATTGAAGAGTGGAGTCCTTAGCAGACCCGCACAGATTCCCACGCTTCCCCTCTTCGGGAAAACCCGTGGCAACAACAGAAGTTTTTGTGTTTTGTTGGGCGAGACCGGGAATTTACTGATTTTATTGTAGTTGCCCCGAAAAAGTACACGTGTATTTTTTGCTAATCCGCAAAAACCCGCCTAATCATCCCCCGTCCAGCTGGACCAGGGCAAAAGCCTCGCCGTTCTCGTCAAGGGTCCGGCTGGTGTAAGTCGATCCCGCCAGGCCGTGGCTGACCCAGATCAGGACGACGTCGGCGGCGTAGGAACCGATGCCCGCATAGGTGACCGTGCATTGCCAGGTCCCCTGGGCGCCCGTGACCCCGCTCCGGCTGGCCTGCAGCAGATCCCCGTGGTCGTCGGGATCCTCGTGCTGGACGTCCCGGAACTCGACCCTGACCGACGAATTCGGCAGGATGACCCCGTGGATCACGCCGTCGGGGCCGGCCTGGAAGGGCGGCCCTTCGACGAGGATGTTGAAGTGGTTGGTGGTCACCTGGCTGCTGACCTCGAATGGCTTTTCGCTCTCCGAGCAGCCGCCGGTGACAAGGAGGGCGCCCAACAGTAACCACATCACCAAGGCCATAACTCTCTCCTCACATGTCGCAGAGCCGGGGCGGTAGCCACGGCCCCGCTCGGCTATTACTATAGTGGGTGTTCAGCATCTAGAGCAAGACCTTGACGCCGTCGGACCCCGTTGCCGGGAGCCAGCCGCCATGTTAGCGGACGAGGACAGCCTGAACCCGGAGCGCCCGACGCCGGAGCCCGGCGAGAACGGCGCTGCACAGGCCGACCAGCCAGTGGAGATGCCCATCGACGGCACGCTCGACCTGCACATGTTCCCGCCTCGTGAGGTCAAGGACCTGGTCAGGGACTACCTAGAGGCGTGCCTGCAGGAGGGAATCCTCGATCTGCGGATCGTGCACGGCAAGGGCATCGGGAACCTGCGCAGGATCGTGCACAGCATCCTCGACGGTCATCCGGCGGTTGACTGGTATGGCCATCAATCCGACGGGGGCTCGTGGGGGGCAACCGTCGTTCGGCTCCGGTCTCCGGAATACGAGGACGAGGAATAGGCGTGGGTCGCAAGAAACCCGCAGGCAGGGATAAGGCGCCACGCAGGGGCCGGCGCCGATCCATCCGCTTCGATGCCTACGAGGAGGACCCGGCCCGGAAAAGGCGGGAGCAGGAGGCCGACAAGCCACCGGAGGTGAACCTGCGTCGGTTGCACGCCGACGAGGCCCTGGCCCAGCTGGAGGCCAGGCTCTTGGAGCTGGCGCAGAGCGGGATCGGCGAGGCGGTCGTCGTTCACGGCCGCGGCCACGGCTCCGAGGGCGGGATCCCCGTCCTGAAAGCCCTGGTGCGGGAGTGGTGCGGCCGCCATTCCGAGCTGGTGAAATCGTGGCGAGAGGCGCCGTCCAGGTGGGGCGGGGCCGGGGCCATCGTGGTTCTCCTGCGGACCCGGTGAAACAGAGGGGTCAGCCCAGGTGAGCGGAACCGACAGCGATACCAGCCGGCTCCTGGACCACCGCGTCGCCCTGGTGACCGGTGGCGCCAGGCGGATCGGCCGGGCCCTGGTGCTGGCCCTGGCCGGCCAGGGCGCGAAGGTTTTCGTTCATTACCTGACCTCGGAGGCGGAGGCCCGGGAAACGGTTGCCGAGGCCCGCGCCCTGGGCGCCGAGGCGGCCCTGCTGCCGGCGGACCTCGCCGATCCCGGCCAGGCCGAAGACCTGCTGGCCGAGGCCGGTCGGCAACAGGACGGGCCGGTGGACATCCTGGTGAACAACGCCGCCATCTTCCAGTCCGGGTCGCTGGCTTCGACCACCGCCGCGGACTGGGATCGCCATCAGGCGATCAACCTGCGCGCGCCCCTGCTCCTGAGCCAGGCCTTCGCCCGCGCGCTGCCGGCGGACCTGCCGGGCGACATCATCAACCTGAACGACATCAGGGCCCTGCGCCCCGGCGCCGATTACCTCGCCTACACCGGCAGCAAGATGGGGTTGCATGGCCTGACCCGGAGCCTGGCCCTGGCCCTGGCGCCCCGGATCCGGGTCAACGAGCTGGCGCTCGGCGCGGTGCTCTCCCCGGACAAGGCCGGCGCCGAATACCCGCATGTGCGTCGGGAAGAGATCCCGGCGCGCCGGTTCGGCGACCCGCAGGAGGTGGCCCGGGCCATCCTGTTCCTGCTGGCCAGCCCGCTGGTGACCGGGCAGACGCTGTACCTGGACGGCGGTCTCCACCTGCTGTGAGTTCCGGTCGCCCGGCGGCCGGGGCGGAGGTAACCATCATGGCTCGCTTGAAGAAGAAGCTCATCGTCGTGGGGGATCGGATCCTCGTCAGACCCGAGGAGGGGGAGGAGACCACTCGCGCCGGTCTCTACCTGCCCCAGACCGCCGTCAGTGCCCGCCTGGCCCAGGGAGGCTGGGTCGTTTCGGTGGGGCCGGGCCTGCCCATCCCCGACCCGATGGAACTGTCGGACGAACCGTGGCAGAAGAACGTCCTGGAGCCCCGCTACTTGCCCTTGCAGGCCCAGGAAGGCGACTTCGTGCTGTTCTTGCGCAAGGCCGCGGTCGAGATCACCTTCGAGAAGAAGAACTACCTGATCGTGCCCAACTCCGCCGTTCTGGTCCTCGTGCGCGAGGACTGGGAGGAGGACGACCTGGAGGACGCCGAAGAGGAGTGACCGGCCGGCTCACCTCGCTTCGCTTTCCGCTGCAGTCGACTTCTCCGGGTCGGGATAGAGTTCCCCCCACCAGCCGGGCCGGTCCTTCAACCACCTGGCGAAGAAGGCCAGGATCGTGTCGTTCCAGACTATCCGCTGGTCGTGATCCAGAATCCAGTGGTCCTGCCCCTCGATGCGGACGAACTCCACCTCGCGGCCCAGCAGCTTCAGGGCGACGAACAGCGAGGTGCTCTCCCCCACCGGGACGTTCGTGTCCGCGGCGCCGTGGACCAGTAGCATCGGCGTGGTGATCTTGTCGGCGTGAAACAGGGGACTCTGACCGATGTAGAGGTCGCGATCGGTCCAGGGGAACCGGTGCGCCAGGGCCCTGGCTCCGTAGGCGTATCCCCAGAGTCCCTCCCCCCAGTAGCTGCTGATGCTGCTGATGCCGGCGTGGCTGACCGCGGCGGCGAAGAGGTCGGTCTGCGACACCAGGAGCATGGTCAGGAACCCGCCGTACGAGGCTCCCAGGCAGCCCACCCGGTCCGGGTCCGCTGCCGGGAAGGCGGCCAGGAAGGCCTTGGTGCCGGCGATGACCTCGGCGGCGGTCAGGTGGCCCCAGTCGTTGACGTGCCGGGCGCTGAACTCCTGCCCGTAGCCGACCGCGCCGCTCGGCTGGGGGACGTAGACGAAGTAGTCCTGACCCGCCCAGATGTTCTTGGGATAGCGCCCGCCGAAGTCGCGGGTCACCGGGTAGGTCCCCCCGTAGTAATAGACGATCACGGGGTACTTGCGGTCGCCGGCCGGGTGGTAGCTGCGGGGAAAGTGGACCCGACCGTCCAGGGTCCCGCCGTCCGGCAGCGGGCATTGCCAGGGCTGGACTTCCCCGAAGGTGACATCCTGGTAGCGTTCGGCGGCGGGATCGAGCAGCAGCTTCGGCTTGCCCCGCCGCAGGTCTAAGGCGTAGAGACGGTTGGGGGTGGCGGCGCTCGTGCCCCAGGCCACCGCCAGGTTGCCCTTGCGGGCCAGGTCGAAACCGGCGGTGAACTCCAGGCCGGTCTCGATCCGGGTCCATCGCTTCGGTTCCGGGGCGAAGGCGTACAGGTTGCGGAACTGGCCGTCGACGCAGAGGGCGTAGATCCGGCCGTCGGCCAGCGACCAGCGCAGCGAGCCGATGGCGGGGTCGTGGTCGCGGCTGCCGGCCTCGGCCCGGCCCGTCGCCAGGTCGTACAGGTAGAGCTGGCCGCCGTAGTCGTTAGGCTGGACCCCCTCGGGCAAGGTCAGGCCCAGGTCGTCAAAGGCCGAGGGCGATCCCTGCAGGGCGATCCGCCCCGGTTCGGGTCCAAAGACGGCGGCGCCTATCCAGGGTTCGTCGAGAACCTGCTCGGCGGTCAGGCTCGCCAGGTCCAGCTGCCAGAGCTCAGAAGTGCTGTAGGGCCGGCTGGTGAGGTCCTGCTCGCTGCGGAAGAAGAGCAGGCGCTCGCTGTCCGCCGAGATGCTCCAGCCGGTGGTGCTCAGCGGCCCGCAGGTCAGGCGGCGGGTCGCGCCCCCCGGCACTCCCACCTGCACCAGGAAGCTCCGGTCGCGCCACCGGGGCTGGCGGTCGGCGGGATTCCGGACCCGCTTGACCTTGCGCTCGTCAGATTCGGCCTCGACGGTGAACGAGTAGACCAGGAACGACCCGTCCGGCGCCCACCGGTAACCACCCAGGTTCTCCACGCCGCTGACCAGAGCGGTCGTCTCGCCGCTCGCCAGGTCGAAGAGCCAGATGGTGGTCAGGTCGTCGCTGGTCGTGCTGTAGGACAGCCGCTGTCCGGTCGGCGCCCAGGTGACCCGGCTGCGGCCCAGGCCGCCGCGCCAGGTCCGCTGGAGGGCGCCGTCCCGGGTGCTGCGGATCTCCAGCCGGCGGTCCCGCTTGCCGTCCGGGCCGTACTCGCTCAGGCTGACCGCCACCAGCCGGCCGTCGGGGGAGAGGTCCGCCGCATCGATATGCGGCGCGTCCAGGATGTCGTTGATGTCGACGGCGCGCACCGGGTCGCAGGCAACCTCCAGGGCCGCAGCGGGTATGTCCTCCGCGAGCACGAGACTCGCCGTCAAGCCCCGGGTCGCCTCCTGCTCCGGATCGAAGACCGCGTGCACCAGGAGCCGGTGCTTGCCGATGGCCAGCTTCAGCTTGCCGGTGCGCTGCTGCGGGCCGGGGGTGTCCGGCGGGCCGTCGCTTTCTGACAAGGAGATCGCCTCGCCGTCCAGGTAGGCCTTCACTGGAAAACCGGTCGTGAGGGCGAGTTCGGCGGTGAGCCAGCGATCGGCCGCCAGGTAGACCGCCAGGTAGACCTCGGCGGGATCACCTTTCTCGCCGGGAGAGAAGAAACCGCCGTCCCCGGCCGCGGTCTCCTGCCAGGTCGCTGCTTGCCCGCTGGCGAGGGTTTCCCACTCGCCGGCCCGTGGCCGCAAGGTGCGGGGATCGAGCGAGCTCTGCTCGAGCAGATCCGCCACCGGGAAGCCGTTCTCCGGCGCGGCGTGAAAGGCGGGCAGCGGCGCAGCGAGGGGACCCAGCTGCAACCAGTGCGAGATCGTGACGGTATCCGAAACGGCGGCGGCGACAGCGGACGAATCGTCCGGCGCCTCGGCGCTGGCGGCGGCAGCGGCGTGCAGCAGCGACCCCGCGGCCCAGAGCAGCAGGGAATGCCGGGCGAGGCGAATCATTGAGATCCTCCAGGGAGAGGGGAATTCAGGGTGTCGGGGTCGGGAACCGCCGCCAGCCCGGTCCGGGTCGGAAAGGGGCGCCGCGGACCGGCTCCGGTCGGCTGCGTAGGGTTGGGGCCGTGCCGCAGGAC
>CAZAHC010000055.1:0-4367 GCA_964484595.1 uncultured Fibrobacteraceae bacterium | reverse complement strand
ACCGGCTCCGGTGACGGCGCGATAGAGACTACTGATTGATTTCCGGACCGACAAGTCCCATCCTATGGCGGCTATGACCTTGCGCCGACGCATGAAACGCTGGGGCCTCTTCCTGAGACGCCTGCAGCGGGAGATGGGATACGACGACTGCATCGGGATGGCAGCGCAGATCGCCTTCTTCATGATCCTCGGCCTGTTTCCCTTCCTCATCTTCCTGCTCAGCCTGATCAGCTACCTGCCCATCGGCGGCCAGCTATCCGGACAGGTCCTGCCTGCCCTGGAGGAACAGCTACCCCCGGAGGCGTTCGGCCTGGTCGAGAAGTACGTACAGGGGTTCGTCGGCGGCATGATCGAGGGTCGCAGCGAGAAGCTGCTGGGTATCGGCCTGCTGGCCTCGCTCTGGAGCGCCTCGATGGGTGTGGGCGCCCTGATCACCACCATCAACCGCGCCTACAACCTGCGTCCCCGCCGCTCGATCGCCGCCCAGAAGGTCCTGTCGATTTTCCTGACCCTGGTGCTGACCGGGATCTGGCTGCTGTCGATGTTCATCGTCATCTTCGGCCCGGCCGCCACTCACGGTCTGTTCCGCTGGCTGGGACTGGCCGGCGACGCCCAGAACCTCTGGACCACCCTGCGTCTGCCGCTGGTCTTCTGCCTGAACCTGCTGGCTCTGGCCATTCTCTACTACTACGCCCCGGAGGCCCGCCAGCGGTTCCGGTGGATCCTGCCCGGCGCGATCACCTCGACCGTTCTGTGGCTGGGGGCCTCCTCGCTCTTCCGGCTCTTCGTGCGTAACTACGGCACTTACAACATGTTGTACGGCTCGCTCGCGGCCGTGATCATCCTGATGATCTGGCTCTGGATCTCCGGTCTGATCTTCCTGCTCGGAGCCGAGATCAACGCCTAATGAAGCGCATGGAGCACGAGTACGGTCACCGGCGAGTACGTCCCCTGCAATGACATCCTTTTCCCGCTGCCCCCTGAAGTGACCTTCATTGAGCGGGCGTCTCTTTTATGGTATCATTGTGCCAGAAAAAGCTGACGAGACATCGAGGCGAGTCCTCGCCGACGGAAACAGCTGTCTTGCCGGCGTCCGTCCGGGCCCGGTTTTCTCCTTCCGTTGGCCGCAACCTCGATCACCCTCTAGGCAACGGTTTCAGATCACCCTCTAGTCGCAAGGAGTTAACCATGCTCAGGTGGGTATCTTCGGCTATGTTCCTGTTCCTGGCCCTCGGCTTGGCCGGGTCCGTGGGCGCGGCCACCATCGATCCCGGACTCCAGGAAGCCTTTCTGAACAAGACGTCGGGCGACCTGGTCAGGGTTGTCTTGCTGATGGAAGACCACGCCGATCTCGCCCCGGTGGAAGCCTCGCTCGGCAAGTCGGCCGATCCGTGGGCCAGGCGCGAGGCGGTGGTCGCGGTCCTGAAGGATCACGCCGCCCAGGCCCACGCCCCGGCCCTCGCGGTCCTGGCCGAGGCGGAGCGCGCCGGTATGGTGCGCCGGGTGCGCCAGCTGTGGCTGGCCAACGCCGTCGCCTTCGAGGGTACGCGCGAGGCCGTCGAGGCCCTGGCCGCCCTGGACATCCGGGCCACGCTCGTTCACGACAAGCCGTACGACATGATCAGCGGCGTCACCGCTCCTCGCGAGGCGCAGGACGGCAGCCCGGTTGCCGGCTCGCTTTCCCGGGCCAACGCCTGGAGCGTCGAGTGGATCGACGCCCATCTCGTCTGGGCGGCCGGCTTCACCGGCGCCGGCGTAGTGGTGGCCCACTACGACACCGGTGTCTGGTTGACGCATCCTGACCTCGTGAACCGGCTCTGGGTCAACCCGGGCGAGATTCCCGCCAACGGCACCGACGATGACGGCAACGGCTACATCGACGACGTCAACGGCTGGGACTTCGCCGATCAGGACAGCAACCCCAACGACGACGTATCCGGCGGCGCCTACAACCACGGTACCCATACCGCCGGCACCGTCTGCGGCGACGGGACCAATGGCACTACCACCGGCGTCGCTCCGGGCGCCTCCGTCATGGTCTGCAAGAGCTACCTGTCCGACGGCTCCGGCGCGCCGTTCACCGCCATCTACGAGGGCCAGCAGTATGCCATCGACATGGGTGCCCGGGTCTTCACCATGTCCCTCGGCATCGGTGGCGACATCCCGCCTTCCCTGATGCGGACCGAGCGAAACCTCGGCAACAACATCAGGGCCGCGGGCGTCATCTTCTTCAACTCCGCCGGCAACGACCACTACGCCTACAGTCCTCCCCTGGAGATCGGCGTCACCGCCCGGGTGCCGGCCCCCTGGAACCCCATCTCCGGCACTCCCTACAGCTCGCTCGGCGGCGTCATGGCCGTCGGCGGCACCGGCTACTACAACGACATTGTTTACGGCTCGAGTTCTCGCGGCCCGGTGAACTGGGGCGACGTCGCCCCCTGGTACGACTGGCCCTATCCTCCCGGCCTGACCAAGCCGGATGTCGCCGCCCCTGGCGTCAACGTCAACTCCCTGATGAAGCCGAGCGGGTACTCGGGTGACACCTGGAGCGGAACCTCCATGTCCTGCCCCCACGCGGCGGGACTGGCGGCCCTGATGCTCGAGAAGAACCCCTCCCTCTCGCCGGCCGGCATCGACTCGCTCATGGAGCAGAATGCCGTCGACCTCGGCACCCCGGGCAAGGACGTCACCTTCGGCTCCGGCCGGATCGACGCCCTGGCGACCGTTAACGCCGTTCCCTACACACTGCGGCCGCACCTGGTCCAGACCGACATGACCATTCTCGATGCCACCGGTGACGGCATCATCGATCCGGGCGAGTCCTTCGACCTGGTGTTCGAGCTGACCAACAACAGCCCGGTCGTCAACGCCACCGGCGTCACCGGCGGGCTGGCCGTGGCGACCAATCCCTACGTGACGGTGACGGACGGATCGGGCAGCTTTGGCACCATCCCGCTGGGCGGCGGCACCGGCGACAACAGCGGTAACCTGTTCAGCCTGACCGCCGCGGGCGGCGCGCCCCAGGGTTACGTGTTCACCCTGTTCCTGACCGTCTATGCCCAGAACGGGTACCAGAAGACCTTCGACCTGGACCTGTTCGTCGGTCTGCCCGAGTTCCGCGACCACAACGTCGGCGCGGTGCTGGGCACCGTCACCGACCAGGGCATCATCGGCTTCCTGACCAGTGATCAGACGTCGGGCAGCGGGTTCGGCCCCATCGACGGCAACAACGGGCTGTTCATCGGCTCCCTGTGGGGTGGCACCGGCATGTACTACCTCTGCAACAACGATTACGGCGGGGGGGATGCTGCCGAGTGGATCGTCCTTACCTCACCCAACGGGCGGGTGAACGAGCTGGACGGGATGTCGGACCAGACCTTCCAGGCCAAGTGGGACGACAGCGGCCACTCCTCCTCGCAGCCGGTCATCGTCACCCAGACGAGCTTCGCCTGGGCCGATCCTCCGTACGACGACTTCATCATCCTGCAGTACAAGGTGCGGAACGACGGCACCTCCGCGCTCGCGGATTACCATCTCGGTGTCTTCTGCGACTTCGACGTCGACGACTACGGCACCAACGAGGGCGGCACCGATGCCACGCACGATCTGAGTTACCTGCGTAACTCGACCGACGACAACTACTTCGGGATCACACTTGTGGGGTCAACCCCCCTGAAGAACATCACCGTGATCCACAACCCGACCTACGTCTATCCCAACCAGTACATCGAGGACAGCATGAAGGGCCGGCACCTGAAGGGGCTCATCTCGACCCCCACCACGAGCGGTCCGGACGACTGGTCGATCCTGACCTCGTCGGGCGGTTTCGACATCAGCGCTGGCGACTCGATCACCGTGTCGTTCGCCCTGGTCTGGGGCACGAGCCTGGCCGAGATCCAGGACGCCTCCGACAACGCCGAGGTCGCCCTGCTGATGACTCCGGCGAGCGAGCCGCTGCCCGTCATGCCGTTCGGCCTGGCGCAGAACCGGCCCAACCCGTTCAACCCGCGGACGACGATCAGCTTCAACGTCGAGCGGGCGGGGCACGCCGAGCTGACCGTCTACGATCTGAGTGGCCGCAGGGTCAAGACCCTCGCCAGCCAGAGCTATCCCGTCGGGGAACATTCGGTCGTCTGGGACGGCACCAACGACGCCGGCGCCCGGATGCCCTCCGGGATGTACGTCTACAAGATCGTTTGCGGCGATCAGATCATGTCCAAGAAGATGATGCTCATCAAGTGATATGGAACGGCTAGTCAAGTAAAGACAGACTGGTTCTTCAGGCCCCGGCCGGCAGCGGCCGGGGCCTTTATTCGTGCGCCCGGCAGGGCGCACTCACTTGGAGGTGCAAGTCCTCTACAGACCCG
>CAZAHC010000054.1:0-15613 GCA_964484595.1 uncultured Fibrobacteraceae bacterium | reverse complement strand
CCGAGTCATCGCGAAGCGCTGCTTCGCGCAGCGAAGCAGAACACGTGTTCTGGCGGGCATTTGACCGGCCGCAGCAGGCCATTCATGTAATGATCCCGGTTAACACAGGGGGGGATCTTGCCGATCATCAGGGGTATCCTGGCCGGAACCGGTGCGGATCCGGCTCGTGGTTTATGGTGGGTCGACTGCCGCGCCTGGCCGGCAGACGGGGGCAACGAGTTGTGAACAAGATCCTTGCGCTCTCCGGGACGGCACTCTGGTTGCTGCTTTGCCCGGTCGCTCACGCCGCTGGCCTTCCCGCCGACGGGTCCTTCCTCCCGCTGGCCGAGGTCCGGGAGGGGATGGAAGGGTACGGCCTGACCGTGTTTCACGGTTCGGAGGTCGATACCTTCGCGGTGAAGGTCATCGGCATCCAGCGCCACAACCGCGTGGCCGGCAGCATGATCCTGGTCGAGCTCTCCGGGCACGACCTGGATTTTTCGGCGGTCCCCATGGGCATGAGCGGCAGCCCGGTCTTCCTGGACGGCAAACTGGCCGGCGCCGTTTCCTTCGGCTGGGCCGGAGCTCTTCGTCCGCTGGTCGGTCTCACTCCGGCCGAGGAGATCCTGTCCCTGCCGAGTACGCCCGCCGAGGTCACCGATACTGCCCCGTCGGGGACCGCTGGCCCGGTTTCTCTCGAAGCCTGGCTCGATCCCGAGGGCCGGGGCCGACTGCTGGCGGCCAGGCTCTTCGACCTGACCGGTTCGGCGGGCGACCCGCCGGCGCCGGTCGGTCTCCAGACCGAGGTTCGCTGGCCTGATCCGGCCGACCTGGCCCGTGGTCTTTTTGGTTTTCAAACGGGAGGGGAGCCGACCGGTACCGGGTGGCAGCCGTTGCCGACCGGGATCCTCTACCGACCCCTGGGCGGGGTGAGCTTCGCCCCCGGCGGTCTGGCCGGGGCCGACCGGGCGGGGGCCGGGGTTTCCGCTCCCAGTCTCCTCGAGCCGGGATCCGCCTGCGCGATTCCCCTGGTGCTGGGCGCCGCTCAGCTCGGAGCGATCGGGACAACCACCTGGATCGAGGCCGACCGGGTTTACCTGATGGGACATCCCTTCATGCAGAGGGGACCGGTTTCCTTTCCCCTCGCGGCGGCCGAGATCCTGGCCGTCTTTCCGTCCCGGAACTTCTCCTTCAAGGTGGGTTCGATCGGGCCGGTCCTCGGCTCGGTTCACCACGACCTGCGGGCGGGCCTGGCCGGTTCGCTCGGCCCGGCTCCGGAGATGGTGCCGGTCTCGGTGACGGTGGAGCGTACCGGCGGCGGCGCAAGCTACCGGTTCGAGGTGGTCAAGGATCCCCAGCTCTCGGCCGGACTGGTGTTCTGGAGCCTGTACAACGCCTTGCTGGTAAGTGGCGACGATCTCAGCCTGCAGACCATCCGTTACGACATCGAGACCCTCTGGCGCCGCGGGGCGGACCGGGCCGCCGAGCGGGTCCGCTTGAACGGGGCGGTGACCGGTCCGGGCAGCGCGATGGCCCTCGGCCCGGAGTGGATGGCCCCGCTGCAGATCCTGCACGCCAACCGGCACGAGGTCATGGACCTGCAGGAGATCGCGGCCACTCTGACCGTCTCCCGGCCCATGGAGTCCGGTCGCATCGCCGCCTTTTACGCGCCGGCGCAGGCTCATCCGGGCCAGGTTATCGACCTGGCGGTGACCTTGCAGCCCCGGCGCGGGCAACCACGGACCGTGGCGGGACAGCTCGCCGTTCCTGATCACCTGCCGCCGGGTCGGTACCGCCTGCTGGCCGCCAACGCCCGGGACCTCTTCGCCCTGGAGGCCGAGCGTGCCGCGGGCCGCTTCGCCGATCCCAGCCTGCCCGCCACCCTGGCCGTTATTCGCTCGCCGCGGTCGGCCACGGAGCTGGTGCTCGCCCTGTTCGTTCCTTCCCGGGGGGTGGTGGTGGACGGGCGCGAGCTGGCGGACCTGCCGCCCAGCGTCGCCGCCCTGTTGCAGGACGATCGCTCCGGGCGCGTCACCGGGACCCGGGCGGGCATCGCCGCCAGCCTGCGCTTCGAGTCCGGGCTGGTCCTGCAGGGGAACGTCATCCGGGATATTACCTTGCTCGGTCTGACCGAGCCGATCGGGGAGGATTCCCGTCCATGAACTGTCTGGATTTCTTTTTCGCTCCGCTCCGGCGCTGGCCCCTCGCGGTGGTCCTGGTCGGACTCGCCCTCGGGTTGGGGTGGGTGGTGCTGGCCGGGGCGGCCGGGCCCGTGTTCTGGGATTATCCAGCGGCCAGCTCCTTCGCGGAACTCGACCTGGACGGAATCGGCCTGGATCGCTTCGGGCGCCTGACCCCCGGGCTGGCCGCCGAGGTGATCTTCGCCGGCGCGCCAGAGGTTTTCTGGTGCGCCGTTCCCGACGACAGTGGCGGGTTGTTCGCCGCCAGCGGGCACAGCGGCCAGATCTGGCACCTGGATCATAGCGGGACGGGTCGGCTCCTGGCCGCCTTGCCCGAACCGGAGGTTCTGAGCCTCCTGCGCCTCGGGAGCCAGCTTTTTGCCGGGTGCGGGCCCGACGGCTTGCTCTTCCGGGTCTCGCCCGACGGCGAGACGGAGATCTGGGCCGATCTGGCCGAAGGTTACATCTGGGCGCTGGTCGCCGGCGACAAGGGGGAGATCTTCGTGGCGGCCGGGGCCCCCGCCGCCCTCTACCGGGTGACCAGGCGGCTGGAGGTCGAGCGCCTGGCCACGTTCCCCGCCGCCAACGTCCTGGACCTGGCCCGGACCGACACGGGTGACCTCCTGATCGGGACCCAGGGACCGGGCCTCGTCTACCGGCTCGACCCGGACCGGCCCGCCGAGCGGCGAGTGCTGTTCGAGGCGGGCCAGGAGGAGATCCGCCAGTTCCTGACCGGTCCGGACGGCGCCTGGCACCTGCTGGCCATGTCCCGCCGGAGCGAGACCGCCGCCGGTGCCGCCGCTCAGCCCGGAGCCATGAACGTTGGCGGCAATCACGGCCAGGGCAACGGCGGCAACGGTCGGGGCGATTTGCCTGAGCGGGCGGCCCTGTTTCGCCTGGGACCCGACGACCTGGTGAACCAGGTCTGGGCCGGGGACGTCACCTTGCTCACGGCCGCCTATTGCCCCCGCTGGGGCTGGCTGGCCGCCGGCGCCCAGGAAGAGCAGGACGCCCAGGCGACCCTCCACTCCCTCAAGCCGCCCCGCGGTATTCGCCCCCTGGCCACCTGGGACGGCGGCGATGTCTTCGCGCTGATGCTGCAGGCTGAAGGTGAGGGCCGCGAGGAGGTTGTTCTCTGCCAGGCCAATCCCGGCCGGCTCGTCAGGTTGACGGATCGCCCCTCCGCGTTCGCGGTCGCCGTTTCTGAGCCCCTGGACGGCGGGGTGCCTATTCGCTGGGGACGCCTGCGCTGGGAGGGTGTCGCGCCCCGCGGCGCGGAGCTGAAGTGGTCCGTGCGGGGTGGCGCCCGGTCCGTTCCCGACGACACCTGGACTGAGTGGAGCGAGCCTTGGACCGAGACCGACCACGAGATCCCGCTGCCGCCCAGTCGTTTCCTGCAGTGGCGCCTGGAGATCGGCGGCCAGCGAGCCGGTGCCGCGGTGGCCGCGGTGACGATCAGCGGCTGGGAGCCGAACCTGCCGCCGGCGATCTTCCAGTTCGAGCTGCAGCCGGAGGGGGAGATGCACCTGGGCGGACTGCTCTCCCGCGAGGAAAACGTCACCGAGACCTTCGGCAGGGGCCTGCGCGCCGAGTACACGGTGACCAGCCGGCTGGACCGGCGGGCGGGGCTGTCGCGGGCCGCCCCCGCGCGGCCCCTGCGCACTTTCACCTGGCTGGCTACCGATCCCAACGAGGACCGCCTGGTGTTCCGGCTGGAATACCAGCGCCTCGGCGAGCTGACCTGGCGGCCGCTTCGCGCCGAGACGAGCGAGTTCCTGGGCAGCTGGGATACCAGCAGCGTGCCCGACGGAACCTACGTCGTCCGCCTGGTCGCCAGCGACAAACCGGACAACCCGGCCGGCGAGGTGTTGACCAGCGAGCGGGTGAGCGCCCCGCTGACGGTGGATCATACCCCGCCCGAGATCACCCGCTTCAAAGTGCGCCGGACCGACCGGGGCCTTGCCATCTCCTTCCGCGCCACCGACGCGGCTAGTCCGCTGGCCGAGGCCTGGGTCGAGCTGCCCGGCGGCGGCAGCGAGCGCCTCGACCCGGAGGATCTCATCTGTGACAGTCTCGCGGAGACCTTTGCGGTCGAGCTGGATTTCCCGCGCCCGGATCGGCCGGCGCCCCCGGAGCCGTGGCGAGTGCGGGTCGAGGTGGCCGATCGTCTGGGCAACGTCGCCGCGGAGGAGGGTGAGGCGCGATGAGGGACAAGGCGGATCTCACCTCGTTTCGCTCGCACGAGCGCTGGCTGCACGAGGCGATCGGCGAGGCCGAGGTCGCGGCGGCCGCGGGGGAGGTCCCCGTCGGCGCCGTCGTGGTCCGTGAGGGACGGCTGCTGGGACGCGGGCACAACCAGGTGGAGACCCTGCAGGATCCCACCGCTCATGCCGAGATCCTCGCCCTGGGCGCCGCCGCGGCCAGTGCCGGCGACTGGCGGCTCGAGGGAGCGACCCTCTACGTCACCCTCGAACCGTGCCTGATGTGCTGCGGCGCCCTGCTCCTTGCCCGGATCGGCAGCCTGGTCTACGGCGCCGCCGATCCGCGGGCGGGGGCAGTTGTATCCACGGCGCGGTTGCTGGAGGGGAACCCATACCGGCACCGGGTGGAGGTCGTCGGCGGGATCGCCGCCGGGGCCTGCAGCGACCATCTGCGCGACTTCTTCCGGCGCCAGCGCCGCCATCACCCTGGTTAGAACTCGATGCAAGTTGCCCATTGACTTCCCCCGGTTCCGGCCGGTATGTGTGGGAAGTAAGAGGGCAACGATCGCATTTACCAGTCAAGGAGGCCAGACGTGGAGTCGACTTCGGTCCAGGAAATCATGGTGCCGCTTTCGGAATACCCGACCGTGGGGGAGAATGCCACCCTGTACGAGGCCGTGCTGGCCCTGGAGAGCGCGCAGGAGGCATTCGATCAGGAGCGTTACCGGCACCGGGCGATTCTAATCCAGGACCAGGATAACCGGGTCGTCGGCAAGCTGAGCCAGATGGACGTGATCAAGGCCCTCGAACCGACCTACTTCGAGCTGGACCAGGATCATTCCCTGGACCGGTTCGGCCTGAGCGACGATTTCCTCAAATCCATGCGGGAACAGCACGGCCTGTGGGATCAGCCCGTGGCGGACCTGTGCCGGGCGGCCGGCTCGCGGCAGGTCAAGGAATTCATGTACACTCCCACCGAGGGAGAATACGTCCCGGAGGATGCCTCCCTGGCCGAGGCCGTCCACCGCCTCGTCGTTGGCCATCATCACTCCCTGCTGGTGACCAGGGGCAGCGAGATCGTGGGCGTCGTCCGGCTCACCGACGTATTTGCGGCCGTCTTCCACGAGCTGAAGCGCACCTCCTCCTGACCGACCCGCAGCCGGGTTCCCGGCCGGGGCGTCTGTTGATTTTACCCAGGACCGGTGCTATATTCCTCGACCGCATCTGTGCGGAGAGGTGCGAGAGTGGTTGAATCGGCACGACTGGAAATCGTGTGAGTCCTTTGGGCTCCGAGGGTTCGAATCCCTCCCTCTCCGCCAGCGGCTACCGGAACTCGGAGAGGTGCCGGAGTGGTTGAACGGGGCGGTCTCGAAAACCGTTGAACCCCTCGGGGTTCCCAGGGTTCGAATCCCTGCCTCTCCGCCAGGAAAACGACTTGCCGCCGCAGTGCGGTGTCGACGCCGGCCGCGGTCGGCGCTAGAATGAGATCCGGCTGTGGGGATGTAGCTCAGTTGGGAGAGCATCTCGTTCGCAACGAGAAGGTCGGCGGTTCGAGCCCGCTCATCTCCACCAAGATTTCTGGATGGGCCAGGCCCGGCGTGACGCCGGAGCGCTAACCCCGTCAGGACTGGAAAGTAGCAGCGGTACGCTCACTTCGACGTGTGCGCCGTCCAGCCTGGCCCGCTCTTTTCCCGGGTCCCGGACCCGTTTTGGCGGAGCGGTTTCCTTCCCGAACGGTCCCGCGATGTTCTACCACGCCCTGGCGCGCAAGTACCGGCCCGCGACCTTTGCCGAGGTGGTGGGCCAGAAACACGTCACCGGTACGCTGCGCGCCGCCCTGCGCAAGGACAAGCTCTCTCACGCCTACCTGTTCGCCGGCCCCCGGGGTTGCGGCAAGACCACCGTTGCCCGGCTGCTGGCCAAGGCGCTGAACTGCCAAGACAGCGACCAGGGAGATCCCTGCGGGAAGTGCGAGACCTGCCTGAGCATTGCCGCCGGTAGTTACCTGGACGTCCTGGAGATCGATGCGGCCTCGCACACGGGGGTGGACAACATCCGCGACCTGCGGGACATGGCCCAGTACAGTCCCACCAAGGGCGGCAACCGGATCTTCATCATCGACGAGGTGCACATGCTCTCCAAGGGGGCCTTCAACGCCCTGTTGAAGATCCTCGAGGAGCCGCCGGCCCGGGTTTACTTCTTCTTCGCGACGACCGAGCCGACGAAGGTTCCCCGGACCATCCTCTCGCGCTGCCAGCGTTTCGACTTTCGCCTGCTGAGTCGCCAGGAGCTGGCCGGCCGGCTCGAGGAGATCGCCGCCGCGGAGAAGGTCGAGCTCGATCCTTCCGGGTTGCGGGTGGTCGTCAGCCTCGCCGAGGGTAGTCTGCGCGACGCCCTGAGCATCCTCGACCAGGTGCTCGCCGGTTGCGAGGGCGTCATCGACGAGCAGAGGATCGTGGAGCTGTTCGGGCTGGTCCGGTCGGAGGTTTACGCCGAACTGAACGAGGCCATCCTCGCCCGGGATCCGGCCCAGGCGCTGCGCCTGCTGGACCGGCTGGCCACCTCGGGAGAGAGCCTGGACGCCTTCGCCCAGGGGATCGTGGTCAATTTCCGCAACCTCCTGCTGATCCGGACCGATCCCGAACTGGCCACCGCAGTCGATCTCTCGCCCGAACAGGTGGCCACCCTGGCCGCACAGGCGGAGAAGTTCGCCAGCCAGGACCTGCTGGCCCTGATCGATCGCGCCGTCTTTCATTACGAGCGCATCCACCGCAGCAGCCAGCCCCGCATCCTGCTCGAGGCCGCCCTGGTCGAGCTGACCCTGTTCGAATCCCGGGTGCTGCTCTCCGACCTCGTTCAACGCCTGACCCAGCTTTCCGGCGGTGGCGGTCCGGGCGAGGGGGGCGCGGCCGGCCAGCCTAGTTCGCAGAGCGGTCCCGGTGCGACCGCCGACGGTCGCGGTGATTACGGTTCGCTGGCCGGCGCCGGCAAGCCGGCCGCCGAGGCGGTGGCCGAGCCCGGGCCGGGCCGCTCGCCGTCCGGACGCGGCGCCGCGGCGGCCGCCGACACCATTCCCGGCTGGACCGGGTTCATCCAGGTGTTGCTGGATGCGCAGCCGGGGCTGGCCTCCTGCCTGATGGAGGGGTTGCCGTCGCTCGACCAGGAGCGGGGGCGGCTGGTGGTGGCCTTCCCGGCCGACAAGGCCTTCCAGCTGGACCGTCTCAACCGGGAGCGGGAGATCCTCACCGAACGGGTGATCGCCCACTGGGGACGGCCCCTGCGGGTGGACCTGGTCGCCAGCGACGCGGTCGAGGAAGTCCCCGACCGGGAGAGAATTCGCCGGGAGGTGGCGCCGAACGAGCGGGAAATCCTCCAGAATGCCTGCCGCGAAGACCGGCCGCTGTCCGACCTGGTCGAACTCCTGCAGGGGGTTCCCCTGTCGGACCAGGAGCGCCGCCACTGGCTGGAGGACGAGTCTGCCGCCCGCGGGCCGGAGAGCGGGGAATCCTCCCCGGACCCCGCCGGGCCCGTCCCCGGTGCCGATACCTGATCAGGAGGAGCCATGGACTTTGGCGCGATCATGAAGCAAGCCCAGCAGATGCAGAAGAAGATGGCCGAGGCCCAGGAGCAGCTCGCCCGGCAGGAGGTCACCGCGACGGTGGGGGGCGGCCAGGTCACCGCGGTCATGAATGGGAAACACCAGCTCAAGAGCCTGCAGATCAACCCCGAATGTGTTGATCCGGAGGACGTCGAGTTCCTGCAGGACCTGGTCCTGTCCGCCGTCAACGACGCCGCTCGCCAGGTGGACGAGCTGGTGAAGAAGGAAATGGGTGCCGTCACCGGCGGCCTGAATCTGCCCGGACTCTCCTAGCCTGGGTTTTCGACGAAAACCCGGGATCTGGTTCTCCCGAAGGAGCTGACTTGCCTCCCCGCCAGGAAGAGTCTCGCCCGGCCGGAAGCGCCTCTGGTGGCCAGGGTGCCGGGAACGACGGCGGCGAGTTCCAGTCGCCTGCCCTCGAGCGCCTGGTCAGGGCCCTGAGCCGCTTGCCGGGTCTGGGGCGCAAGTCCGCCACCCGAATCGCCCTGCACCTTATCCAGGCCGGCCCCGAGGTGGCCGGCGAACTGGGCGAGGCCGTCGGCGAGGCCCTCGCCCAGGTGCGGAACTGCGGGCGCTGCGGCGCCATCACCGAGGCCGATCCCTGCGCTATCTGCAGCTCGTCGCGGCGCGACCCGCAGCTGCTGTGCATCGTGGCCAGCCCCGTCGATATCCTTCCCTTCGAGAAGGCGGGCTTCTTCGGCGGTCGCTACTTTGTCCTGGGGAGCTTGCTCTCCCCGCTGGACGGGGTGCGAGCAGGTGACCTGCCGTTCGACCGGCTTGTCGACCGGATCGAGGAGGATCACATCCGGGAGGTGATCCTGGCGGTGGACGCCAGCGTGGAAGGCGAGACCACGGCCCTGTACATCCAGCGGCTGCTCGAGGGCTACGAGCTCGAGTTGACCAGGTTGGCCACCGGGATTCCCGTCGGGGGCGCCCTGGCCTTCACCGACGAGGCCACCTTGCAGCGCGCCTTCCAGTTCCGCCGGCCCTTCTGACATGTCGCGCGCGGGCGAAAGCGACCCCGCCTCGATTCCCCGCTCAAGAACCCAGCGCTGGCGTCGATAACTTCTTTCAAGACAACGCTGCGGCAGATCTCCCTGCGTGGTCCACCGCTGGTGGAGAGGTGTCATGGTCAGAACCGAATGGGCGATCTTCGAGGAGGACTACTGGGCAATCAGCAACGCCCTGGAGGATCTCCTGGAAAGCTGCCATGCCCGGAACGTCCTGCTCATCGACCGGACCGGGCAGCTCATCGCCCAGGCCGGCGAGCCCGTCGAGTTCGACCTCGTCAGCTTCGCCTCCCTCTGCGCTGCGGACTTCGCCGCCAATTACCAGCTGGCCAAGCTCGTCGGCGAGAAGGACTTCAGCACTCTCTACCACCAGGGCGCCCGGGAGAGCATGTACCTGGGCAAGATCACCCAGGGGGTGATCCTGGTGGTCCTGTTCGACAAGCGGACCACCCTCGGCCTGGTCAGGTTGCGGGTCAAGCGCACGGTCGAAGTGCTGGAAAAGATCGTCGCGGGTCTGTTCGACAAGCTCGAGTATCGCAACGAGGAGCTGGACTCCCTGGACGAGTCCTTCGCCGAGGAAGCGGAAGCCGAGATAGACAACCTGTTCGTGGATTGAAAGGGTCGTTGCGCGCCCGCCGCGCGCAGCTAGAACGAGGGTGCCGGTCGTGTCGCTGATCAACTACTCGTCGCGCGAGATCAACTGCAAGATCGTCTACTACGGCCCTGGGCTCGGGGGCAAGACGACCAACATCCAGTACATCTACGACAAGCTGGCCCCCGATACCAAGGGTCAGCTCGTCACCCTGGCCACCGAGATGGACCGGACGCTCTTCTTCGACTTCCTGCCCCTGGAGCTGGGCGAGGTGAAGGGCTACAAGACCCGCTTCCATCTCTACACGGTACCGGGCCAGGTTTACTACAACGCCAGCCGCAAGCTGATCCTGCGAGGGGTGGACGGCATCGTCTTCGTGGCCGATTCGCAGGATTCGCGTTTCGACGCCAACATCGAGTCGCTCTACAACCTGCACGAGAACCTGAAGGAGTACGATCTGCTCCTGGACAAGATCCCGTTTGTCATGCAGTGGAACAAGCGGGACCTGCCCGGCGCCATCCCCGTGCAGGAACTGGAGGAGGAGCTGAACCCGGAGAAGTTCGGGAGCTTCGAGGCCGTCGCCACGCAGGGGGTCGGCGTCTTCGACACCCTCAAGTACGTTTCCAAGCAGGTACTTCGTAACCTCCAGCAACCGGTCTGACCCGGCAGCTACCGCCGCCGGTCGTCCCGGGACCGGTCTGCCCCGCCGTTGACCCGGTTCCGGTTCCGCACTATCCTCGCCATTCGTGATTACGCCCGGTTGGGCTCCGTCTCCCGGAAGGAGCAGCATGGGCCGCCTGCCCCTGTATCTCTTCGCCACCTTTGGCGGGACCGGCTACGCGCCGCTGGCCCCCGCCACTGCCGCCAGCTTCGCCTTCGCCATCCTGTGGTGGCTGGTCTCGCCGGTTCCGGTCCTGGTGCAGGCGGGGCTGCTCCTGCTGGTCGTGGCGCTGGGAGTGCCCGCGGCGACCTGGTTCGCAAAACGGTACGGACCCGATCCCCGGCTGGTCGTCTGCGACGAGGTGGCCGGCATGCTGGTAACCTACCTGGGGGTGTCCTGCGGTCCGCTCGGCTGGGCCGCCGGTTTCTTCTGGTTCCGATTCTTCGACATCGTCAAGCCCCTGGGGGTGCGGCGGCTCGAGCGGCTGCCGGGCGGCTGGGGGATCATGGCGGACGACCTGGCCGCGGGGGTGCTGGCCAATCTGGCCCTGCGGCTCACTCTCCTCGTCACGGGCTGGTAGGAAGATGATGGATCCTCGCAACGGTTCCCGCGCGGCCGGCGGCCAGGGGGCGTCGGCGCCGGGCGGGTCCGCGCCGGTGGTCTGGCAGATCGCCGTGGGGGACGAGCTCCTGGCAGGGCGCACAGCCGAGACCAACAGCCGGGACATCCAGCGGGCGTTGGCCAGACACGTGGTCGGCGTACGCCGGGTAACCGTCGTGCCCGACGACCCCGGGGCGATCGCCGCCGCCCTGACCGCGACCGAACCGGGCGGGATCGTCTTCCTGACGGGAGGGCTGGGTTCCACTCCCGACGATCTGACCCGCCAGGCGGTCGCCGACTGGGCCGGCGTGACCCTCGCGACCGCCCCGGAGGTGCTAGCCCGCCTGGAGGACCGCTGCCGCCGGCGGGGTGTGCCTTGTGGTGACTGGCTGCTCAAGCAGGCGCAGGTTCCGGTCGGCCTGACCCCCCTGGAGAACCGGGCGGGTTCGGCCCCCGGGCTGATCGGTCGGCTGGCCGACCGGACCCTGGTCATCCTGCCGGGCGTGCCGAGCGAGCTGCGCGCCCTGCTGCCCGGCGCGCTGGCCTGGCTCCAGGCCGAGGGCTTGCTGCCGCCGGCGTCGCCGGCTCTGCTCCTGCGCACCGCCCAGGTCGCCGAGACCGTGCTCGTGGACCGGTGCCGGCCCGTTATCGGGGCCAACCCCGGCCTCCACTGGTCCTGGTTCCTGGTGACGTGGGGCGTGGACATCCTCGTGACCTTGCCGGGCGGCCGGGACGATCCCGCACGCCTGGCTCCACTCGAGCAGGACCTCCGCGAGCGGCTGGGCCGGGTCGTCTACGCGACCGAGGCGAAGGATCTGACCACCGTCATCCAAGAGAAGATGATCGCCCTGGGCAAGACCCTGGCCGTGGCCGAGTCGTGCACAGCCGGCCTCCTGGGGGCCCGGTTGACGGACAACCCGGGTTCCTCCACCTTCTTCCGCGGCGGGGTGATGGCCTACGCCGATCCGGTCAAGCGCGACCTGCTCGGGGTGCCGGCGGACGTCCTCGCCAGCGAAGGTGCTGTCAGCCGCCGGACGGCCGCCGCCATGGCCACCGGCTGCCGGGAGCGTCTCGAAACCGACTTCGCCCTGGCCGTCACCGGCATCGCCGGTCCGGACGGAGGCACCGAGGCCAAGCCGGTGGGCACGACCTGGATCGCCGTGGCCGCGGGCGAGGAGGTTTTCACGGGCTGCTACCGCTTCCCCGGTTCCCGGCGCCGCAACCGGCAGCTCACCGTCGCCGCGGCGCTGGATACGCTGCGCCGGCTCCTGGAAACCGGTCCCGGGGAAGGTCCCTGGTCCCCCCTGGACAGCTGGAGGCACGAGCCGTGAGGTTGTTCATCGCCGCCAACTGCGGGGAACAGTTCCGGCACTCCCTGGCAACCCAGCTGGACGCCTGGCGGCTGCAGCTGCGCGTCTCCTGGGCGCGCCCCCAGAACTGGCACGTTACCCTAGCTTTCCTGGGAGACTGGCCCGCCGAGCTGGTCAACCCCCTCCAGGAAAGCCTGCGGGCGGAGGCGGCCCTGCACTCCCCGCTCCGGATTCAACCCGGTCAGCTGGGTGGTTTTCCCAGCCTGAGCCGGCCGCGGGTTCTGTTCTTGCATATGGAGAGCGACGGTGGCCTGGAAAGGCTGGCCGCGGGCATCCGGCGGCGGGTGGACGAGGTGGCTCCCGACGGTCCTCAGGATCGGAAAGCCTTTCGCGCCCACCTGACCGTGGCCCGGATAAAGCGCCCCCTGCCAGCCAGCCAGCGCCGGCTGATCTCCAAGATTCAGCTCCTGCCCTGGCAACCATTCACTCTGGAGGATTTTCGGCTCGTCGAGAGCAAGCTCCGTCCTCAGGGCGCCCTTCACGCGGACCTGGCGGTTTTCCCTCTGGGGCAGGGGGGATAGCCGGGTAGTTTGCCGTTGCCGTCCTCCCTCTTCCCGTGGTACCTTGCAGAGCCGGATCGCGCGCCACACCGGGCAGGATCGGGTTCCCGGGAACGCGGGACACGGTCGGGTCGCCGCTGGCGCCCGGACAGGAAGAATTTCCGCAGCCTCCCATATCATCTCAGCCAGTCTCACCGGGAGATAAAGTCATGGCGCTTGACAAGAAGGAAGACAAGGTGAAGGCCCTGGAACTCACGCGAGCCCAGATCGAGAAGCAGTTCGGCAAGGGCGCGGTCATGCTGCTGGGCGAGAACAAGATCTACGACGACATCGACGCCATCAGCACCGGCAGCCTTTCGCTCGACATCGCTCTCGGCGTGGGCGGCATGCCGACCGGCCGGGTGGCCGAGGTTTATGGGCCCGAGGGTAGCGGCAAGACCACCATTGCCCTGTCGGTCGTAGCCAACTGCCAGAAGCAGGGCGGCATGGCCGCCTTCGTCGACGCCGAGCACGCCCTCGATCCGGTCTACGCCCGCAAGATCGGGGTCGATATCGACAATCTGCTCGTCTCGCAGCCGGACACGGGGGAGCAGGCGCTGGAGATCACGGAGATGCTGGTGCGCTCCGGCGCCATAGACTGCCTGGTCATCGACTCGGTTGCCGCCCTGGTGCCGCGGGCGGAGATCGAGGGGGAGATGGGCGACGCCCACGTCGGGCTGCAGGCGCGGTTGATGTCGCAGGCCCTGCGGAAGCTGACCGGCGCCATCTCCAAGACCAACACCCTGGTCATGTTCACCAACCAGATCCGGATGAAGATCGGGGTCATGTTCGGCAACCCGGAAACCACCACCGGCGGCAACGCCCTGAAATTCTACAGCTCCGTGCGGCTGGATATCCGCCGGATCGGCGCCATCACCCAGGGCGAGGAAGTCATCGGCAACCAGGTGCGGTGCAAGGTCGTCAAGAACAAGGTGGCGCCGCCCTTCAAGAAGGCGGAGTTCGACATCCTGTACGGAGAGGGCATCTCCAAGGAAGGCGACCTGATCGATCTGGGGGTCACCGCCGGGGTCATCCAGAAGAGCGGCGCCTGGTACAGCTTCGGCGAGGAACGGCTCGGACAGGGGCGCGAGAACGTCAGGGTCTTCCTGAAGGAAAACCCCGACCTGTTCACCACGATCAAGGACAAGGTCTTCATTCACTTCGGCGTCACGAACCCCACGGCCCAGCCGCCGGAAGCGGACCAGGCGGCTCCGGAGGGGAAACCGGAAGCCCCGGCGCCTCCGGCCGCCACTCCTGCCAAGGGGCGGCGCAGCGCCAAGGCTTCCGGGTAGCACGGTCAAAAGGACGATGGTGGCCAGGGAAGAACCCGTCCTGCTCGAGTGCCTCAGAACCGGCGGTACGGTTTTCGTTACCGTGAGCGACGGGGAAACCCTCGAGGTGGCGCCCGAGTCGCTGCCGGCGGACATGCCGGGCGTCGGCGAACCGCTCTCGGCCCGGCTGCGTCAACAGCTGCGGCAGGGGGCGGAGCGCAAGGCGGTCGCCCGGCGCCTCTTCCGGCTGCTCGACCGGCGCCTGTATCCGACCGCCGACCTGCGGCAGAAGCTCGGCGAGGAGGGTTTCGCCCCCGCCGCGGTGGCGGCGGTGCTGGACGACTTCGCGGAAAAGGGAGTGTTCTCGGATCGGCGTTTTGCCGAGGCCTTCTGCCGGGATACCTTGCGCCGCCGGCCCGTCGGTCGCCGCTACTTGGTGGCCAGACTCGCCCAGAAGAGGGTGGCCACCGCCGTGGCCGAGGCGGTAGTGGCGGAGATCCTATCCTCCGAACGGGAGCGCGAGCTGGCTCTGCAGGCGGGGCGCGACCGCTGGGCCCGGGTGCGTGATCCGGTCGATCCGGGCGCGGAGGCCAAGGTGGCCCGGTTCCTCCAGAGCCGGGGCTTCGCGCCCACCCTCGCCCGGCGCGTCGCTTGGCAGACTGCTCCCCACCGAGAGGATTCGGCTTGAGGGTTCTGGTGACCGGCGCCGACGGCATGCTGGGCCGGGCGGTTCTTTCCTTGTTCCAGGGTTGTCTGGCGGTGGTCGGCGTCGACCTGCCCGACGGAGATCTGACCGATCGTCGCGCGGTGGACCGGATCTTCGCCCGGCATCGGCCCGACTGGTGCGTGCACACGGCCGCCTTCACCGATGTCGACGGCGCCGAGTCGAACCTCGACCGGGCCCGGGCCGTCAACGGTGACGCCACGGGGCACGTCGCAGCCGCCTGCGCCGGTTGCGGAGCCGGTTTGACCTACCTGAGCACCGATTACGTCTTTGCCGGCACCGCCGACGGCTACGACGAGGACGCGCCTCGCGAGCCGATCAATCACTACGGCTCGACCAAGGCCCTGGGCGAGGAGGCTGTGGAGAACTCCGGCCTGATGTGGCAGATCGTCCGGACCAGCTGGCTGTTCGGTTCCGGGCCCAAGAACTTCGTCCTGACCATCCGTCGCCTGCTTGCAGAGCGGGAGACGATTTCGGTCGTCGACGACCAAAGGGGGTGTCCCACCTACGCCCTGGACCTGGCGGCGGTGCTGCTCTTCCTGGTCGAGAAGGGATCCACGGGTTACTTTCACGGCACCAACGAGGGGGCCTGCAGCTGGTACCGGTTCGCCGGCGAGATCGCCCGCCAGACGGGCGCCGATCCCGACCGGATCGAACCCTGCCGCACCAGCGCTTTCCCGGCCCCCGCACGACGGCCCGCCTGTTCGGTGTTGCGGAGCCACAACCTCGAAAGGCTGGGTTGCGCGCCGCGACCGTCCTGGCAGGACGCCCTCGGGCGCTACCTGCGCACCCTGGACGATGACGGTGCCGGCGCCGGTTGACAGGGGCCTTAGCCCGGATTATTCATGAATGGCCGTAGCGAGGGTGAGGAAAATGCCCGCCAGAACA
>CAZAHC010000053.1:0-15690 GCA_964484595.1 uncultured Fibrobacteraceae bacterium | reverse complement strand
TGTTCATCAACGAGTTCATGGCCCTTAACAACAGCACCATCCAGGACGAGGCAGGCCAGTGGGAGGACTGGGCCGAGATCTTCAATCCCGGGCCGGACGACGTGCCCCTGGGTGGTCTCTTCCTGACCGACGACCTGAGCAACTCCACCCAATGGGTTTTCCCGGACACCACCCTACCAGCAGGTGGCTTCCTGCTCGTCTGGTGTGACGACGACTCCGGCGACGGTCCCCTTCACGCAACCTTCAAGCTCAGCGGCGGCGGCGAGGAGATCGGTCTTTACAGCACCCTCGGGACCGGCAACGTGGAGATCGACAGCTACGTCTTCGGCGCCCAGACGGCCGATGTCAGCGAGGGGCGCGAGAGCGACGGCGGTCTGCCCTGGGTCTTCTTTCCCACGCCGACGCCGGGGGCGAGCAACGGGAGCTCCATCGATGTACCGGGAGTGAGCGGTTTCCCCCTGCAGCTGCTGCCCAACTACCCGAACCCGTTCAATCCGTTGACGAAGCTGCGATTCACCCTCCCGTCGGGCGGGCTGGTGCGGCTGAACATCTACGACGCCAGGGGGCGCCTGGTGGCCAGCCTCAAGAACGAGGAGATGACCGCCGGGAGCCACGAGGTGATCTGGAACGGTTGTGACGACGCCGGACGCAATCAGGCCTCCGGGGTTTACTTCTCGCGGCTGGTTTTCGGTGAGGATGCCGTGACCGGCCGGCTTACCCTATTGCGGTAGGCCAGATACCCCCCCAGCCGGCGGCGGGGGGCTGGCCAGGAGGAGCCCGGCGAAAGGACGGTTGACCTACCATGGGACTCGGTCAACAAGCACCGATTCCTTACGAGGCGCGGTTTCAGCGGTTCGAGTGCAAGTATCTGATCACGGAGAGCATGGCTGACCGCGTCCGTGGTTACATCCAGCCCTTCGTCAAGGTGGATCCTCACGCCACGGGCACGCCGGACCAGAGCTACAATGTCACCAGCCTGTACCTGGACGCTCCCGATTTGAAGCTCTTCTGGGAGAGCCGGGAAGGGAAGTTACACCGGATCAAGCTGCGCATCAGGCAGTACGGCCGGAACGGCACGTCGCCGGTCTTCCTGGAGATCAAGCGGAGGCACGACCGTCTGGTCCTCAAGGGAAGAGCTCGCCTCGGGCGGGATGCGGTCGCCGCCTTGCTGGCAGGCGGAGTACCGGATATCTCCGGTCTCCCGGTGGCGGAGAGAGAGTGCTACGAGGAGTTCGTCGGGTGGGTGGCCCGCTGGCTCGCCCAGCCCGTGATCTGGGTTAGCTACCGCCGCGAGGCCTTCGTGGGAGACCTCAACCCCGGCGTGCGGGTTACCCTGGACCGTGATCTCGTCTGTGCCCCGGCGGCCGACGGAAACGGTAGCCTGCCGGATCACGCCTGGCGTCCCCTGGAATCCCGAGGTGTCATCCTGGAACTCAAGTTCGACGCATCGTTCCCCGGCTGGATGCGTCGCCTTGTCCAGAGCTTCGAGCTGAAACAGAGATCATACTCGAAGTACGGCAACGCGGTCCTGCGGGGGCTGGACCCCTGGCTTCTGCCGGCCGGTGAGGGTTGGTCCTTACCTCTTCCCTGAGGGGAGCGTGCTCATGAGCGGTTTCTTTGCGGACATCCTTGATTTCAGCGAGGGCACGGCTTTGCTGACCGTCCAGTCGGTCCTGCTCTGCTTGCTGGCGACCTTCGTTCTCGGTCAGGCGATCGCCTGGGTCTACATTTGGACCCACCGGGGCATCTCCTACTCCTCCTCCATGGCCCAGTCCCTGGTGGTCCTCTCCCTGATCGTCGCCCTGGTAATGATGGTGATAGGCAACAACATCGCGCGCGCCTTCGGCCTCTTCGGGGCCCTCGCCCTGATTCGATTCCGGACGCCGGTCAAGGACGCCAAGGATACCGTCTTTCTCTTTCTGGCCGTGGCCCTGGGAATCGCGACCGGAACGGGAAATATCCTGGTCGGAGTGGTGGCAACCGTTGCCATCAGCCTCGTCTTTCTCTATCTCGCGAGGACCAGGTTCGGCAGCCGGTTCAGTCACGACGGTCTCTTCCGGTTCCGGCTTCCGCTCGGCGGAGAGCAGGAAGAAAAACTGCGGGAGGTTCTGAACCGCTACTGCGCCACCTTCCGGCTTCTTCACCTGAGAGAGACCGGCCCCGGTTCGATCGCGGAATTCTCCTATCAGGTCAAGATGATTGATCCCCGCTACAGCTCCCGGCTCGTGGCCGAGGTCGAGGGGATCGAGGGAGTCAGCGATCTTTCCCTCCTGATGCAGGATACGGAGGCTACCCCCTGATGGCTGCCACGAACCCCAGCGAGGCCAATTCCTTCATACCCTTCCGGCATCGCCTGAGGCGCCACCTGCTCCGCCTGCCGCACGTGCTGGTCTGGTCAGCCGCCCTGATCGGGGCTCTGGTCCTTTATGGCCGGCAGGAGCAGGGTCTGGTTCTGACGGGATTCGCCGGCGAGGTGCGGTACCACGTCGCCCCGGAGGTGACGAGCCGCCTGGAGAGGCTGGAAGTGTCTCTCGGCCAGGAAGTGACCCCGGGCCAGGTCGTGGCCTTTCTCGATGACGCGGAATTGCTGCTCGACTTGCAAGAGGCCCGGGCGGAGCTGGAGCGTCTCTCCCTCGAGATCGGGCGCGAGAAGGCCCTGTGGGAACTCCAGGCAGCCGGCCAGCGCGTGGATCAACAGACCAATCTCCGTCGCTTCGCGCGGGACGTCGATAACGCTCACATCGAGTACCTCGACGCCCTGGCCAGCCTGGCGGAGGACAGGATCCGGCTGCAGGGGCTGGAGATTACCCTCGAGCGGACCCAGCTTCTGCACGACAGCGAGGTGACGCCGACGGCGATCCTGGAGGAGAGCCGCATCGCCTGCGAGGCCCTCCGGGAAAGGATCACCAGGCAGGAACCCCTGGTGCGAGAGATGAAGGCCCGATACGAGGAGGCCGCGGAACGTTACCGGTGGTTCCGGGCCGAACATCCGGCCGATATCCCGGACGGCGACCTGCTGCTCAAGCCCCTCCAGTACGCGGTCAAGGTCCAGGAGGTGAGGATCGAAAAGGTGAACCTGACCCTCGTCGAGCTCGCCCTCAGGGCACCCGCCGCCGGACAGGTGGCCGAGATCTTCCGGCGCCCGGGTGAAGTTGTACTCGGCGGGCAACCGGTGGTTTCGATCCTGGAGTCCAGGGCCAGCGAGATCGTGGTTTACCTACCGGAGAATCGAATCCTGGACGTGCAACCGGACCAGCAGGTCAGGATCCGCCGCCAGGCTGACCCCGGCCGGGTGTTTCAAGCCAGGGTCGCCCACCTGGGCGGCTGCCTGGAACAGTTGCCCCTCCGCCTCGCACCCCGGGCTGTCGCCCCCACCTGGGGGCTGGCGGTCCACATTCCCCTGCCTCCGCTCCTGGCGGCGAAGCCGGGCGAGGCCTTCGAGGTCAGGTTCTGATCCCTTTGCGGCGGTGCCTGTCTCCCCTCCGCGCAACGACCCACCCCCCATTCCACCGGTAGCCTGAAAGGTTAACCTCCCCGGCCAAACAGGATGGATGGAAAGCCATCCCGGTAACGGCAAGCTGCACCAGGTGCACAATGAGGAGGTAAACCGATGAGCAGGTTCCTGACGTTCACGTTGACTTTGACCCTGGCCGCGGGGCTGGCCGCCCCGACCCTGGCCGACGACTTCATGCCGCCCGACTGGCGTGGCGATCCGCTCTCCTACGTGGCGGAGTGGGATTTCGTCACCAACTTCATGCCCGATCCCATGAACGTCCTGCCGGATTACATCAACGCCGTCGGTGACGGGGGAATGCATGAACTCAACGATGCGGTGACGCACGCCCACATCAGCGAGGAGGTCTACTGGGAAAACGATCCGAGCGAGCCGGGGGACGGCCGGGCCGCCACCGGAGACCTTCCGGGCCAGATCGACTTCTTCCTGGCCAACTGGATCGACGATTACGAGTACAAGCACATCTGGGTCCAGATCACCTACGGTGGTCAGGGTGTGCCCTTCGTGTCGGGAGTGATTGGTCCCAACCCGGGCACCAACCAGTGGGAGGACCCCACCTACGGCACCGGGATGGGCGGTCTGGAGGTGGACCCGAATCACCGGGTCGAGTACTGGATCCTCATGCCGAATCCAGACCGAGAGCACATCTACCTGGACATTCCGCCCTTCACGTACGTCGACCAGGTCGTTATCGACACCATCTCGACCAACGACGCGATCTCGACCGAGGAAGCGACCTGGGGCGGGGTCAAGGCGCTTTACCGCTAGCGGCGAGAGGAGAGATTGCCGGCTCCGGGCCGGCCTGAAAACAAACCCCGAAACAAGCGCGGGCCCCTTCCGGCGGGAAGGGGCCCGGTTTTTCGAGTGCCCGAGCAGGCTAGGGATTGATCGTCACGGTGACGGTGTCTGCCACCGACTCGCCGCCGGCCCAGGCCTCGGCGATCACCAGGGCCTGCTGCTGCTCCTCTACCGCGGGCACGTCCCAGTCGACGGACCAGCTCTCCAGGCCGGTGGCCAGGGTGTCGGCGCCGGCCAGGTTGACCTTGACCGAGTCGAGCGGAGCGCCGCCGAGGATCGACGCGGCGAGGCCGGCAACCGTGGTCACCGTCTCGTCCGGTATCTCGGCCCCGTCCGCCGGTTCGGTGATCTGCACGATGAACTGGGTGACGGTGACGGTGAGCAGGCCGGTCGCGGTCTCGGCGCCGGCCGTGACCCGGGCCCGCAGGGTCAGCTCGGTGTCCTCGGTGTAAACCGGCACGTCCCAGTCGACCGACCACGACTCGGTGCCGGTGGCGGGGACGAACCCCTGCCCGAGGTCGACCTCGACCAGGTCTATCGGATCGCCGCCGGTGGCGGCGCGGGCGAAACCGGAGACCGTCAGCTGGCTGCCGCCCAGCACGACGGTGCTGTCCAGCGGCACGTGGAACCCGATCTCCAGCGGCTGGGCGACGTAGGTGATCCAGTCGGCGAGCACCGGCGATTCGGTCCAGAAATTCCGGTACTGGCCGTAGACCACCTTCTCGCCCTCGTCCTCGCTGAGAGTGAACGTATCGAGGGCCGCGTAGGTCAACCACGGCACGCCGACGAAGCTCGGGTTCTCGGAAAAGCGCATCTGGAGGGCCACGGCCTGGCTGCTGATCACGACCTCGACGCTGTCGGTCAGTTCCTGGCTGCCGGCCAGGCTCTGAAGATAAAAACTCACGCCGGAAAGGTCGTCGGGTGCTATCTCGCAGGTGGCGATCGCGCTGAAGCCGAAGTTGCTCTCGAACTCACCGTAGATGGTCTGCTCGGTCATCACGTCCGCCAGACGGTAGTCGGGGTAGGTGCTGTCCGCCGGCACCCAGGCTGTGCTCTCGAGAGAGTCGCTGTGGCTGGCGAACCGCATCTGTACCAGGCCGGTGGTGTCGGAGACGGCCAGGTCCACGTACTCGTCCGCGACGGTGGCCGGATTGCCCACGACGCTGAGCGAGGGCAGGAACGAGACCAGCACGCTCTGGTGGTTGACCTGGCTGGTGTCGGCGGCGGTCCGGCAGCGCAGGTAGAGATCCTTGGTCTCGCTGTTGCCGGCGGCCGGGCCGAGATTCCAGTCCACGGCGAAGGTGGTGTCCCCCGGGACGGTGGCCAGGGTGGTCGCGCCGGTGAAGGTGTCGTTGGCGGCGATATCCAGCGAGTCGCCAACGATGGTCTTGATCGCGAGGGTGACGAACCGGCTGGCGACCGAGGGAGAACCGTCGCCGATCTGGAAGAAGGGGGGCATATCCACGGGGGCCGAGGCCACGGCGGAGACGGCGGTGGCGTTTCCCTCACCGTCACGGGCCATCACCTTGTAATAGTTGACGGCGTTCGGCACGGGTTCGTTGTGAATGAAGGTGTTCTCGTCAGCCGCGGGCAGGTGATTCACGGTGCCGACGCTCGCGAAGGCGTTGTCGTCATCCGAGTGTAGCACCGCGTACTCGGTAACCCCCGGGTGATCGGGTTGTCGCCAGGTGACCACCACCGAGTTGCCGGACGGGATCGCCAGGATCTGGAAGGGGTCGCCGCCGTCCGGCCCCCCGGGATCGAAGGGGTTTTCGAAGAGCGGATCGGCCAGGTCGTGAGCACAACCGAAGACTCCGCTCAGGGCCAGGGCCAGGACGATTCCGGGGTGGCATCTTTTCATGCCGCTCCTGCTCCTTTCCAGGTCAGAACCGGGCGCACCAGGCAGCGTGGCAGGTCGCCAGGCCGGAGAGGCCGCCCCCGTCCTCATCACCGGCGAGCCCGGCCCGGCTCGCGCCGGGCGGCGGCACCGGCCCGGGGCCGACGGTTATCGAGGGGAAGAAGAGCCAGGCGTCCAGCAAGCTGACGACCACCGCACCCGCGGCGACGATCAGGGCCGTGTTCCGCAACTTCTCCGCGTCTTCCATCCTGGTGAACGATTGCGCCGCCTGCAGGCGGAATGCCTCGGCCTCTTCCTGGGGGACCGCGTTCTGGTAGCGCTCATAGCTGAGCAGGTAGTCGTCGCGGTGGTTCTGGAAGGACACCTGGCTGACCAGGGCGGTCACCAGCCCCCCGATCTCGACAGCGTTGAATAGCCAGCCCTTGGCCCTCTTGTCCAGGTAGTGCTGGCCCAGGCCGGCCAGCAGCAGGTTCGAGGTGATGGCAGTCTGGCGGCTGTACGGGATGAGGCGAATCCGGACCCGCAGGACGTGGCTGTCGTCCTCCAGCAGAACCTCTTCCTCGAACGGCTGGTACCCGTGCAGGACGCAGCGAACCCGGTAATTTCCCGCAGGGAGAGTCAGGGGCTGGGTGAGGGGGAAATGGCCCAGACCCTCGCCGTTCAGGCTCACCGCCGCGTCCTCCGGTCCGGTCAGGACAAGCGTGGCGGAAAGAGCTGCCGAGGCGAAGAAGAGCAGGGCGACCGCGGCCAACCCGACCAGGCCGGGCAATCCCCACCGGGGTGCCGCCGCCCAGGACGGGCGGCCCGGGGTCGGGTACGGGAATTTGACACTCATGAAGGACACCTGTTCATGAAGGGAAGACCCCCCCGGACTGCCGGTCCGGGCGCTGGCCGGAAGTATATGAGATTCCCCCCGTGGCGCAAAGATCAAACCCGCCGGTCCGGCCGCGGTTCCGGCCCGCTCAGTCCCGGTGATAGGGGCGGTTGTTCCGGATGGAGAGGGCCCGGTAGATCTGCTCCGCCAGTAACAGGCGCGCCATCTCGTGCGTGAGCGTCAGGGCGGACAGGCGCAGGATGCGATCGGCTCTCTGGCGCACGCTGTCGTCCAGGCCGTCCGGACCACCGATCAGGAAGGTGACCGACCCGTGGCGGCCGAGCAACTCGGCCAGGCCGCGGGAGCTGATCCGGTCACCGCGCTCGTCGAGGGCGATCACCCTTTCCGTCCCCGCCCGGGAACCCAGCCGGGCCAGCAGCGCCCGGGCCTCCTTCGGAGGGGAGGAGTCCTTGACCTCCTCCATCGCAAACGGGGCCAGGGCCTGGATCCGGCGGCCGTATTCCGCCACCAGGTCGGCCAGGCGCTTGTCCTTCAGCTTGCCGACGGCGAGGAGACGAATCATGGTCGGATACTTTGGGCGCGGACCGTCCCGGAATCAACTGCGAAGTTGTGGCCCCGAGATCGGATCTGGCTTGCGTCCCCGTCACCGGCCTGGAGGGGGCCCCGAACGAAGCCCGGTCACCGAGGGGCCAGACACAATCCCCAGGTCACCACCTAATGACTTGACAGCGGCCCTCCCGCTCACTGTATTTGTCGGGATCCGCGACGGCGGTGGAGCTACCTCGAGTTCGGTGCGGCCTGTGAGACTGCACCGGCATTCGTTCTGGCAGTCTACGAACCAAGCTGGGATGATCATGAACGTGTTTCCCCCGCTTGCGGCCGTCAGCACCGGCGTCCACGCCGACTTCACGACGGTCCTGATCTTCATCCTGTTCGGAATCTTTTTCGGTCTCATCGCCCTCGGCCTGGCGCGGCTGTTGCGGCCCAGCAACCCCAGCCCGGCCAAGCTGACCACTTACGAGTGCGGTGAGCTGCCGCGGGGGCCCTCCTGGATCAGGTTCAACATCCGGTTCTACCTGATCGCCCTCTTCTTCATCGTCTTCGACGTCGAGGTGATCTTCCTGTTCCCCTGGGCCGTCGTGTTCAAGCAGCTCTTTCCCGTGCCGCGGTTGGGGGCGGTTGTCTTCTGGGAGATGGTCATCTTCCTGGCCATCCTCACGGTCGGCCTTGCCTACATCTGGGCCAAGGGTGATCTGAACTGGGTCAAGAGCCTGACCGGGCGCCCGGGACGCGAGAGCAAGGCGGAGGTGGCCGAATGACCTACCGGGAAAGCACGACCCCGCCTCCCGGTTACGAGCCCGAGCGCGAGCAGATGCTCGACTTCGGGGTCGACCGGCAGCTGCAGCAGGTGCTGGTTCCGGAACGGAAGAACTTCCTGCTGACAACCGTCGACGAGGTGTTCAACTGGGCCCGGCTCAGCAGCCTGTGGCCGGTCACCTTCGGGCTGGCCTGCTGCGCCATCGAGATGATGGCCGCCAGTGCAACTCGTTACGACATCGACCGTTTCGGCGCCGGGGCCTTTCGCGCCACGCCGCGCCAGGCCGACCTGATGATCGTTTCCGGGACCGTGACGGCGAAGATGGCGGAACGGCTGCGCCTGATCTACGACCAGATGCCGGAGCCCAAGTGGGTCGTCGCCATGGGCAGCTGCGCCATCGGGGGCGGACCCTACTTCAAGTACGGCTACCACGTCGTCAAGGGGGTCGACTTCCTGATCCCCGTCGACGTCTACATCCCGGGCTGCCCTCCCCGCCCGGAGGTCCTGCTGGATGGATTGATGCGGCTGCAGGACAAGATCCGCGGCCGCCGGGGCAAGTTCCGCCCGCCCAAGTGGGTCAAGGATTACGCCCGGAAGATCCCCTATCGGAAGTAAGGTGGGCAAGAAGGTAAGGTATGGAACAAGCGGCCATCTATGAAATGCTGACCGAGAAGTTCGGCGAGGCCATGCTGGGCTGGCAGGACGAGGGTCCCGAGCCCTCCGCCGCGATCGCGCCCGACCAGATCGCCGCCGCGGCTCGCTTCCTGCGCGAGGACCCGCGCCTGGACTTCGACCTGTTGATGTGCCTATCCGGCCTCGACTGGGACGGCTACGACGAGAACGGCAAGGGCAAGAGCGTGGCCATCCTCGGCTACGGGGAAGACGGCCGTCCGGAGACCTCCGACCGGGAGGCCAACGGCGACCTGGGCGTCGCCTACCATCTCTACTCCTACCAGCACGAGCACAAGTTCTCCTTGCAACTGCGCGTGCCGCGCGCCGAGGCGGAGGTGCCCAGTGTCGCCGACGTCTGGCCGACCGCCGCCTGGCACGAGCGGGAGGCCTACGACCTGTTCGGTATCAAGTTCGCCGGCCATCCCGACCTGCGCCGCATCCTGCTGGAGGAGGCCTGGGAAGGACACCCACTGCGCAAGGATTATCAGATGCCCGACCGGTGGGGCGAGGTGCCCATTTTCGGCCGGCCCTACAGCGTCAATCCCCATCAGAAGGAAGAGGACGCGCCCGCTGGCGGGGCAAACGACTCAGGTGAAGGATAGCCATGGCCACTGAAGAGAGGGAACTGGTCGGCGCCGCCGGCTGGGCCGACCAGGACGAGTTGCCCGAGCTGAAGTCGGAGCTGCTGGAGATCAACATGGGGCCCCAGCATCCGGCCACGCACGGGGTGCTGCGCCTGCTGATCCAGACCGACGGGGAGATCGTTTACGAGGCCAAGCCGTACATAGGCTACCTGCACCGCTGCGCCGAGAAGATCGCCGAGGGTTGCGACTACAAGCAGTGGCTGGTCTACACCGATCGGTTCGATTACCTGGCGCCCATGAACTGCAACCTGGCCTACGCCGTGGCGGTCGAGAAGCTGCTGCCCGACCTCGAGATTCCGGCCCGGGCCGAGCACATCCGCGTCGTCTGCGCCGAGCTGCAGCGGATCGCCAGCCACCTGATCGCCCTCGGCACCTTCGGCCTCGACATGGGGGCCTGGACCCCGCTGCTGTACTGCTTCCGCGAGCGGGAGGTGATCCTCAACCTCTTCGAGCGCCTCTGCGGCGGCCGCATGCTCTACAACTACATCACGCCCGGCGGGGTGAGGTTCGATCTGCCCGACCGCTGGACCGACGAGGTTCTCGAGTTCATCGACATGTTCGAGGGCAACAAGATCGACGATTACAACACCCTGCTGAGCTACAACAAGATCTTCATCGAGCGGACCGCCGACGTCGGGGTGATCAGCCTGGCCGACGCTCACGCCTACGGCTGCACCGGGCCGGTGCTGCGCGGCTCCGGTCTGCCCTGGGACTGCCGGCGCAACGATCCCTACTCCATCTACGACCAGTTCGAGTTCGACATCCCCTACGGCACCGGCGAGATGGGGACCGTCGGCGACAGCTGGGACCGGTACATGGTGCGGGTGCGTGAGATGCGCGAATCGTGCCGCATCATCCGCCAGGCGCTGGCCAGCCTGCCCGCCGGGCCAGTCATGGCCGAGATGAAGAAAGTCCTGCGCGTCCCGGCCGGCAGCGCCTACACGCGGACCGAGAGCGCCAAGGGCGAGCTGGGCTTCTTCCTCGTCGCCGACGGCGGGACCAAGCCGTTCCGCAACAAGGTGCGCTCGCCTTCCTATTCGAACCTGCACGTGATCGAAAAGGTCGGGCCCGGTCTGATGATCTCCGACCTGGTCGCCACCGTGGGATCGCTGGACATCGTCCTCGGGGAGATTGACAGGTAGCCATGAAAGTTGTCACCGACCTCATGAGTCAGATCTTCGGCGCCGACGCCCTGTCGCCTACCCTGCTGCTCGTGGTGGGGGGGCTGGTGATGGCGCTGGCGATGTCGCTGGTGATGGCCGCCTGCGCCATCGTCTTCACCTGGATGGAGCGCAAGGTCGCCGGTTTCATCCAGAGCCGCTACGGCCCCATGCGCGTCGGGCACTGGCACGGCGTCGCCCAGCCGGTGGCAGACATGCTGAAGATCCTGCAGAAGGAAGACATCATCCCCGCGGCGGCCGACAAGGGCGTCTTCCGGCTGGCGCCGTTCGTCGTCTTCATCGGCTCCCTGCTGCCCTGGGCGGCGATCCCCTTCGCGCCCGGCTTCATCGCCTCCGACCTCGATCTGGGCCTGTTCTACATCTTTGCGGTCAGCAGCATGGTGATCATCGGCATCCTGATGGCGGGCTGGGGCTCGAACAACAAGTGGTCGCTGTACGGGGCGGCCCGCGGCGCCGCCCAGATGGTCAGCTACGAGGTTCCCCTGGCCCTGGCCTCGATCCCGATCGTGCTGGCCACGGGCAGCCTTAACCTGAACGACATCGTGATCGCGCAGCAGGGCGGGATCGGCAACTGGTACCTCTTCTACAACCCGTTCCTGTTCGTGGCCTTCGTGGCCTACTTCATCTGCTCGATCGCCGAGGTGAACCGCGGCCCCTTCGACCTGCCCGAGACCGAGTCGGAGCTGGTGGCCGGCTACCACACCGAGTACACCGGCATGCGGTTCGCCTTCTTCTTCCTCGCCGAGTACGCCAACCTGTTCCTGGTCTCCTGCCTGGCCACCGCGCTTTTCCTCGGTGGCTGGTGGAGCCCGATTCCCGGCCTCGACTTCGCGCCGGCGGTGGCGTTCGTGATAAAGGCGGTGCTGCTGGTTTTCCTGCAGATGTGGGTGCGCTGGACCCTGCCCCGTCTGCGCGTCGACCAGCTGATGCACGTCTGCTGGAAGGTGATGATCCCGTTGACCTTGATCTGCGTGGTCGGGGCCGGGATCTGGATGATGGCGGCCGGCCAGGTCGGCTGACGCTCCGTTGAAGATCCGCCCTCGGGCAAGCTCCGGGAGACCGTGATGGTCCAGTACTTCTCCGACGCCTGGTACGCGCTCAGTTCCGCCTTCCAGGGTATGGGTGTCACCATCAAGCACATCTATCGCAAGCCGGTGACGCTGCAGTACCCCGACGAGCGGTGGGTCATGCCGGAGCGCTTCCGCGGCTTCGTGCACAACGACGTCATCCGCTGCAACGCCTGCCTGCAGTGCGCCAAGGCCTGCCCGGTGAGCTGCCTCTACATCGAGACCGAGGGCAAAGGCAAGGACCGGTTCATGAACCGGTACGCCGTCGATTTCAACAAGTGCATCTGGTGCGGCCTCTGCGCCGAGTCCTGTCCCACCGACGCCCTCACCATGAGCCACGACTACGATCACTCCGTCTACTTCCGGCAGAGCTTCGTCTACGAGTTCGTTCCCGTGGAGAAGCCCGTACCCTGCCACAAGGAGGTACGGCGGGAGATGGGGTACTGGGTGGAGGAGAAACCGAAGCCTGCCGCCAAGGCCCCGGCCCCGGAAAAGCCCGCTGCCCCACCCGAGAAACCGGCCACCCCCGGCCCCGAGGACGGCGCGGACAGCCCGGGCGGGGATGACAGAGGAGAGAGCCAGTGACCGGTGATCTGATCTTCTACGCCTTTGCGGTGCTGACGGTGCTGTCCGGCTTCTTCGTCGTCTTCAGCCGGAACATCGTGCACGCGGGCTTCAGCCTGCTGTTCACCCTCTTCGGGGTGGCGGGGCTGTTTGCCATGCTGGGGGCGGACTTCCTGGCCGTGACCCAGGTCCTGGTCTACATCGGCGGCATCCTGGTGCTGGTGCTGTTCACGGTGATGATGACCCGGATCCCGGTCGGCCCGCTCCGCCGGCGAGGCCTGGACCTCTACGTCCCGGCCGGCATCTTCGCCCTGGGACTCTTCGCCCTGCTGTACCGGGTGATCACCGGCACCGAGTGGCCGGTGCAGACCCTCGACGCCGCCAAGGCCACCACCGCCGAGATCGGCACCAACTTCATGACCGACTACATCTTCCCGTTCGAGTACGTTTCCCTGCTGCTGCTGGTCGCCATGATCGGCGCCGCCATCCTGATCCGGGAGCGTCGCGCCCCCGAGGCGGCTCCGGAGGCGGCCGCGGTGGACGACCCGGAGGTCGGCGACGGAGGCGAACCGGCGTCCGAGCCGGAAGAGGAGGAGCAGCCATGACCGTGGGCCTGGTGCACTTCCTTACCGTGGGGGCGATCCTCTTCGCCCTGGGCGTCTTTGCGGTGATGACCCGCCGCAACGCCGTGGCGATGCTGATGGGAGTCGAGCTGATTCTCAATTCCGCCAACGTGAATTTCGTGGCCTTCGCCCGCTTCGTCGAACACGGGGTTGACGGACAGGTGATCGCCGCCTTCGTCATCGTGCTGGCGGCGGCCGAGGCCGCGGTCGCCCTGGCCATCGTACTGGCGATGTTCCGCAACTTCGGAACCGTGCACGTCGACACCGTGAACCGTCTGAAGCGCTAGGCGAGAAGGAGACCTGGACCGATGAGCGATGCCGCCATCATCAGGACCGCACTGATCATCCTCGGCCTGCCGATCCTGTCCTACGCCATCTTGTTCTTCTTTGGCAAGAAGCTGCCGCGGCGGGGCGACTGGGTCGCGGTCGGCTTGCTGATGATCGCCGAGATCCTGGCCCTGCGGATCTTCTTCCACTTCTGGCGGGTGGCCGACCCCGGCTTCTCGGTGCAAGGCCAGGTCACCTGGCTGGACCTGGGTTCCTTCCAGATCCAGGCGGGTATCCTGGTCGACGGCATGACCGCGGTGATGCTGATGGTGGTCTGCACGATCAGCTCGCTGGTCCACCTCTACTCCGTCGGCTACATGCACGGGGACCGGCGCTACGAACGCTACTTCGCCTTCCTCGGTTTCTTCACCTTCGCCATGCTGATCATCGTCCTGGCGAACAACCTGTTCTTCCTCTACATCGGCTGGGAGCTGGTGGGACTGGCCAGCTATCTGCTGATCGGCTTCTTCTTCCATCGGCCCTCCGCCGCCGACGCCAACAAGAAGGCCTTCCTGACCAACCGGGTCGGCGACTGGGGCTTCTGGATCGGAATCCTGGTCTTCTTCGCCGTCTGCGGGACGCTGAACTACCTGGAGCTGTTCGCCCATGTGCATAACGGCACCATCGGTGGCGCCCTGCTGACCTGGGCGGGGATCGGCCTGTTCTGCGGCTGCATCGGCAAGTCGGCCCAGATGCCGCTGCACATCTGGTTGCCGGACGCGATGGAAGGCCCGACGCCGGTCAGCGCCCTGATCCACGCGGCGACGATGGTCGCTGCCGGCGTCTACATGGTGGCCCGCCTGTTCCCGCTGTTCTCTCCCGATGCTCTGCTGGTGGTGGCCTACGTCGGGGGGATCACCGCCTTCATCACCGCGACCATTGCCGTGGTCAAGACCGACATCAAGCGGTCGCTGGCCTATTCCACGCTGAGCCAGCTCGGCTACATGGTCATGGCCATCGGCGTCGGCGCCGCCGGCGCGGGCATGTTCCACCTGACCACCCACGCCTTCTTCAAGGCATTGCTGTTCCTCGGCGCCGGCTCGGTGATCCACGCCGTCCACTCGCAGGAGATGCCCGACATGGGCGGACTCCGGCGCAAGATGCCGATCACCTTCGTCACCATGGTCCTGGCCACGCTGGCCATCAGCGGGGTGCCGTTCTTCGCCGGTTTCTACAGCAAGGACGCCATCCTCGGCTCGGCCCTCGCCTTCGGCATGGAGCACCAAGCCCACTACCTGCCGTTCATCCTGGGGATCCTGGCCGCCGCGATCACGGCCTTCTACATGTGGCGCTTGATCTTCCTGACCTTCACCGGCAAGCCGCGGGTGCAGGAGAAGTTCGATCACGCCCACGAATCGCCGTGGGTCATGACCCTGCCGCTGATGATCCTGGGTGTGCTCTCGGTGATCGGCGCGGGCTGGAAGGGTCCCGACGACGGCTGGTTCAGCCGCTTCTCGGCGCCTTACGACCTGGAGGCCATCGCCGCTGAGTATCCGGACGCCCGTCCCGACCTCGCGCTCGCCCTGGCGGGTTCCGGGGTCGCGCTGGCGCCGGGCGAGGGCCATGGGCACGGCCAAGACGGCGGGCCCGGCCACGGCGACGCGGGTGACCCTCACGCCGCCGATCACGCGGACGATCACGCCGAATCTCACGGCGCTGACCACGCCGCGCCCGCGCACGGCTCTGACCACGCCGCCCCGGCGGAAGAGCACGGTGCCCACGCCGCCGCCGGCCACGGCGCCGACCCTCATCACGACATCCACCACACCGCCCACACGCGGGCGATGATCCTGTCGATCCTGATCGCCGCGCTGGGGATCTTCCTCTCCTGGCTGACCTACATCGCCCGCAAGATCAAGGCGGAGGAGGTCCAGGCCAGGCTGCCCGGCATGCATCACGTCCTGCAGAAGATGTACTTCTTCGACGATTTCTACGCGGCCACCGTCTACCGCGGCCTGCTGGGGTGGAACGCCTTCTGCAAGGGGTTCGACACCTACGTCGTCGACGGCATCGTCAACGGCTTCGGTTACGGTACCCGCTTCATTGTCTGGTTGAGCGGCCTGTTCGACAACTGGGTCGTGGACGGGCTGGTCAACGGCATCGCCGCGTTTTTTCAGGCCGTGGGCGAGAGCTTCCGGCGCGTGCAGACGGGCAGGTTGCAGACGTACCTGGTGTTCGTCTGCTTCAGCGTCCTGCTCCTGGTCTTCGTCTATCGAGCCCTTTGAGGTGTAACCCCCGAGAGGAGCGCCACGCATGGGTGAGCACATTCTTTCCTGGATAACCTTTTTC
>CAZAHC010000052.1:0-15743 GCA_964484595.1 uncultured Fibrobacteraceae bacterium | reverse complement strand
GCGTCGTCGCCCGCCGCGCGGGTCCGCTGCGCACGACCGAGCTGCGGGGGGGGGGGGTTGCGGGGGCGTGGCGGGGGGGGGTGAAACCCGCCGCGACCCTGAGCCGGGTGTTCCAGGCCCTGCGGATCGAGGTCAACGACGAGCTGGGAGCGCTGGCGGACGTCCTGGCTCGCCTTCCCCGGTGCCTGGCACCGGCCGGCCGGGTGGTGATCATCGCCTATCACTCCCTGGAAGACCGGCTGGTCAAGAGGTGGCTGGATACCGAGAGCCGTGACTGTCTCTGTCCGCCGGAGGTGCCGGCCTGCCGCTGCGGTCATCGGCGCTCCCTGCGCCCCCTGACCCGGAAGGCTGTGCGCCCGACCGACACCGAGGTGGCCGCCAACGTCCGGGCGCGCAGCGCCCGGCTCCGGGCGGCCGAGATCCTGCCGGTTGCAGAAAAGAGTTCCGGATGAGGATCCCGATCAAACCCCGGCCCAGGTATTCTCAGCGGCCCACGCGGTGCGGCGGGGTTCTGATGGCCAGGTCGCGACGCCTGGCCAGTCGCTCGGTCCTGCTGACCTTGCTGGCCGGAGCGGTGGCGACCTCCATCTTGACCGGGTTGATCGCCCTGTCGAACAACGTTGTCAATCTCCGGCGGGAAATCGATGTCTTGCAGAGCGAGCGGGAGTACCTCGAAGCCCTGACGGCCCTGAGCACCCGGCGGTGGAACGAGGTGTCCTCCCGCGAGGTGGTGGTGGCCCGGGCCGAGAAGGAACTCGGCCTGGTGGCCCAGGACGGACCAGGTACCGTGATCGTTTTTGCTGGCGAGGCGCTGCCACGCCAGATGTCCCCCTGGTGGCGAATTCTCGGGACCGTGGGGGGCGGAGGAGATCGGATCCAGACGGCTTCTGCCCAGTCGAGGTGACCATGAGGCGGTCCGCCGCGCAGAACTGGCGTCACCGGGCCCTGCGGGTCGGGATGTTAGCGGTGGCGCTGGTTCTCGGTGGCCGACTGGTCGAGATCCAGCTCTTTCACCACGATCTGTATCGCACCCAGGCCGAGAACCAGTGGCGCCATCCGGTGGAGTTGGCGCCCGCCCGGGGCAACCTCTACGACCGCCAGCACCGGCCTCTGGCCCTGACTGTGAATCTCTGGCGGGTGGGAGTCGCCACCAAGCTGGCCAGTGATCCCGCCCAGGTGGCGGCCCTGCTGGCCGAGGTTCTGGGCCAACCCCCCGCCGCATTGGCCCGGCGAATCCGTGACGCCGCCGGCAAGCACGTGGTCCTGGCCCGCCAGTTGGTGCTCTCCCGGGCGGAACTGCAGGATCTGCGCGCCGAGCCGGCGATCACCCTGGAAGAGCGCTGCGAGAGGGTCTATCCCCTGGGAGGGGTGGGCGCCTCGCTGATCGGGCGGTTCACCGACGGTGGCCAAGGGCCCGACCCCAGCACCGGCCTCGAGTTCAGCCTTGCCTCCCATCTGGCCGGAGTTCCCGGGCGGGCCTGGCGTCTGGCCGCCGGCGGGCGCGGGGACAAGTCGCTCGGGAACATCGTCGTGCAGGAGGCACGCCACGGCCGGGACCTGGTCCTGACCCTGGACGCCGACCTGCAGGAGATCTGCGAGAACGAGCTCAGCCGCCGGGTCGCCGCCTGCGGCGCCATCGGCGGCGCGGTCCTGATCATCGATCCCAACCGCGGCGATCTCCTGGGGGCGGCCGGCTGGCCGGTGGTGGAGGATCGCCGGCGCCAGGGCGGCGATCCCGCGGCCTGGAACAACTTCAACTTCACCGGCATGTACGAGCCGGGTTCGGTGTTCAAGATCTTCACCGCCGCCTCCCTGCTGAGCCGCGGCGCGGTGGACACCGCGACGGTCTTCGATGGCAACGACGGCGATTTCGGCACCTTCCGGATCCGCAACTCGGAGGGGCACGACTTCGGCCACCTGAATTTCCTGGCGGCCTTCTGCCAGTCGAACAACATCTACTTCGCGCGGGCGGTGGGGAACCTCGGGGCGGAGGAGTTCTACCGGGACCTGGCCGAGTTCGGTTTTGGCCAGCGGACGCGGTTTCCCTACCAGGGCCAGGCCGCCGGAATCCTGAACCAGCCCGCCGACTGGTCCGGCCGCTCCCAGGCTACCATCGCCATTGGCCAGGAGGTGGCGGTCACCCCGCTGCAGCTGGTGATGGCCGCCGGCGCCGTGGCCAACGGCGGCGTCTTGTACGCGCCGCGAATCGTGAGCGAGATCCGTGACCGGCAGGATGGCCGGGTGCAGACCTGCCCGCCCGTGCCGTTGCGTCGGGTGCTCTCCGAGTCCCTGGCCGGCCTGCTGCGAGAGGCAATGACCCGGGTGGTCGATTACGGCACCGGGCGGGGCGCCGCGCTCTCCTGGATCACGGTGGCTGGCAAGACCGGTACCGCCCAGAAGTGCACGAACGGCACCGGCTACGAACCCGGGAAGTACTTCGCCAGCTTCGTCGGTATGGTGCCCGCCGGCCGCCCGCGCCTGGTCGTCTTGACGATCCTGGACGAACCCCGGGGCATTTACCATTATGCCGCCCAGAGCGCAGCTCCCCTGTTCGCCGACATCGTCACCGAGATCCGCCGGACCACCGACTGGTTGACCGATGTTACGGCGGATGGGGAAAGCCGCACCGTCGCGGTGGCCCCGGCGCTGGACGTGAAAATCCCCGATGTGATGTTCCTGCCGGTCGCGAAGGCGGAGCAGGAACTGCGGCGCGCGGGGCTGCAGATGGCCGGCGGCGACAAGGGGGGGCTGGTGATCGAGCAGATCCCCGCCCCCGGCGCCCGCGGCGGCAAGGGCAGCACCGTCCAGGTGACAGTGGCCTGCCAGTCTGCTGCCACCGGCGGATCCGGCTCGATCTGTCCCGACCTGGCCGGGTTTTCCAACCGGCAGGTGCGCCGGCTCGCTGCTCGCCTCGGGGTGCCGGTGAAGATCTCCGGGGTCGGCTACGTGCGAAATCAATCCCCGCCGGCGGGCACGCGGCTCGGCCCCGCCGGCATTCGCGTTCGCCTGGAAGCGCCATGGCTCTGAGACTTGCCCAGCTCTGCCTTCCCTGGCCGCACCTCGAGATCGAGGGGCGCGAGGATATTCCGATCGAGCGGGTCGACGCCGATTCCCGCCGCTGTGGACCGGGGTCCCTGTTCGTGGCGGTGAAAGGCGCCGCGGCTGACGGTCACGACTTCGTGGCGGCGGCGGTGGAGGCGGGGTGCGCGGCGGTGGCGGTCGAGACCGGCCGTCGTTCGGGGTTGCCGCTCGACGTCGCGGGCGCCCGCCCGCCCGCGGTTGTCACGGCCGCCTCGACCTCCGGCCTGCCGGCCCTGCTGAGCCGGGAGCTGGTCGGTCGGCCGGACGAGGAGCTGCTCCTGGTCGGGGTAACCGGCACCAACGGCAAGACCACCGTCGCCTTCCTGGTGCGCCGACTGCTCGCCGACCTCGTCGGGGGCTGCGGTTTGCTCGGGACCGTGCGCTACGAGACGGGCGGCCCGGCCCAGCCGGCGCCCCTGACCACCCCGGACGGACCGGTGCTGTTCGAGCTTCTCCGCCAGATGCGGGACAACAACCTGAAAGCGGCCGCCATGGAGGTTTCGTCCCATGCCCTCGACCAGCAGCGAGTGGCCGGGCTGGCCCTGGACGTGGCGGTGCTGACGAATCTCGGCCGGGACCATCTCGATTACCATCGCGACCGGGAAGCCTACCGCGAGGCCAAGCTCCGGATCCTCGATCTGGTCGGTCCGGCGGCCGGGCGCGAGAAGGCCGCCGGCATGGTGGCCGTCAACGTGGCCGATCCGGTCTTCGCGGCGGTGGACCTCGGCCAGCGTGATGTCCTGCGTTTCGCGGCCGGAGAGCGCGAGGGGGCGCCGGCCGTGGATCTCCAGGTGGTGGCCAGCGAGCTGTCCCTGTCCGGTAGCCGGCTGCTCCTGGAGTTCGAGGGAAAACGCTGCGAGCTGGCGAGCCCCCTGGTTGGCTCTTTCAACGTGGAGAACCTCACGGCCGCGCTGGCCGTGGGGCTGGCCCTGGGACTGCCGGCGGACGATTGCTGCGCCGCGCTGGCCCGGGTCGAGCAGGTGCCGGGTCGCCTGGAAAGGTTCACCTTGCCCGGCGGCGCAATCGCGGCGGTCGACTATGCCCACACCCCTGACGCGCTGGCCGCCGTCCTGCTGACCTGCCGTCAGCTGACCGACGGCCGGCTGATCCTTGTCTTCGGCTGCGGCGGGGACCGGGACCGGGGCAAGCGACCCCTGATGGGCGGCGTGGCCGCCCGGGAGGCGGACCTGGTCTGGATCACCTCGGACAACCCGCGCGGTGAAGATCCGGCCCGGATCTGTGCCGAGGTGGAGAGCGGGTTCCGGGCCGAAACCGACCCGCGGGCCGGAGCGTGCCGGACCGTGATTGACCGTACTACCGCCATCGAACAGGCCCTCGAGGCCGCGCGAGCCGGGGACCTGGTTCTCGTGGCCGGGAAGGGACACGAGAACTACCAGTTGGTCGGGAGCGAAAGACTCGACCTGGACGACGCCGTGATAATCCGGGACTGGATAACGCGGAGGAGGAGCCATGCCTGAGCAGGGTTACCTCCTGGGCGAAGCGGCCGCCGACCTCGCCGCAGCCGGTCTCCTGGCTGGCTGCCTGATCGCGCAGGACGGTCGCTGGGAACGGCTCGACCCCGCGGCGGCCGGCCGGGCGCCGGGCTCCTTCCGGGGTGCCACGCTGGACTCCCGGCAGGTCCGCCCCGGGCAGCTGTTCGTGGCTCTGGCCGGGGAGCGTCACGACGGCCGGGATCACGTGACCGAGGCTTTGACCGGGGGTGCGTTCGCCCTGACCCGGTCCTGGGCCGACCCTGGGGCCGATCCCCTGCAGGCCGGGCCGGCTCCGTCCCGGGGGGCGGTCCTGCTGAGCGCGGATCCGACGGCAGCCCTCGCTCTATTGGCAAGTCGCTGGCGGCAGCGGCAGCCGGTCCAGGTGACCGCTGTCACCGGGAGCAACGGCAAGACAACCACCAAGGATCTCCTGGCGGCCATGTTCGCGGCCGCCGGTCCGACCTGGGCCACGGCGGGGAACCTGAATAACGAGCTGGGCTTGCCGCTGACCCTGCTGGGCCTGCGGGCTGAGCACGAGTACGCCGCGGTGGAGCTGGGGGCGTCGGCGGTGGGCGATATCGCGCGCCTGGCCGCCCTGGCCGCACCCGCAGTGGGAGTGATCACGAATGCCGCCGAAGCGCACCTGGCCGAGTTCGGCTCCTTGGCCGGGGTGATCCAGGGCAAGGGCGAGCTGCTGGACGCCTTGCCGCCCGCGGGAGTCGCCGTCCTGAACGCGGACAGCCCCGGCTTTGCCGACTGGTGCCGGCGGGTCCGCTGCCGGGTGGTTTCCTGGGGCCGGGAGGGAGGCGATTTTCGCTGGCAGTGGCGCCCGGGCGCCGAGGGAGGCCGGGGACAGGTGGAGCTTGACGGGCGCTCCTGGGAGGTGCCCCTGCCGGGTCTTCACAACGGGGCGAACCTGGTGGCCGCGGTGCTCGCAGCCCGCGCTGCCGGGCTGTCGGAAACGGAATGCGCCGCCGGGCTGAGCGCATTCTCTCCCTCGGCCCACCGCAGCCGGCTCGCCGGGATCGGGCCGCTCCGGGTCCTGGATGACTGTTACAACGCGAACCCGACGAGTATGACCAGCGCGGCCGCCACCCTGGTTGCCCTGCCCGGACCGGGGAAAAAGGTGGCCGTGCTGGGATTCATGGCCGAGCTGGGGTCGGAGAGTGAGGCCATCCATCGGAGGACGGGAGAAGAGCTCCAGCAGTTGGGAGTGGATCAGCTGGTGGCGGTCGGACCGGGAACCGAGCCTCTCGCCGCTGGTTTCGCCGCCGCCGGGGGCGACGGTCGGCACTTTTCCGGCAAGGCCGAGGCGGTCGCCTGGCTGAGCGAGAATTGCGAGGAGGGGACCAGCTTGCTGGTCAAGGGTTCCCGGGTTGCGGCCATGGAAGAGGTCATAGAACTGCTGCGCGGGGTTTTTGCCGCCGGCGGTCGCGAAAGCTGAGGAAGACGGATGTTTTACCATCTCCTTTATCCCCTGCACACCCACTGGTCGGTGCTGAACGTCTTCCAGTACATCACCTTCCGCGCCGCCTACGCCACCATCACCGCTCTTTTGATCAGCTTCGTCTTCGGGGACTGGCTGATCCGGAAGCTGGAAAAGATGCAGGTCGGCGAGACCATCCGGTCGGACGGGCCGGAGCATCATCAGGCGAAGGCGGGCACGCCGACCATGGGCGGGGTCCTGGTCCTGACCGCGATCGTCCTGCCGACGTTGCTGTGGGCGGACCTGACCAATCGCTTCGTCTTGCTGGCCCTGACCGGGACCGTCTGGATGGGTTTGCTCGGTTTCGTTGACGACTACCTGAAGGTGATCAAGAACCGTCCCAAGGGTCTGATCGGCCGGGTCAAGCTGACCGGCCAGGTGGCCTACGGCCTGGCCCTGAGCCTGATCCTGATCCTCGATCCCTTGGTTGCCGGCCTGGCCACCAGCACCACGGTCCCGTTCCTGAAGGACGTGATGATCAACGTCGGCATCTTCTACATCCCCCTGGTGATCCTGGTGGTCGCCGGGACCAGCAACGGCGTGAATCTCGCCGACGGCCTGGATGGGCTGGCCATCGGCCTGAGCGCGCTGGCCTTCGGCGGCTTCGCGGTGCTGGCCTACCTGACCGGCAACAGCGTCTTCGCCGGCTACCTGAACATCGTCTACATGCCGGGGGCGGGCGAGCTGACCGTCTACTGCGCCGCGGTCGTGGGCGCTGGTCTCGGCTTCCTGTGGTACAACGCTCACCCGGCGCGGATCTTCATGGGAGACACTGGCAGCCTGGCCCTGGGCGGGGCCCTGGGCACGGTGGCCCTGCTGGTCAAGCGCGAGCTCCTGCTGGTCGTAATCGGCGGGATGTTCGTCCTGGAAACCCTGTCGGTCATCCTGCAGGTCGCTTACTTCCGCTGGCGCGGCGGCAAGCGGATCTTCCGGATGGCGCCGCTGCATCACCACTTCGAGCTGGGCGGCTGGTCGGAAACGCAGGTGGTGGTCCGCTTCTGGATCATCGGGATCCTGCTGCTCCTGCTGAGCATGTCCACGATCAAGCTCCAGTAGGCGGTTCGTCGTGACGAGGGAATCGATCCGCGATAAAACCATCCTGGTCGTCGGCCTGGCGCGCAGTGGTTGCGCCGTCGGCGCCCTGCTGCGCCGTCACGGCGCCCGGGTGATCGGGGTGGACGACGCGCCCGCCGCCGAGCTGACCGCTGCCTGGGAAGCCGAGCAGCTTTCCGCCGTCGCCGACCAGGCCTTCGACGAGATCCACCCTGGCGGCGACTGGTCGTTTCTGGAGGAGCGGACCGTGAACGCGGTCGCCCTCAGCCCCGGCGTGCCGACCAGCCATCCGCGCGTGGCCGCCCTGGCAGCCGCCGGCTTGCCCGTCCTGGGGGAGCTGGAGTGGGCCGCTCGTTTCTGTCCCGCCACCCTGATTGCCATCACCGGCACCAACGGCAAGTCGACCACCACCGAGCTGGCCGCTCATCTGGCCCGCGTCGCCGGCTGGACCGCCGAGGCGCTGGGGAACGTGGGTCGGCCGCTCAGCCTGTGCGCGGACGAGCTCGACCCGGAGGCGGTGGCGGTGGTGGAGGTCAGCAGCTTCCAGCTGGAGACGATCGCCACTTTCTGTCCCCGGGTGGGGGTGGTGTTGAACCTGGCGCCCGACCATCTGGACCGCTACGAGAACCTCGCCGCCTACTACGCCGCCAAGCGCCGGCTGGCAGAGGCGATCGCACCCGGCGGGACCTTCGTTTGCTGGACCGGCTGCGCCGAGGCCCGCGACTGGCCCACCCCGGGCCGGACCACCCTTTTCGGGGCGCGGGAAGAGGGCGCGGAGGTTTTCCTGGCCGACGGCAACCTCTGGGTTCCGGGGGCGGGACAGCCGGAGCCGCTGATCGCGGTCGAGGAGCTGTCGCTCCGGTCCGCTCCCAACCTGTTGAACGCTGCCGCCGCGGTCGCTGCCCTGCTGCCCCTGCAGCCGGGACCGGAGCGGCTGGCCGCCGGGTTGCGCAGCTTCACCGGCCTGCCGCACCGGCAGCAGATCGTCGGGCGCCTGGGAGAGGTTCGCTTCGTGGACGACTCGAAGGCCACGAACGTGGCGGCGGTCTGCGCCGGTCTGGCCGGGTTCGCGCAGGGAGTGGTGCTCATCGCCGGTGGCCGGGGCAAGGGTGAGGATTACCGCCTCCTGCGCGAGGGGATCGACCCAGTGCGCGCCGTGATCGTTATCGGGGAGGAAGGTCCGGCGATCGCCGCCGCCCTCGCCGGGGTCGTGCCCGTGCACCAGGCCGACTCGCTGGCCGGAGCGGTGGCCGAGGCCGCCAGGCTGGCGGCGCCCGCCGGAACCGTCCTGCTCAGTCCGGCCTGCGCCAGCTTCGACATGTTCCGGAATTACCGGCAGCGGGGTCGCGCCTTCCAGGACGCGGCCCGGGCCCTGGGGGCCAGTCCCGGAGGAGACGAATGAGCCGGATGATCCGCAGCCTGATTTCCTGCCTGGACGAGTGTGACAGCTGGCTACTCGTGTCGGTCCTGATCCTGTGCCTGCTGGGAACGGTGATGGTCTTCGGGGCCGCCAGCTTCAAGGGCGAAGCGATCGACCCTCAGTGGGGGCACTATCATTACCTGATCAAGCACCTGGTCCGCCTGGTGCTCGGCTTCGCCGTCATGCTGGCCTTTGCTAATCTGGATTACAAGCACCTGGGACGCCGGTTGCCCAGCTGGGTCATGCTCGGTCTGGGGATTGGCCTGATCCTGCTACCGATGGTCCTGTTCGGGGTCTCCCGGGCGGGCTGTCGCCGCTGGCTGAGTATCTTCGGCTGGTTTCCCATGCAACCGATCGAGTTCGTGAAGATCGCTCTCGTCCTGTTCCTGGCCCGGAACCTGACCTGTCTGCCGGCGATGGAGCCTGATCGCCGCCGGCACCTGCTGGTCACCTTGCTCCCGCCCCTGGTGCTGGTCCTGGTCCTGGCGCTGCAGCCCAACTTCGGCAACCTGCTGGTGATTTCGTTGCTCACCCTGGTCGTCCTGTTCTGCGCCGGGACGTCACTGCGCCTGGTCGGCGGGCTGGCCGGCCTGCTCGCGGCCGGCGCGGCGGTGGCGGTTCCCCTGGTGAGCAAGATCGACACGCGCCTGGACTACTGGCGGCAGGGCTGGAGCGGCGGCAGTTTCGGTTACCAGGTGGACCAGTCCCTTATCGGTTACGGGGCCGGCGGGCTGGACGGCACCGGCATCGGGTCCGGCCACCAGCGGTTCTGGTTCCTGCCGGAGTCCCATACCGATTTCATCTTCCCCCAGGTGGGAGAGGAGCTGGGTCTGATCGGGACGATCGGCGCGCTGTCCCTGTTCGTGGTCTTCGCCTGGCGTGGTCTGGCCATCGCCAGCCGGGCTGGAGACGGCTTCGGGCGGGTCACGGCCACTGGATTGACCACGCTGATCTTCATCTACATGGTGGCCAACATCGGCATGACCACGGGTCTGCTGCCGGTCATGGGCCTGCCGCTGCCCTTCATCAGCTACGGGGGTTCGGCCCTGGTGACTAACCTGGCGGCGGTCGGTATCTTGCTGAGCATCGACCGGCAGGGGCGCTCCTATCAGAAATGGCGGGCCAGGTGGGATCATGTCTAGTCGCGGGAAAAACAGGATGGCGGGGTCCGGGGACGGGAAGCCAGGCAAACCAGCGACGGGGCTGCGGGTCCTGATCGCCGGCGGAGGCACCGGCGGGCACGTCTACCCCGGTCTTGCGGTGGCCGAGGCGTTGCTGGCCGCCGAACCGGGCGCGGAGGTTCGCTTCGCTGGCACCCGCCGGGGCCTGGAGTTCCTGCTGGTGCCGAAGGCAGGGTTTCGCCTGCACACAGTCCCTGCGTCCGGTTTCCGGGGCCTGGGGCCGCTGGCCCGGCTGCGATTCCTGGTCAACTTCCTGGCCGGCCTGCTGTGCAGCCTCTGGCTCCTGCTGACCTGGCGGCCGGCCGTGGTGCTAGGCACCGGGGGCTACGTCAGCGCCCCGGTGCTGGCGGCGGCGAGGTTGTTGCGCCTGCGGTGCGCCCTGCAGGAGCAGAATGCGATCCCCGGCTCGGCCAACCGGCTGCTGGCCCGCTGGGTGGAAAAGATCTACCTGGGGTTCGGCGAGGCGGCAGAATTTTTCCCGGGCCGCCAGGTGCAGGTTACCGGCAACCCGGTGCGGGCCTCGTTTGCGACCGGGTCTGCGGCGGCGGGGTCGGAGAAGGAGGTTCCCCCGCGTCTGCCGGACGGCACCGCGGCGCTGGAGCGGCGACTGCTGGTCTTTGGCGGCAGCCGCGGCGCTCGCACCCTGAACCGGGCCGTCAGCGAGGCGGCGGCGATCTGGCGGGACCAGCCGTCGCTGGTCATCTGGATCCAGACGGGGATTGAGGAGAAGGCGGCGGTGGCCGCGGCCTTCGCCGACTTCCCGCCGGGCCGGGTCGTGGTCGCGCCCTACCTGTTCGACATGCCGGCGGCGCTGGCCTGGGCCGACCTGGCCGTCTGCCGCGCCGGGGCGATGACCCTGGCCGAGTTGCAGGTGGTGGGCAGGGCCGCGGTTCTGGTACCCTACCCGCACGCCACGGACGATCACCAGCTCCGGAACGCCCGCGCCTGCGAGCAGGCGGGAGCGGCGGTGGTGATCGAGGACGATCACTGCACTGGCGAAGTGCTGGCCGAGACCGTTGCGATTCTCACCGCGGCTCCGGACCGGCTGGCGGCGATGGGCCAGGCGGCGGCTACCCTCGGCAAGCCGGGGGCGGCGGCTGAGATCGCGCGCGACCTGACACTCCTGGCCGGGCTGGTCCCCGCCGGAGAGGAGGCCGATGTTCCGTAACACGCGGCATGTCCACCTCGTCGCCGTCGGCGGCATCGGCATGAGCGGGATCGCGGAGATCCTGCTCAACCTCGGTTTCACCGTCAGCGGCAGTGATCTGCGGGAGTCGGCCGCCACCGAACGTCTGGCCGCCCGGGGCGCCACAATCTACATCGGCCATCTGGCCGAGCAGGTTCGCGGCGCCGAGGTCGTGGTCTACTCCTCGGCGGTGACTGCCGCCAACTGCGAGATCGTGGCCGCCCGGCGCCACCGGATCCCCGTGATCAGGCGGGCGGAGATGCTGGCGGAGCTGATGCGGCTGAAGTACGGCATCGCCGTCGCCGGGTCTCACGGCAAGACCACCACGACCAGCCTGGTCGCCGCGGTGCTGGCCGCCGGCCGACTGGATCCCACGGTTCTGGTCGGGGGGAACATCCTCGCCACCGGCGCCAACGCCGTCCTGGGGGGCGGGGAGTACCTGGTGGCCGAGGCGGACGAGAGCGACGGCACCTTCCTGAGCCTCAGTCCCACCATCGCCGTGGTGACCAACCTCGACCATGAGCACGTCGATTTCTACCCCGACCTAGACTCCTTGCGGGAGGCCTTCGCCGCCTTTCTGGCCCGGGTTCCCTTCTACGGCACTTGCGTCCTCTGTGCCGACGACCCCGAGGTCCGCGCCCTGGCGGCCCGCCTGGATCGCAAGGTCATCTTCTACGGCCTGGACGCGGAGGCCGACATCCGGGCAGTGCCCGACCCGGGCGCCCGTGAGGCTGCCGTCCAGGTCGCAGAGGTCTGGGCGGACGGGGAGTCGGTGGGCAGGTTGCAGCTGCCGGTGCGGGGACGTCACAATCTCCTGAACGGCCTGGCCGCGGTGGCGGTGGGGCGCGAGCTTCAGGTCTCCTTCGCCGACATCGCCGCCGCCCTGGGTTCGTTCCAGGGCGTCGGCCGGCGGTGTGAGGAAAGGGGGGAACACGGCGGCGTCCTGGTGCTCGACGATTACGGTCATCATCCCACCGAGATCCTGGCCACCTTGCAGGTGGCGCGGAGCTTCGGCCGGCGAGTGGTCGTGCTCTTCCAGCCTCACCGGTACAGTCGCACCGCCCGCTTCAAGCGGGAGTTCGCCGACGCCCTGGCCGGCGCCGATTGCGTGGCCCTGTTGCCGGTCTATGCAGCGAGCGAGCAGCCCCTGCCCGGCGTCGAGAGCGATCTCATCCTCGCCGGCTTGCGGGAAAAAGGGATGGAGCGGTTGATCATGCTGGACGGCCCGGACGCCGTGCCGGCCTGGCTCGATGACGAGGTCGCCGCCCAGGACCTGCTCCTGGTCCTCGGCGCGGGAGATATCGGCCGGCTGGTCGATCCGATCTGCCGGCATCTGGCTGCCAGGAAGAGCTGAGGAGGTTGGCAGTAGTTTGAGAAGGAAAACCCTGGAAATCGGCGAGCGTCCCCGGCGGCGCGAGCGGGTGCAGGCGGTGCGTCGGCGTCCCCGGCATGCCTGGCGGCGGACCGCCCTGCTCGGCGCCGCCGCGATCCTGCTGGCCGGGGGCCTCTTCGCGGGGGGGCGCTGGCTGATGACCGACAGCCTTTTCTCCCTCGGCCGGGTGGCGACCGGTCCCTACCGTTACACCTCCCGGCCGGCCCTGGAGAACATCCTGCGTACTGCTCTGGGCGCAAACATCTGGTCGTTTCCCGCCGAGGCGCTGGCGGACAGCATCGAGGTCCTGCCCTGGGTTCAGGACGCAAGAGTGGGCCGCCGGTTGCCGGCCACGGTGAAGGTCCAGCTCCGGGAGTGGCGGCCGGTGCTGGAAGTGATCCCGACTTCCGGCGCGGCCGGGCGGGAGGGAGAGTCGCTCGTCCTGCTGGAGAACGGCACGGTGGTCGCCTTCCCGGCTGACCTGACCCTGCCCGGCTTGCCGGTGCTGACCGGAGTGTCCCTGCAGGAGGTGGGTCCGGCTGTCTGGCGCCCGCAGAATATCCCGGTGGCGTCGCTGCTGGAGCTGGTGGCGGCGATCGACCGGACCGGGCTCGAGGCGGCCTGCCCCGTCGATTTCCTGCTGCCGCTGGACCAGGACCGCGGTTTCGCGGTTGTCCTGCAGGGTGACCGGGGTCGGCTGCTGGTGGGCCGGGAAGATTTCGCGGCCCGGCTGCAGCGTTACCTGGCGGCCCGGGATCAGCTGGCCACCGGCCTGGAAGTGGATCTCCGGTTCCGGAACCGTATCTCGACCGTCAAGCTGCGGCAGCGGGCCTGAGCCAGGCCGCGGGAAGAGGTGCCAGATATGAGTACACCCCAGCTGGTTGTCGCCTGCGATTTTGGAACCACTTCCTTCCGGGCCCTGATCTGCGAGGTAACCGGCGACGGCTCCCTGCGGGTCCTGGGGGCGGGACAGGTCCCGGCGGTGGGCTTCCAGGACGGCGATTTTGTCGATCTGGGGTCCGGTAGCCGTTGCATCGCCAAGGCGGTGCGGACGGTCGAGGCGGCGGCCGACGTCGACATCTCGGCGTTCTACTACAACATCAGCGGGTCTCACCTGCGGTCGGTGTGGGCCAGGGGCCAGGTCCAGATCGGGCCCGGCCCCCGCGCCATCAAGGAAAGCGATCTCGAGTCCGCCTTGGCCAAGGCGCGCAGCCTGGTCATTCCCTTCGACAACTGGATCCTGGCGGTCAACCCGGTCGAGTATGCGGTGGACCGCGTGCGAGGCATCGTCAACCCCCTGGGCAGGATCGGCAGCCAGCTGGAAGTCGAGGCCCACCTGATCACCGGCTCCCGCAGCGTCGTGCGCAACATCGAACACGCCATCAACACCGCCGGCTACGAGGTGGCCGGTCGTGCGGTCGACGTCCTGGCCGCCGCCACGGCCTTGTTGACGCCGGCGGAGCAGGACGACGGAGTCCTGCTGATCGATGTCGGCGGTCGCCTGACCAACTGGGCCCTGTTCCGGGACGACCGGATCGTCGGCAACGGCCTGGTTCCCTGCGGCGGCGCGCACCTGACCGGCGATCTCAGCCACGGCCTGCGCACGAGCCAGGAGGAGGCGGAGCAGATCAAGCGGATGCGGGGAGTGGTCCTGCGCAGTCTGGTCGGTGAAGCCTCGCCGGATGTCCTGTTCGATGAAGGGAGCCCCGCCGAGACGCCCGGCCTGGTGGCCGCGATCTTGGAGCCCCGCCTCGAGGAGATCTTCAGCCTGGTCAAGGAGGGGGTCGGCGACGCCCGCCAGATCGGGGCCCTGGGCCACGGCATCGTCCTGACCGGCGGCGGCAGTCGCTGCGAGGGCTCGGGTCGGCTCTGCGAGGAGGTTTTCGGCGCTCCGGTGAAGCGGCGCTACCTGCCGGATCGCTTGATCGGAGCGGAGAAGCTCGGCGAGGGTCATTGGGCCACCGCGGTGGGGCTGGGCATCTGGGCCGCAGGCGCCCCGCTGCCCGAGTCGGCGACGGCCGGCGACGGCCGGTCGCCCACGGGGCCTTTCTGGCGCAAGGTGCGTCACTGGGTGGGGAGGTCCCGGGGCCGCGAAGAGGGGCCCGGATTGCAGGAGTGAGAAAAAGGGGTTGGACGTGGAAGCAGCCATGTGCTAAGACCAGTTAACAGTAACGCACGGAAGGCGTTGCTCCGTCTCAAGGAGGAGGTGGCGTAAGTCATGATGTTCGATTTCGTCGAGGAGAACGAGGACCTCGCCAACATCAAGGTGGTCGGGGTAGGCGGCGCCGGCGGTAACGCCGTAAACCGGATGATCGAAGCCGGCCTGGGCGGCGTCGAGTTCCTGGCCGTCAACACCGATGTTCAATCCCTGCGACAATCCCGTGCTCACCAGTCCCTGCAGATAGGTTCCCAGCTCACGCGCGGCCTCGGTTCCGGAGGTGATCCTCGCATCGGGCGCAAGGCCGTCCAGGAGGACGAGGAAACCCTCACCGATCATCTCCACGGCAGCGACATGATCTTCGTCACCGCCGGCATGGGCGGTGGAACGGGGACCGGGGCGGCTCCGATCGCCGCCAAGATCGCGCGTGAACTCGGTGCCCTGACCGTCGGCATTGTCACCAAGCCGTTCCTCTTCGAGGGCGCGGTGCGGATGCGTCAGGCCGAGGAGGGAGTGGCCGCCCTGCAGGGTGCGGTCGACACCCTCATCGTCATTCCCAACGAGCGCTTGCTCGAGGTGGTTCCTCCCAGCACTTCCTTCAAGGATGCCTTCCGTTTCGCGGACAACGTTCTCTACGAGGCCACCCGCGGCATCTACGAGATCATCTCCCGGCCCAACCACGTGAACCTCGACTTCGCGGACGTGCGGGCGGTCATGAAGGACATGGGCGTTGCCCTGATGGGCACCGGCCGCGCCGAGGGCGAGGATCGGGCAGTCGCCGCCGCCCAGGCCGCGATCAGCTCGCCCTTGCTGGAGGACATCAACATCCAGGGCGCCAAGGGCGTGCTCGTCAACCTGCTCGGAGCGGAGATCGGCATCGCCGAGATCAGCACCGCCATGTCGCACATCCAGGATGCCGCCGGCAGCCAGGCGCACATCATCTTCGGTTACGGGACGGAGGAGTCGCTCGGCGACACGCTCCAGGTCACCGTCATCGCCACCGGGTTCCAGGCCGCTCCCGCGGTTCAACCCGTCGCCGAGGCCGACGAGTTCGCGCCGGCTGCGGAGGCGACGACCGAAGACGTGCCCGCCGCGGCGCGATACCTGGACGAGCCGGCGGTTGCGCTTAAGCCGGAGACCGTGCGTCCGGCGGCAGTGGTGGCCGGCGGAGCCGAGATCGTGGACGAGGATCGACACACCCCGCTCTCACAGTACCTGCGGCCGGTTCCCCTGCGCGGGGTGGCCGCGGGCGAATACGACGGGGCGGTCGACCCGCCGGCCCAGAAGCGCCGAGCCGCCGATCCTTTTGCGAG
>CAZAHC010000051.1:0-15880 GCA_964484595.1 uncultured Fibrobacteraceae bacterium | reverse complement strand
CACGGCGGTCATCGAGGAGGTCGATGGGGTCCGGCTGCTCGATGTCGATCCGGGCGCCGACACCAACCGCACCGTGATCACCTTCATCGGCCCCCCCGCCGGCGTCGCCGAGGCCGCCTTCCAGGTGATCGCCAAGGCCGCCCAGCTGATCGACATGACCAAGCACACCGGCGCTCATCCCCGCCACGGCGCCACCGATGTCTGTCCCTTCGTCCCGGTGTCCGGCGTGACAATGGAGGATTGCGTCGAGCTGGCGCGGCAGGTCGGGGCGCGGATCGGCTCGGAGCTGGCCATCCCCGTTTACCTCTACGAGGAAGCCGCCCTGCTGCCCGAGAGACAAAACCTGGCCCATTGCCGCCAGGGTGAATACGAGGCGCTGCCGGACAAGCTGGGTCGGCCGGAGTGGAAACCCGACTTCGGTCCCAACGAGTGGAACCCGCAGGTGGCCCGCACCGGCGCAACCAACGTGGGCGCCCGCCAGTTCCTCGTCGCCTACAACGTCAACCTGAACACGCGGAACCGTAAAATCGCCACGGACATCGCCCTGGACATCAAGGAGGCTGGCCGGGCCAAGCGCGACGATAAGGGCAAGATCGTGCGCGACGAGAACGGCAAGGTCGTCAAGGTTCCCGGCAAGCACAAGCTCGACGCCTGCAAGGCGGTGGGCTGGATCATCCCGGAGTACGGCCGGGCCCAGGTTTCGATCAATCTGGTCAACACCTCCGTCACCAAGCCGCACCAGGCCTTCGAGGCGTGTCGCGCCGCGGCCAATGAGCGCGGCGTGCGGGTGACCGGCAGCGAGCTGGTGGGCCTGATCCCCGAGGCGGACATGCTGGCCGCTGGCCGGTATTACCTCGACCAGGCCAACCAGTCGGCGGGCATCCCCCGCCGGCAGATCATCGAGACCGCCATCCAGAGCTTGGGACTGAGCGAGATCTCTCCTTTCGAGCCGGCGGCCAAGATCATCGAGTACCAGGCCGGGTTCGGCGACGGGCCCCTGGTCAACATGTCCAACCGCGAATTCGTCGACGTGCTGTCGACCGACTCGCCCGCTCCCGGCGGCGGCTCGGTGGCCGCCCTTTGCGCCGCGCAGGCCGCTGCCCTCTGCGCCATGGTCGCCAACCTCACCGTGGGCAAGAAGGCCTACGCGAAAGTGGAGGCGCGGGTCAAGGAGATCGCCGTGGCGGCCCAGGCCGACAAGGACTTCTTCCTCGCCGCGATCGACGACGACACCAGCGCCTTCAACGCGGTGATGGAAAAATTCGGTCTGCCCAAGAAGACCGACGAGCAAAAAAAGGTCCGCGAGCTGGCCATCACGGCCGCCACCCGGCGGGCCACCGAGGTCCCGCTGGCGGTGCTGGAGCGGGTGCCGGCCCTGCTGGCGCACGTGGCGGAAATCGCCGAGATCGGCAACGTCAACTCGCTGTCGGACGCCGGGGTGGCCGCCCTGGCCGCGCTGAGCGGAGCCGAGGGTGCTTATTACAACGTGCTGATCAACCTGGCTTCCCTGCAGGAACTCGACCAGACGGAGGAGCCGGACTTCCAGGCCGTTACGCGTCAGAAGGCGGACACGGCCCTCGCCGCCTGCGAGCAGAGCGCCGGCGCGACCAGGCAACTGGTGCGCCAGAAGCTCACCGACGCCCTGGGCTGAGCGAGGAGCATTCCACTCCCTATTGGAATAATGGGATTTCAACCCTCGGCACAGACTTGACCATTGCCAGCGACCGGTTTAATTTTGGGTTTTCCTGGCAAGACTTGGCAGCGGGCCCGTTCCTCGCCCCGGGCTGAAATCATTCGCGCCACGAACCTGGATCAACGCGGAAAGGTGTGCGCCCACCATGGCAGGAACGGAGACCACTGCACCCGAGAAGAAGGATCCCGTCCGGGAAATCATCCAGCCCTTCATCGACCTGGCCCACGCCCCCCGAGCCCTGATGGGCGTCAACGTTTCGTATTTCATAGAGGGCTTCGTCTACTTCGGGATGCTCGGCTACCTGGCCATGTACTTCAACCAGTACGTGGGCCTGACCGACGTCCAGGCCGGGCCCATGGTCGGGGTGCTGACCTGGGGTATCACCTTCGCCATGTTCCTTTTCGGGGGCCTGGCCGACAAGTGGGGCGTCCGCATCGCCCTGATCGCGGCGCTCTGTCTGATGCTCGTCGGCCGCGTGATTCTGGCGAGCGGACCGGCGGTGGGTCTCGGTCCCGACGGTATCTGGTCCACCGCCCACTTGGTGGCGCTGCTGGGGATTCTCTTCATCGTCCTCGGCTACGGGATGTACCAGCCGGCCGCCTACGCAGCCGTCCGCCTGTTCACCACCCCCAAGACCGCCGCCATGGGTTACGCCATGCTGTACGCCCTGATGAACCTGGGCGGCTGGCTGCCCACCTTCTTCTCGCCGATCCGGCAGGCGGTCGGCATCTCCGGTTCGTACTGGGTCTACTCGGGTTTCACAGTGTGCGGCCTCACGCTGACGATCCTCATCCTCTCCCGTTCCACGGTGGCCAAGGCCATCACCCAGGCCAAGAAGGAACGCGAGGAGATCGCCGCCGCCCGCGGGGATAAGCCTGCCCCTCCGTCCGCGGAACCGACCCCGCCCGTCCCTTCGCTGGACGCGGAGCGGTCGTTTCTGGTCAAGGTCTGGCACTGGCTGAAGAACCATCCCCTGGCCGATCCCAAGTTCGCCTTCTTCATCTTCTGCCTGATCCCGGTCCAGACCCTCTTCGCCCACAACTGGCTGACCCTGCCCATGTACGTCGAGCGGGCCTTCCGGAGCACCTGGCCCTGGATCAGCCACAACTTCGAGCCGGCGGTCAACTTCAATCCCTTGCTGATCTTCTTGCTGGTCCCGATCGTCACCGCGCTGACCCGGAGGGCGAAGGTCTACAACATGATGATCCTGGGCACGGCCGTCATGGCACTGCCCACCTTCTTCCTCGCCCTGGGCCCGAAGCCCTGGACCCTGGTGGCCTACCTGGTGATCATGACCCTCGGCGAGGCGATGTGGCAGCCGCGGTTCCTGCAGTACGCGGCGGAGATCGCTCCCCCGGGCCGGACCGGGGCCTACATGGGCGTGGCCCAGTTCCCCTGGTTCCTGACCAAGGTCATCACCAGCCTCTACTCGGGCTGGTTCCTCACGAGGTTCTGCCCCGACGACGCCACGCTGGCCGCGGGGATCGGCGAGATGGCAACGCAGAAGATGTGGGTCATCTACGGCCTGATCGCCATCTCCTCGACGGTGATGCTGCTGCTGGCCCGCAACTGGGTGGGCAAGGACTTCAAGACCAAGTCGGGCTGACCTAGCCCTTGCGCTTCTCCTTGCGCTTGTCCTTGGCGCGGCTGGCGTACCCGTAGTACTTTTGATCGTAGTAGTAAGGCAGGACCTCGGAGAGGTTGTTGGCCACTACTCCGAGCAGATTGGCTCCCACACCTCGCAGGATCTCGATCCCCCGCAAGACAAGGTCGCGCGGGGTCTTTCCCGCCATGATCATGAACAGGACTCCGTCCACCGCCTCGACGTAGTGCAAAGGATCGCTGACCGGGACGACCGGCGGCGCATCCAGGACCACGATGTCGAAATCCTCCTGGAAACCCCGGATGGCAGACCGGAACCGGCCGCCGCTGAAGAGCCGGCTCGGGTGCTGGCCCGCCGCCCCGGCGGGCAGGAAGAAGAGGTTTGGAACCGTGGTGGGACGCGGCACCACCGGCGGGCCGCCGTTGTCGGTGAGGTGCTCCGCGAGGCCGGGAGAGCGCGCCACCTGGAAAACCGAGTGCTGGACGGGCCTCCTGATGTCGCCATCGACAAGCAGGATCTTCTTCTTCAAGTGGTGGGCCAGCACGAGGGTGAAGTGCAGGCAAAAGAGGCTCTTGCCCTCCCCCCGCTCGGCGCTGGTGACCATCAGACACCGCTTGCGGTCCAGGTTCAGCGTGCGGCTGAGACGGATCATGATCCGCCGTAGCTCGATGGCCATGGGCGACTCGATGTCGAAGAGCTCGTGGTTCTGCTCCGGCTTCTGGTTCTGCTTGCGCATCGCGGGCCTTTCGACGAGGCAGCCCTCAGCTGAGGCGGGGATAGAGAAAGAGCAGGCCAGCGGCGGCCACCATCAGAATGGCCACGGTCAGGATGGTCCAGGTCCAGACCCGCCGCAGGCGCTGCTTCGCAAAGAACTCGTTCTCGACCACGGGCAGGGTGCCGATCACCGCCAGGCCCAGGGTCTTCTCGATTTCCGCCACGGAATGGAACGAGCGGTCCAGCAGGTGCGCGAGAACCACCAGCCCGCCGCCCAGGCAAAAAGCCAGGACGAAACCGAGGAACGCCAGCTTGACCTTGTTGGGCTCGATCGGGTAGGTGGGCAGCCGCGGATCCCGCCGCACGACCATCTTGTAGCCGATCTCGGACAGGCTTGCTTCCAGCCGCAAGTTCTCCTGGGAGATATCCCGGCGGATCGCCAGCAGCATCTCCCGCGCGGTCTCGACCTCCTGCTGGAGCCTGGTCAGTTCCGCCGACTGCTCGGGCTGTCTGGTCGTGAATTCCTTGAAAGCCTGAATATCCTGATCGAAACGGGATATCACCTGCTGGTGGACGTCCCGGAAAACGCGCAGGTACAGGAAGCGCGAGACCTTGTTGCGATCCATCCGCCCGAGCTGAGGGTACTGGCGGGTCGTCCTGGCCTCGAGGATACCGTTGAGGCGGATCCGCAGGGTGCCGATGGCGTCCTGGCGGGCCGCCTGACCGCCGGCCGTCGCCAGGCCCAGCGCCTGCTCGTATTCCAGGGTGGCCAGCTCGCGCACCAGGCTGGCGATCTCGGAGTCCTGCGTCACTTCCACAACCGACGGCAAGCTGCCCAGAACCGCCTTCGCCTCCCTTTCGGCCGCGAACAGCTCCGAGGTCTCGCTATCGAAGAACTGGGTGCGCAGGCGGGATAGCGACGTCTCGGCCAGGGTCAGGTTCTGCTCGTTGATCGGGTTCCCGGCCAGGGTCTCCGAGAGCATCGAGCGCTGGAAGTTGTGAAGCCGGTTCTCGGCCTCGGAAAGCTCCTCCGCGAAGACCTCGCGCTGTCTCTCCAGGAAATCCCGGGTCGTGGTCGCCGGCGCGAGCCGGGTGGCGCGTTCCTCCTCCAGGAAGCGATCGAGGATCACACGCGTCAGCAGGTACGCCCGCTGGGGATCGGGATCCCGCACGCCGATGCTGAACAGGTGGGCACCGTCCTGCTGAACCCTGATCTGGCCGTGCAGCCGGTTGGCCGCCGACCTGATGCGAGCATCCTCGGCCAGGCTGGCCTGCTCCCCGCCGATCACCGCGCTGTCGGGGAGGCTCGTGTCCCAGCGGTGAATGTTGATCTCCCGGACCACGCTCTCGAGGAACTTGGGACCGGTCAGGATGATCTGGATGTTGGTGAAGACCTCCCGGTCCCGGTCCCGCCGCCCGTACCGGGACACCTCACGCGGCAGGACGCTGACCGAGGTCGCCTCGTGAACCACGTGAATCTGGGCGGAGGAATAGTAGATGGGGGTCTGGATCTTGATGGCCACCCCGGCCATCGCCAGACAGAGGAAAAAGGGAACGATGAACAGCCACTTGCGGCGCAGGAAAAGGCGCAACAGCTGCCGCGGATCGAAGCCGGAACCGTTGCTCGTCTGTTCTTCGGCGAAGGGGTCCATCGGTACTCTCTCGCTCACGTTGAAAGGCCTCGCGAACCGGCCCGGCCGCCTGGCCAGGCGTGGCACAGGCTAGCCCATCCTCCATCTCTCCGCAACCGAGGCTCGGGTTCCGGACACCCCGGCGGTCAACCGCCGTTGTCGACCCGGGCCAGCCGAGTAAACGACGGTTTCCGGGTCCAGCGCCCGCGCCGTCGGGCCGCTACCGCCCGACTCAGCCCCCAGCCGACAAACGCAACCGTATCTGCCACCGCGGCCGCGGCCGTCTCCCTCCCGGGCACGAAACATGATGACGAGGCGGCGTCCTCGCCACCTCGGATTTAAATGGAGGATCGGTAACGTGAGAAAAATCCTGAGCAGTTACTTTTGCCAATCCTGCCTCGTGGCCGTCCTGCTGGGCGGCACCGGTTGCGATTCGCTCCAGGAGCCATCTCCAGCCGGAAAGCGGGGGAGCTACTCACCTCTCGCCAACACAGTAACTTACCCCGAATCCCTCCATGAGTTTCTCAACCTCACGGACGGCCGCTGGGACTGGTCCTGGACCTGTTCCGCCCCGGACAGCCAGCAAACCGGTGGGACGGCCCAGCTGGCCCTGGTGGGGTTGCGGGCCTACTGGACCTACCCCGGGGCAGGTCGGGCATCGTTGCCGGCGGGCGCCGACACCGTCCGGCTGAGCCTCACTCCCGCCGATCCCGGGCGATGGCATTCGCTGACCATCACCTGGCCGGTGGTCGAGCCACCCCAGCTGCTGCCCCTGCCCCGGCTGCGGGTGGACTCCGCCTACTACGCCGACTTGCTGGAACTGCTCCAGGAGCTGACCACCCCGCGCTTTGCCCAGCGGGTGGTTCACTGGCCGGAATTTCCCGTTCCGATCAAGGCCGGCGAGGCGGTAAGCGGGGAGGTCGATCTCACCGCCTGCCTGTACGAGGCCATGGAGATCTGGAACCAGGGTGAACCGGAGCCCCTCTTCCGGTGGGACCCACGGTCGCCCTGGGGGGTGCGGCTGGTTCACTTCGCGGGACATATCAGGCGCCCAGCGCTCTCGGTGGCGGTGGTGAGGCTGGACGGCCAAGGGAATCCCCTGCGCATCAACCTGCTGGCCGGCGACAACTACGACGACTTGTGCGATCGGCCCTATGCGGTGCGGGGAATGATCCACGAGCTGGCCCACACCCTTTTCCTCTGGGGACACAGCAAGGATCGCCACCACGTGCTGTGGGGAAGCGCCCCGCCGATCGTCGACGAGCCGTCGCAGGACGAACGACGAGCCTTCCGCCTGTGGAACCTGCTGCCCGAGGGTCTGGACCTGTGGATCTACGACCGGTCAACGGAAATGAATCCGGAAGGGTATCAAGGCCAGGGGCCTGCCGTCCAGCAGGGGCAGGACGGCGAGGGTGCCGTCGGCGGCCAGCGCCTCGACGATCGAGGCAGGCAGCGGAACGGCATTGGCGGCCCCCAGATCGTTGAGGCTCCGCAGCACCATCCTCTCCAGCAGGGAGAGCTGGCGCTCGTAGCTGATCAGGGCCACCTTGTCGGCCGGGTCGACGCCGATCAGGTGCTTGATGGCGGTGACCGCCCGGGGCAAACCGCCCAGCCCATCCACCAGCCGGTGCTCCACCGCCTGGGCCCCGGTCCAGACCCGGCCCTCGGCCACGGCCGCAACCTCGTCCCGGCTCAGGCCGCGCCCGGCGGCCACCTTGGCCAGGAAGCGCTCGTAGAAATTTGACAGCAGGCCCTGGAAGCGGTCCCGCTGCTTGGTGGTGAAGGTGGCGTTGTCGCTGAACAGGAGCGCGTTCTCGCCCCGGGTCACGAACTCGCGTTTGAGGCCGATCTTGTCGTAAAAACCCTTCAGGTCGATCTTGCCGGCGTAGACTCCGATGGAACCGGTCAGGGTGCCGGGGTCGGCGAAGATCGAGTCGGCGCCGCAGGAAACGTAGTATCCGCCGGAGGCGGCGTAGCCGGACATCGACACCACCACCGGTTTCTCCTTTCCCACCCGCTCGACCTCGTGCCAGATCAGGTCGCTGGCCAGGGCCGAGCCGCCGGGACTGTCCACCCGGAACAGCACGGCGGCGATGTCCTCGTCCTCCCGGGCGGCCTGGAGCTGTTCGACCACGGTCACGCTGCCGGCGGACTTGCCCTGCCACTTGTCCCAGCGGGACTCCCCCGGGAGGATCGTGCCGGTGGCGTAAACGAGAGCCACCCTGGCGGCGACGTCCCCGCGCGGTCGGGCCAGCAGGTAGGCATCCAGCTCGGTGACGGTGTCGCCGTCGAAATGGGTTTCCAGGATTTCTTCCCGACAGAGAACGGTATCGACCAGACCCTGCGCCAGGGCGGTCGGTGCGTCGTAGATGCCGCCGTCGATCCAGGCCTCGACCGTAGCGGGGCTCTGGCCGCGACCGGCGGCGATCATGTCCACCAGGCACCGATACCGATCCTCGACGATCGCCTCGATCATCTCCCGGTTCGCCTGCGACGCGCTGGAGCGGGTCAGCTGTTCGGGCGCGGACTTGTACTTGCCGACGTGCACGAAGTCGGCCTCCATGCCCAGCTTCGCCAGCGTATCCTTCAGGAAGCTCAGCTCGGCGCTCACGCCCAGCACCAGTAGCGCCGCTTCCGGGGCCAGGACGACCTCGTCGGCGGCCACCGCCAGGGCGTACTCCTTCGTGCCGGCACCCTCGAGATAAGCCACCACCGGCTTGCCCGAGGCGGCGAAAGCCTGCACGGCGCTCCGCAGCTCCTCCACCTTGGCCCAGTCAACCGGCAAGGCCTGGATGTCCAGCAGCAAGGCCTCGATCTGGTCGTCCTCGGCGGCGCGGGTGAGGGAAAAGACCAGCTCCCGCACCACCGGAGCCCGTCCCCGCAGCAACTGCGCCACCAGCGAGTCGTCCCTCTCCTCCTCGTAGGGCTGATCGACGCACCAGACCAGGACGCCCCCCAGGACCTCGGGACCGCGCTCGAGACGGTTGACCAGATGCCACAGGAAGAGCAGGGTGCCACCGATGATCACGGCGACCAGGCAAAAGACGATCCAGAACTTTTTCATCATCAGGCTCCTGTCCGGCAACGCCGGGACCGCAAAACCGGCCGGTGCAAACGGCCGTCACGTGAAGGGCCAGGCACACAGCCCGCCAGTCCCCATCCCTGAACAGGTCGGCAGATCACGGGGAGAGCTAAACCAAATGGTCAGCGGACGAGGACACTCTTCCGGGTAACGACGTGGTCTCCCTGGCCCAGGCGCAGCAGGTAGAGGCCGCTGGCCACGCCGGCTCCGCGCTGGTCGCAGCCGTCCCAGGTCAGCAACCCCTCGGCCCCCTGCAGGGTGGGCCCGGACCGGTACACCAGCCGCCCGCGCAGATCGTAGACCAAGAGGTGCCAGGGCACCAGGGGATTCCCGAACACGGGGATCCTGACCCGCTCGTTCCAGGGATTGGGCGCCGGCAAACCGACCTGGAAAGGCAGCTCGGGGGGGCCCCAGACCTGCTCTGCCAGGACCTGCTCGGCCAGCTGCGCCGCCACCAGGACGTTGGCCGCGGCTTGGTCGACTCCCTGGCCGGCCGAGAGAACGAGCACGAAGCGGACCGAATCGCCCGCCGCCAGCGACACCGGTCCGGCCGCCCAGAACTGGCTGATGTCCGTGTCGGCGGCCTCCTGGGGCCCTTCCCGGTCGGTCAGGGCGTCCCACTTTTCCTCGGGCCAGAAGCCGTCGTAGATGCCCCAGTTCGAATCGGGCAATTCCTCCTCGCTCGGGTTGTCGATGGCGCGGAAGTGGGTCGGCTCGAGGCCTGCGGCGACCAGGGTGGTTGTCACCGTCACCCCATCGGGTTCGCCCGAGCGGAAGACCGAGGCGAAGTCGTCCCCGTCCTGGTATAGAGTTGTGTTATTGCGGAAGGCGGGGAAGAAGCCGCCGCCATTGAGATCCCAGTCGAGGAAGAACCCGTAATGCAGGTCGTCCAAGGTGGCGGCACCCTGGTTGACGACCGAGACGAACAGCAGACAGCCGGTGGCCCCCTGCCCCGCGGGCGGGCTGAGCAGCTGCCAGCGTACGAGGATCGGCAGAGGGTAGATGGCCTGCGAATCGACGAACTCCGCCCCGGCCCGGGCCAGCAGGGCGCCGCCCTGCAGGCGCACGTCAGGCAGCAGGCGGGGAGTGACCTCGGCGGTGAGGGGCACGAAATCCCGCTCGAAGTGACCCAGGCTCGAATAGCGGGCCGCATCGCTGATGTGATCGACGTCCGTGCCGACGAGCAGGGCGCCCTCGAACAGGAGATTGCCCAGCGGGCCCTCCCCCTGCGTCTGACCGACCGGCTGGTAGCGAACGCCCAGGCCGTCACGGCCGTTGCCGCCGCCGATCCCGGCAAAACCGAGCCGCCCGTTGCCGCAGAGGGTCGCCTTCACCTCCCCGGCCGCCAGGTCCACGAACAGCGGGGACACGACCAGGCGGAAAACCTGGCGATCCCGGTAGTCCGCGTCGGCGCCGCTGCCCGTGAGGGCCCAGACCAGGGAAAGCTCGGTGCCGGCGGGAGTGGCCGGATGGACGGCGATCCGGAACGAGCCGTCGCAGCGCCCGCTCTGGCCCGAGGCCAGGGGGATGAGCGAGGCCTCGCCCTGCAGCACGGCGGCCAGATCTCCGGCCACGGTGAGAGTGACCGTGACGGCGCCGCTACCGGCCTGCAGGACGTTCTGCCAGCGCGGGTCGAGATCGATCGTCTCGCCGGGCTCGCAGTACCCGTCGCCGTCGGCGTCGGTGACGGCGGCCTCGACGAGGCGATAACCAGGCCCCTGGTAGGTCAGGGCCGCGGGCCCGTCGACCAGGCCGCTGCCCAGCATCCCGGCAAAATCGGGATTGAGCTCGTCCAGGGCGCCGCACGAGACGCGCAGGCGGTGCTGCAGCGCCTCCAGGGCCAGGGCCGGTTCCGCTCCCCAGAGCAGCGAGGCCAGGCCCGCCGCGACGGGGCTGGCCATCGAGGTGCCGCTCAGGTAGCCGACCTGGTCGTCGGGAAAGAGGGAGAGCACGTGCACGCCCGGAGCGGCTAGATCCACCCAGAGCCCGAAGTTCGACGATGGGCTGCGCACGCCGCCGGAGTCCACGTTGGCCACCGCGAAGACGTTCTCGTAGGCGGCGGGATAGAAGGGAAAGGAGCTGTTCACGTTGCCGGCGGCAGCGATCACCACCACGCCGAGGCCGGCGAGGTGATCGAGGACCGCCACCTCCAGGAGCGAGGCCAGGCCGACCCGCCCCCAGCTGCAGTTGATCACGCGGGCGCCGCGCTCGGCGGCGTAGAGAATCCCCTGAAAACCGTACAGCACCCAGTCGTCCACCGTGGGGTGGTTGGCCGCCACGCAGAGCACGGGGTTGTTCCAGGTGACGCCGGCCACGGCGAAGCCGTTGTCCGAGACCGCCGACACGATGCCCGCCACGTGAGTGCCGTGCCTGACCGCGAGCGGCGTGGTCTCCTGCAAGGCGCCGGGGTCGCCCTCGCCGGTCCCGAAGTTCCAGCCCAGGGTGTCGTCGACGAATCCGTTGTTGTCGTTGTCGATCCCGTCGGGCGGGTCGGCCTGGTTCACCGCCACGTTGGCGGCGAGATCGGGGTGGTCGATCTGGACGCCGCCGTCGACCACCGCCACCAGGACCGGATTCTGCTCGCCCAGCTGCAGGTCCCAGGCGGCAAACGCGTTCACCGCCGGCAGGTGCTCCTGCGAAGCGACCAGCGGATCGTCCGGGACCAGGCAGGTCCGAAAAACGAAGTAGGGTTCGGCGAAGAGGACGTCGGTCCAGGTCCGCCACCGGCGCGCCATCTCCTGCGGCGTTTGCGAACCGTCGCCGAAGATGAGCAGGATGTTCCCCAGCGGATGCTCCGGGTCGCCGTCCCGCCAGCGCGCCCAGCCAGTGATCCCGAGCTGCGCCGCCGCCTGCGCCACCCGGTCCGCAGGGAAAGCCACCGCCGGCAAGGCCCGGTCGGCAGCCGGCGCCGGCAGCCGCACCACCACCACGCCGGCCAGGGCCTCCTCGCCCGGGCCACCCGCTTTGCCGCCCGCCGCCTCGGCGGCCAGCCGCACCCGGGGCAGGTTGGCCAGACGGACCAGACAATCCCGGCCGGTCAGCTCCTCGGCCCCGGCCAGGACCACCGCCGCGGGCACAGGCTGCCGCAGCCCCGCCTCCGCCCCGCCGGCAAGGAGCCAGAGGCTCAGCAAAGCGACAGCCGGGCGAAGCCCGGGTAAGGTCCTCTTTCGCCGGTGGTCAGGGGTTCCCGGCTCGGCAAACCCGGCTGGTGTCGTGGGCCGGGCGGAGTTCTCGGACACACGCTGCTCCCTGGTTGATGCGGCCCTAGTGGCTGCAGTCGGGAAACGGCCCCCTCTATATTTAGGAAAAGCAGCCCCCGGAAACCAGCCGCCCCGGCCATCGGGGCCGGGGGCAGCCCTTCGTTGCGCCGCGGAACGACCTAGGGTACACTCCCGGCGTGAATTGGCAAAGAAGCCCTTGCCGGCGCCTGTGCTCCGGCGCGAAAACGGTACGGTTGCAACTTGTTCCCAACTTTCCGGGGAGGATGGCCGATGGCGCTCGAATGGTTGCCCCGCGACGATCAGATCAAGGACCACACAATCTTCGGCCCCGAACACTGGGGTACCGAGGCCCCCTGCACGGTCTTCGAGAAGCGCCCGGTGCTGGACCGCAAGGGTGAGCCGGTCGAGGGCCTGTACAGCGCCTGGATCACGCTGAACAACCCGGCCCAGTTCAACTCCTACACCACCGAGATGGTCAAGGGGGTCATCGCCGGCTTCCAGGCCGCTTCTTTGGACCGCAGCGTCGTGGCCGCCGTGTTCACCGCCGCCGGCGACCGTTCCTTCTGCACCGGCGGCAACACCAAGGAGTACGCCGAGTACTACAGCCGGCGTCAGAACGAGTACGGCGAGTACATGGATCTCTTCATCGGCATGGTCGATGCGATCCTGGGCTGCAAGAAGCCGACCATCTGCCGGGTCAACGGGATGCGCGTGGCGGGCGGCCAGGAGATCGGCATGGCCTGCGACTTCACCCTCGCTTCGGACCTGGCGGTCTTCGGCCAGGCCGGCCCCAAGCACGGGTCGGCGCCGGACGGCGGGTCGACCGATTTCTTGCCCTGGATGCTGTCGATCGAGGACGCGATGTGGAACTGCGTCTCCTGCGAGATGTGGAGCTCGTACAAGATGAAGATGAAGGGCCTGATCACCAAGACGGTGCCGGTGCTGAAGGTGGACGGAGAATTCGTCCGCAACCCCCTGGTGATCACCGACCGCTTCGTCGATGACGGCGAGATCGTCTACGGGGAATTCAAGACCGGCCAGGACGCGGCCGACGCCAAGGCCACCCTCAAGAGCGGCAGCACCGATTTTGAGCGTCTGGACAAGGAGGTCGCCGCCGTGGTCTGGCGCCTGACCAACCTGTTCCCTGGCTGCGTCATCAAGTCCATCGACGGGATCCGGTCCAAAAAACGGTTCTTCTGGGACATGATGAAGGTGCCCAACCGCCACTGGCTGTCGGCCAACATGGCCAACGAGGCGCTGCTCGGCTTCAACGCCTTCAACACCCGCAAGCTCACCGGGCAGGATGTGATCGACTTCGTGAAGTACCGGCAGCTCATCGCCGCCGGCCACCCGATGGACGACGAGGCCTTCGCCGCGGTGCTCGGCCAGCCCAAGCAAGACTAACGGCGGTTTCGGATTTCCAGCGGAACGATTATCTTGGACCGAGCCCAGGCTCGGTCCAAGTTCTATCAGGAGGAAAGATTCGGATGCCGGAGAAGCTGACTGCCGAGCAGATCGAGGTCGTGGACGGGTTGCTGGCCAACGCCGCCGCCGCCGGGCGGGGCAACCTGCTCGAACCCGAAGTTTACCAGATCCTGCAGGCGCTGGGCCTGCAGGTGCCCACCTACGTCTTCGTCAGCGACCCCGACGAGCTGGTCGGGGGCATGCTCTGCGAGTTCGGGTCGGAGCACCTGATCCTGAAGATCGTCTCGGGGGACATCCCCCACAAGACGCGGGTGGGCGGGGTCAGGAAGGTGGTCCGGGACCGGGAGCGCATTCGCGCCGACATGCGCCGCATGCGCGAGCGGATCCTCGCCCACCCCAGCTTCGCCGAGCGCCCGCCCCGGATCGACGGTTTCCTGCTCACCAGCTTCGTCGAGTACTCGAAAGACCTGGGCAACGAGGTACTGATCGGCCTGAAGGAGAACCGGGCCTTCGGCCCCGAGGTCTCCTTCAGCAAGGGCGGCACCGACGCCGAGCACTTCGCCCGCCACTTCTCCTCGCCCAACGTCCGCCTGCTGCCGCTGGACCGCGACGAGTGCCGCGAGCTGCTGGGCACGACCGGCATCATCCTGAAGTACCAGGAGGAGGGCAACCTCGCCTTAGCCGACCAGATCGCCGACGCCCTCTACCGCTTCAACCTGCTGTTCAGCCACTACTCGAGCCTCAATCCCGAGCCACTGGAGTTCATCTTTTCCGAGTTCGAGATCAACCCCTTCGTCTTCGATTTCGAGGGGAACCTGATGGCCATCGACGGCCTGGCCAACTTCTTGCCGGCGACCAGAAGGCTGGACCTGCTGACCAGCCCCGACGCCAGCGGCCTCGAGCACGTGTTCTGGCCCGAGGGCATCGCGGTGATCGGGGTCTCGGCCACCGACGCCAGCAAGACGGGTAACAACATCGCCACCCTGCTGCACAACCTCGGCCGGCAGGATCTCTTCCTGGTCAACCCCAAGGGCGGCAAGGCCAGGATCGCCGGGCAGGAGTACCCCCTGCACGAGCACTTGACCGATATCGATGCCAGCGTCGACCTGGTGGTGGTGACGGTGCCGGCGAAGTTCGCGGCGGCGGTGGTCACCGAGGCGAAGGAGAAGGGCGCCAAGGGGATCGTGCTGATCCCGGGCGGCTTCAGCGAGGTGCACGGGGATTCCTCGCTGGAGGACGAGCTGACCGAGCTGCTGGTCGGCACCGGCATCCGGGTGATCGGTCCGAACTGCCTGGGGATCTTCCGCGCCCCGACCGACCGGCAGGCCGGCTTCAACACCCTGTTCGTCCCCGAGGAGAAGCTCGAGTACCTGCCGAAGCAGGAGTCGAACGTGGCCCTGCTCACCCAGAGCGGGGCGCTGGGCGTCACGGAGCTGGACAAGCTCAAGAGCGCCATCTACCCGCGGGTGGTGGTCAGCTACGGCAACCAGCTGGACGTGGACCCTGGCGACCTGGCGGTCTACTTCCAGAACGATCCGGACATCGACGTGCTCGCCTTCTACATCGAGGGCTTCAAGCCCTGTGGCGGACGCAAGTTCTTCGACGCGGTGAAGCAGTCGACCAAGCCGGTCATCGTCTACAAGGCCGGCCGCACCGACGCCGGCTCGCGCGCCGCCGCTTCCCACACCGCCTCGATGACGGGCGATTACAAGGTGGCGCTGGCCGCGATGGAGCAGGCGGGCGCCATCGTCGCCGACAACATCCTGGACCACAAGGACCTGATCAAGATCTTCGCCCTGATGGGCGAGAAGGCGGTCGGCGGCCGGCGCATCGCCGGGGTCGTCAACGCCGGCTTCGAGAGCACGTACGCCGCCGACAACATCGGCAGCCTGGTGCTGGCCGATTTCGCGCCCGCGACCGCGGACCAGCTCCGCCAGGCCCTGCCCCCCTTCGTGGGCGTGAACCCGTTCCTGGACCTGACCCCCATGGCCGACGACGCCCTGTTCGATCGCTGCATCGAGCTGCTGCTGAAGGACCCGGGGGTGGACAGCCTCTTCATCTCGATCGTGCCGCACACGATCATGCTGCGCACCAAGCAGGAGGAGATGGAGCAGGACGAGGAGAACATCGCCAACCGGATCATCCGGCAGAGCCGGCGCGCCGACAAGCCGGTAGTGGTCTCGGTGAACGCCGGCACCATGTACAACCCCCTGGTGGAAGAGCTCGAGGAGGGCGGCATTCCCACCTTCACCACCGCCGAACGGGCGGTGACGGCCCTGAACCGGCTGGTGGACTACCGCCTCTCGCGTCCGGCCGGGGGTTCGGTCAAGGGGTAGACGTCATGGAATCTTTTTCCGATCTGGTGCGCCGGAACCGCAGCTACCGCCGGTTTTACGAGGACGTGGCCATCGACCGGGAGACCCTGTACGACCTGGTCGACCTGGCCCGCCACTCCGCCTCGGGCAACAACCTGCAGCCGCTCAAGTTCTTCCTGACCTGGCACCCGGAGCG
>CAZAHC010000050.1:9913-15934 GCA_964484595.1 uncultured Fibrobacteraceae bacterium | reverse complement strand
GTTCGACTCCTTTTCGGATTGACGTCCGGTGCTCCGACGCTCAGGGAGACCAGGCCGGAGTGATGTCCGGCTCGGGGCCGAAGGTGAGCTGTCGGACGTTTCTCTCGACCACATCCATCACGTAGAGCTTGAAGACGCCGGTGCGGTCCGAGGCGAAAACCACGTGCCGCCCGTCCGGCGCCCAGCTCGGATCCTCGCAGCTGCGCCAGGAACCGTCGGTGAGGACCCTCCGGTTCTCGCCAGTGGTCTGGATCAGGACCAGCTGCGTGAAGTTCCCCACGCGACAGGCATACACTACCTGCTCGCCGTTGGGCGACCAGACGGCCGAGTCGTTGTAACGGCCTTCGAAGGTCAATCTACGCCGCCCAGCGCCCTCGCCGTCCATGATATATAACTGCGGGGTGCCGGTCCTGTCACTCGTAAAAACGACGTCCAGCCCGCCCGGGGACCAGCAGGGCGAGATCTCGATGGCGGGCGAGAAGGTCAGCCGCCGCTTGACGATGCCGTCCAGATCGATCCGGTAGATGTCCGGGCTGCCGTCCTTCGAGAGCGAGAGGATCACCTCCTGGCCGTCCGGGTGCCAGCTCGCCCCCAGATTGAGACCCTGGGTGGCGATGAGCTGCCGGACCTCGCCGGAGGCGGTCTCCAGCAGGTACGCCCCCTGGTGACCCTCGTTGTACGAGGTGAAGGCGATGTGCTTGCGGTCGGGAGACCAGCTCGGACATAGGTTCAGGGTCCGGTTGGCGGTCACCCGCAGGAGGTTGGCGCCGTCGTAATCGACCACGTACAGATCGCGCCGGTCGCCCGAGCCGCGGGAAAAAACAACCTGCGTCAGGCTGATGCCCTGCCCCTCCCCCGCCAGCAGATCGATGACCTGGTTGGCAAAATGATGAGCACTGACCCGTTGCTGCTCGGGACGCGGCCGGTACCCCTTCTGGAGAATGAGCTGTCGCTCGGGATAGGACAGGAGCTTGAGGGTCAGGACCGGCGGCGCCTCCTCCGCGCCGGGATCGGCTCCCGGCAGCCGGCCCTCCACCGTGCCCTCGATGGCGAATTCCAGGTCCAGGCTGTCCCCGTCGGCCTCGCTGGCGCCGATCCGGAACAGGCCGCTGTACCGCAGATCCTGGATCAGGATCCCGCGCACACGGCCGGCGAGGTCGGTCGCGGACTGCCCTCCGGAAAGCACTTCCAGTTCGCCGACCAGGATGTCGATCTTCCGGAACGCGACCTGGACGGTCCCGATCTCGACCTCGGGGTTGCCGCGCTGAGCGAGCGCAGGAGTCACCAGCCACACGGGAATCGCCAGCACCGCCAGCCATAGGGCCAGCCCGCGGCGAGGAGCAGGAACAGAGCAGCGAATCACAGGCCAGACCTCAGGGTGAAGTAGAAGGTCACGCCGAGCGACCGCGCGGCGAACTTCGCGGGCAGCTTGGGCAAGGGGTGGGCAGCTTGCACCGCGCGCAGCGCCTCCCGGTCGAAGAGCTGCACCCCCGATCCCTGGACGAGGGTGACACGGGAAATGGCGCCGCTTCTCTCGATGAAGAAGTGGACCTTGCAGGTTCGCTCGGCGCGGTCCCGGAAACCGAGCTGGCGCGGGTTCCAGTGGCGACTGATCCGTCCCTCGATCAGCGTGAGATACCAGGCGAAGGGAAACGGCTTGTCGGTCTCGGCGGCGGTGGGCTCCGAGGAGGTCGGCAACAGTGCGGGCTCCGGAGGAGCCGCTTCGGGGTCCGCCGCGGTGGTCTCCACCTCCGGTTCGGGGTTTTCCACGGGCGGTTCGACAACCTCTGCGACCGGTTCCGGCACCGTACGCGGTTCCGGGGACTTGGGCTTTTCCGGCTCGGGTTTGTGGATGGGCGATGGTTCCTCCGCTGGGGTGGTGGTTTCCTCGCGAGGCAGCTCCGCCAGCCGCACCCGGATCACATGGCGTGTATCGACCGGCCGCTGGCTCACATGCGCCCCGAACAAAAATACCACCGCCAGCAGCCCGGCGTGGATGACCAGGGAGTATGGCAACCCGCTGCGCACTGGATCTCCTCGTTGGACTCCGCGCTCCCGGGCCTCGCGCCCCGGGAGCTGCTCACTGCCGGGGGATCGGCCTCAGGTCTCCCGGTCGGCGACGAGGCTCAGGTTCTGGAATCCCTCTCGTTCGACCGCCGCCATGACCTTCAAGACGAAACCGTACGGAATCTCCGCGTCGGCCCGGAGATAGATCGGCAGGGTCTGCCGCTGCGGCCGCAGCGGCTCGAGATACAAACTGACCTGTTCGAGGGTGACGGCGTCCTCCTCGAAGTAGATCTGGCGGTTGGCGGTGATCGAGATGACCGGACCTTCCTCGACGATCACCTGGCTGGTGTCGGCCTCGGGCAGGTTCACCTCCACGCCACCCTGGATGTAGGGAGCGGTGAGCATGAAGATGATCAGCAGGCAGAGGGTGACGTCGACCAGCGAGGTGATGTTGATCTCGGCCAGGCTACGGAAACCACTCCTCTTCTCCATCAGATCCGCTCCTCGGTCCGGTATTCCGGCCGCCGGGCCGCGGCGAGCCGCAGGCGCTCATCGCTGGTCCGGCCGGAATGCTCTTCCTCCAGGATGGTGCGCAGTCGTTCCATCTCGTTGCCGATCAGGTTGATCTTGCGCACGAGCATGTTGTAGAAGATCACCGCCGGAATGGCGGTGGCCAGACCGGCGATGGTGGTGGTCAGGGCTTCGGCGATTCCCGGGGCAACAACGGTCAGGTTGGCGCTGCGCAGCGTGGACATGTCCCAGAACGAGGTCATGATTCCCCAGACCGTGCCCATCAGGCCCAGGAAGGGGGCGATGGTGACGGTGGTCGAGAGCAGGATCAGGTAACGCTCCATCCCCTCGACCTCGGTGTAGGCCACCCTCTCCGCGGCCCGGCGCACTGCTCCCATTGTGCGCAGACCCTCGGCCTGCAGGACCATGTTCGAGACCGGCAGGTCGCTGTTCTCGCGACACCAGCCGACAATCTCCTCGCGCTCGCACTTGCCGGCGAGCCAGTCCTCGCACCGATCCCAGAAAGCGAGGTGACCCTGCCGGAAGCGGGAGAGCAGGCGCGCCTTCTCGATCAGGACCGCCCAGGACATCACCGAGATGACGAGCAACACAAGCAGGATGAACTTGCCGAAAACCGTCATGTCGGCCACGAGGCCCAGCAGGTCCTGCGACCCGAGGGCGGCCAGGAACAGCGTCGCGGGCATGTGATCTCCTTCGCTCGATCGCCACCGGCACCGCCGGCAGGCGAGACCGGTCTTGGCCGCCGGAAAGGTCAGGCTGGAATCCGGGGAACAACCCGGCCGGGCGCGGAGGCCTTACGCCCCGGCCGCCGGGAAGTTCCGCCGGCGCCGCCGTCAGGAGGTCCGGTTCTCGAAGTACCCGGCCTCGAAGACCTGTGCGAAATCGTACTTGTCGATGAAGTCGGAGAGGGAATCTTCGTTCGTCTTGCTGAGCAGCCCGGCCTCGACGAGGTGGAACACGGCGTGGCCGAAATCGAGGGTCGTGTGGACCCCCCATTCGTTGAGGACATCCTTGGCCAGGGGCCCGAAGCGATCCTTCGCCAGGTCCCTGATCCCGGCCAGGAGATCGTCGCCGGAGATGTGGCGGCGCTCTCCGATCTTGACCAGGACTATTTCCAGCGTCTCGAGCACGAACAGGTAGGCGTTCGGGTGGTACCTGCCCCGGCTGTCGGCGATGGTCCGGATCGTTGCCATCAGCTCGGCCGATTCCTCCATGGGCCGCTTCCTCTCAGAAGTGGGAAGTCTCACCTCTCACTGGTTAATTGTAGAGACCTGCGGAGGAGTGTCAACCGTTTCGAGGCGACGCCGGGCCGCATCCGTCAACGAGCCGGTCGTAGAGCTCCAGATACCGTCTCAGCACGCAGCGGGCGCCGAACTGCTGGACGGCATCCCGCCGCGCCTCGGTGGCGAGCTGCCGTCGGAATGAATCGTCCTGCAACACGCGCAGGCCGACGGTCACCATGCCCTCGACGTCGGCCGGATCGCAGAGGAAGCCGTTGTGGCCCGAGTCGATGAACTCGCCAGTCCCGCCCACCGCGGTGGCGATCACGACTGCCCCGCACGACATGGCCTCGAGGGCCACCAGGCCGAAGGACTCGTGGAGAGACGGCAGCAGCACCAGATCGGCCAGAGGGTAGATCAGTTCCATGCTCTCTACCTGGCCCAGAAAGCGGACCCGCTCGGTGAGGGCCAGGGCATCAACCTGCTCCTGGACAACCGTCCGTTGCGGCCCGTCCCCGACCAGCAGCAGGCGACCGGGCACGGCCTGGTTGAGCCGGGCGAAGACCTCGATCACGGCGGGCAGGTTCTTGACCTTGCGGAAGTTGGAGGCGTGCAGGACGATTGTTTCCTCCGGCGCGGCGAACTGCGCTCTCCGTTCCGGATCCTCACGGGGAGCGAAAACCCGGGTGTCGACGAAGTTGGGAATGACCTCGATCGACCTGCGCACCCCGAAAACCCGCGCGGTCTCCTCGCGCAGGAACTGGCTGACGGCCGTCACCGCATCGCTTTTTTCGATCAGGAAGCGAGTGAGCGGGAAGAAGGACGGTTCCTGTCCGACCAGGGTGATGTCGGTGCCGTGCAGGGTGCAGACCACCTTCAGGTTTTGCGGCCCCACCATCTGCTGGGCCAGGAACGCGCTGGCCGCGTGGGGAATGGCGTAGTGGACGTGCATTATGTCGAGATGATGTCGCCGGGCGACCTCGCTCATCTTGGTGGCCAGCGAGAGGGTGTATGGCGGGTGCAGGAACACCGGGTAGTTCGCCATCTCCACCTGATGGTAGAGGATTCCTCGCTGGTAACTGTGCAGGCGCAGGGGCAGGCTGCTGGATATGAAGTGGACCTCGTACCCGGTGCGGGCCAGCAGGAGCCCCAGCTCGCTGGCGATGATCCCGCTGCCGCCCTGTGAGGCGTAGCAGGTGATCCCGATGGTCGGCAAGCGGCTCACGACCACCTCTCCGGCGGCAGGTCGGTCAGGACCGGCACGCTCCGCGAACGGAACGCCTCGCCGTACCGGACCCCGGCTCGCGCCCCCCAGGTTCGTCCCCGGCGCTCGACTTCCTCCAGCCATTCCGGGTCGTTGATCCGGGTCGGCCGTCGCCCCGGGTCCCGCGCGAACTGGCTGCGATAGCAGTCAAGGGCCTCCAGTTTGGCGGCCCAGGTCTCGCTGCAGTCGAAGATCAGCGCCGGCGGCTGGTCGACCGGGCAGACCTCGAACAGGGCCTCGCAGCGCCAGGAGGTGTTGCCGGCACAGTCTATCGCTGTCGGCCAGGAACGCAGGGGCGGCGGGTCGACCGTCAGGGCCGCCAGTCCGGCCAGGAACACCGCCCGGGCCACCAGGGAAGGGGTGACGAGGTGATCAGGATGACGACGGTGATCCGGCGCACAGACCACCCAGCGGGGCCGCAGCCAGCGCAGGACGGCCGTCACCGCTCGCGTCTGGGCGGGATCGGCCTCGGCGAGAAAACCGTCAGGCAGGGTCAGCTGGATCCGACCGGCAAGGCCCAGGATTTCCGAGGCCCGGGCCGCCTCGGACCAGCGCTCGTCGGTCGACGCGTTGCTGGCCAGCTCGCCCCGGGTAAGATCGCAGACCCAGACGGATCGGCCCCGGTCGGCGAGCAGGCGCAGGGTGCCACCACACCCGACCTCGGCATCGTCGGTGTGCGCGCCTACGCAGAGCAGATCCACCGGTTCCTGACTCACGGTCACTTGGCCCCTCCCTCGTTGACCCGGCTAACCCGGGTGTCGTCAGGAACGCTCAGCAAGAACTCGTTCCAGTTTCCGTTCCGGCCTTCTTGGCAGTGCTGGCGGGCAGCCTCCAGGATCGCCCCGGCCAGGGAGTCTCCCCACCGGGCAGCCGCCCAGTAAGAGGCCAAAACCCTTTCCTGCCTCTTGCCGGCCGGCCGCAGCCAGGGCGGCTCAGCCGGGCGAGGGGGGGGCCCCCCCCCGGTGAATTAACCCGCCCGCCCCGAGGCGGCGGGGCCGC
>CAZAHC010000050.1:0-9903 GCA_964484595.1 uncultured Fibrobacteraceae bacterium | reverse complement strand
AAGGCAGACAGGCCAGCGGTGTTGCCTTGCCCGGCCAGCAGCTTGGCGGCGGCTCGGCCCCACCTCTCCGCTTGCTGATCCGCCAGGTTGGCCGCCCGCCGTGAATCGAGCCCGACCACCTCGCGCAGGGCCGTGGCCAGCGCTCGCCGGGCCTGGCTGGCAATCTCCCGGGCACCCGCCGCAACCGCCTCGGCGCCAGGATCCTCGCCGCGAGCGCTCCGCCCGTTCGCCAGGTCGACCTGGCCTTCCGGAACCAGCCGCGCGAAAAGCCGGGGAACCAGGCCGGACCGACAGACCCCGAACCGCTCGTATAACGGTTCCAGTTGCTTGAGATAAGCCAGTTCCGCCGGACCGACCACCACCGCCGCAGGCCCGAACAGCCAATCCTGGACCAGCGAGCGAACCGCCACCCCGGGCCGGAGCTCGGCGGCCGGTGGCAGCGTGGACTCCGGGCTGGCGCCCAGTGCCAGCCGGCGATCCGCCTCGGCCCGGTTCAGGAAACGCTCCAGGCTGCGGCGGGAGATCTGGGCGTTCAGCCCGGCGGCGACCAGCTCCTGCCCCCGCCGGTCGCCCAGACGGAGCACCTCCGTGCGATCTTGCCAGAGCTGTCCGTACAGGTCGGCGGCGGCAGCGTGCAGGCCGGGATCGTCGCCCGAGACGACCAGCAGACCGCAGTCGCGAAAGAACCGCAAGAGGGCCCGGCGCTGCAGACGTCCCCAGGAAAGGCCGGTCTCGACCGCTTCCTGCCAGAGGTGATGGAGATCCGAGGCGAGCGGGCCGTCCTGCCGGCGCTCGGCGAGCCAGGCGAGAGCGCCCGCGCCCAACTCCGCGGCGGGAGCCGCTCCCACCATCCGGTCCGCTGGACCCGGGGGCGCGACACCGTGGAGAAGGGCCCCCCGCCGGGGATCGAAAAGTAGCGGTGCGAAGGCCTCCCGGCGATCATCGTCATCATCGGCCAACCAGAACACCGGGACCGTGGGCCTACCGGCCGCAGTCCGGGCCTCGGCCACCACCACACAGGTCGCCGCCTTGTACAGGGTGTACAGAGGACCACCCAGGAACCCGGGCTGCTGGCCCGTGATCACCACCTCGGCCCTGCCGGCAGCCAGGTCCGCGAGGTCCTGCTCGGCTCTTTGCCGGGCCCGGTCGTCCGGCAGATCGGGCAGGATCTCGGCCCACCAGCGGTCCAGCCACTCCCGGTTCTGCCAGACTCGGCCGGGGGCCCGGGACCCGGCCCCGCCGCTTGCCGGCCCACCGAGAATCCCCTCAAGATCCGCCTCCGCCGAGCCGACCAGACCGTTCCCCTGGAGCCAGCGGCAAAAGATCGATCCGAGGGTCGAGTCCTCGGTCAGCGGCCTGCCACCCGCAATCGAGAGCATCACCTTTCCTCCGGAAACGGGGCCGGGGCTACCCCGGGATCAAGCTCCCGCCGGTAAACGAGCACCCAGCGGGAAGACCCGGCCGGATCGAGGGGCTCGCCTCCGTAGCCACCCGCGGCGGCCACCCGTTGCAGGCCGGCTCCGGCGGCCAGGGCGTCCATTTCGGGCAAGGTGAACAGGGCCACCTCCTCGTCGTAGTACAGACCACCGGCCGGTACGCCCAGCGCCTCCGCCTCGGCTTCCGCGCCCGGCAACGGAGCCACTTCCACCGCCTTGGCCACTCCGCTGGCATCCGGCGTCAGCCGGGGAGTCTCCATCACCCGCAGGGGCGGAATCTCGCGGTGCCGTGGGGTTGCGTTCCCGCCGGCCAGCTCCTGCCGCACCACCTCGCAGTTCAGGTAGTCCAGGAACCAGTGCCCGCCCCGCCGCAACACCGAGGCGATCCCGGCCACGACCGGAGCGTGTGCCGCCAGGTCGCCGAAGTAGCCGAAGGTGGTGAACAACGAGAACACTGCCGTCACCGTCCCCGGCTGCAGGGGCAGCGCCCGCATGTCCGCCCGGAGCAGCGCGATCCCGGAACCGGGATCCGCCTGGTAACCGCGGGCCCGGGCGAGCAAGGCAGGCGAGAGGTCCAGACCCACAACCAGCGGGACCTGCTCGGCCAGGCGGGGCAGGTGCCTGCCGGCGCCGCAGCCCAGATCCAGCACCGGGCCGGCCCCAAACCCGGCCAGCCGGCGCAGGCTGGCGATACACCGGTCGGCCTCCGCCTCGTCACGATGCCGGTAGAGCAAGCGATAGTGTCCACCGAAAGCGGTCCGGTACCAGCTCATGCCGTCTCGGGCTCCCAGACGGTCTCCCCGGCCAGAACCGCGCCCCCGGAGATGATCGTGTTGGCCGGCTCCCCGGCTGCCTTGCCGGGAAAATCGACCGTGTAGTGCAGGCCTCGGCTTTCAGGACGGCTGCAGGCGCACAGAACGATCAACTCGCCCAGCAGGGCTATGTTGCGCAGCTCCACCAGCCCCCCGCTGATCAGGGAATCGGCGTAAAGAGCCTCGACCGTTCTCCGGATCTCGCGCAGCCGAGCCAGGGCGATTTTCAGCCGGGAGCGGCTGCGGACGATCCCGACGTAATCCCACATCACCCGGCGGACCAGGTCCCAGTCGTGCTCGAGAACGATGACCTCCCGGTCTGACGACTGGACGGGCGGCAGGGGAGCCAGCGGCGGGACGATCGGCTGCTCGGGGCCGAAGAAGGGTGGAGCGGCCACGGCGGCGGCCGCGGCGGCCTCGGAAAAGAAGACCGCCTCGAGCAGGGAGTTGCTGGCCAGTCGGTTGGCGCCGTGCACGCCGGTGCAGGCCACCTCGCCGATGGCAAAACGGCCCGCCTGGTCGGTCCGCCCCTCCCCGTCGGTCCGGACGCCGCCACACATGTAGTGGGCGGCGGGGACTACCGGTACCGGCTCGCCCGCCAGGTCGATCCCGAAGCGGGCGCAGGTCTCCACCAGGTTGGGGAACCGTCGCTCGACCACCTCGCGGTCGAGGTGGCGCAGGTCGAGATAGCAGCACAGATCCCCCGACGTCTTCATCTCGTGATCGATGCTCCGGGCCACGACATCCCGCGGCGCGAGGTCGGCCAGGGAATGATAGCGGGGCATGAACCGCTCACCCCGCTTGTTGATCAGCACCGCTCCCTCTCCGCGCACCGCCTCGGAGATCAGGAAGCTCTTGGCGTCGGGATGATAGAGGCAGGTCGGGTGGAACTGGACGAACTCCAGGTTGGCCAGGGTGGCGCCGGCGCGGAAGGCCATGGCCATCCCGTCCCCGGTGGCGATGTCGGGGTTGGAGGTGTAGCTGTACACCTTGCCGCAGCCGCCGGTGGCCAGGATCACGCAGTCAGCCAGGTACGGCAGGCGGCGGTGCCGATCCAGGTCCAGCACCCAGCAGCCGACGACCCGATCCGCCGCCGCCCCGGCCAGGCCCAGCTCCCGGCCGAGGATCAGGTCGATACCGAGGTGATCCTCGTCAACCGTGATGTCCGCATGGCCCTGGCAGGCAGCCAGCAGACGCGCTTCCAGCTCGCGGCCGGTCAGGTCCTTGGCATGCAGGATGCGCCGCCGGCTGTGGCCTCCCTCCCGCCCCAGGGCGAACGGGGCCTCCGGCCCCTCGCCCTCCCGGGAAAAGCGAACCCCGTAATCGATCAACCGCTCGACCAGGCGCGGGGCCGCCGACACCATGTCCCGCGTGACTTTCTCGTCGCTGAGGCCATCTCCCGCGACCAGCGTGTCCTGCACGTGAAGCTCGAAATCGTCCAGCGGCGACAGGACCGCGGCGATTCCGCCCTGGGCGTAGTTGGTATTGCTCTCCTGGGGTTTCTTCTTGGTAACGATGCGCACCTCGCCGTGCGGGGCCGCCAGGAGGGCAAATTGCAATCCGGCGATGCCTGAGCCGACAATCAGGAAACGGCTGAAAACGAGGTCCTCGCCCGAATTGGCGGTCATTGATTTCCCTTCTGTTTCTCCGGCCGGCAAGCCTGCCGGCCCCCGGACCCGGTGGCCCGACCGACCCAATATAGTGCCGATTGGCAGCCTGCGGCAATGCCCCGCCTGGTTTCCAAGGTGGCCTGGAAACGAGTCCTCCAAAAAGACCTCAAGTTCTCACCCCGGGGAGCGAAAACCTTAATGGCACAGGCTTTGCAAGATTTCAGGTAGTGCCGGGTACCGACACCCGGAGCTTACTTTGTCGGGAGGGATCAAAAGTGGACCTGCGCAGAAAGAATTGGGCCGTGATTGCCGCTGCGGTGTTGGTGGCCACATTCCTTGGCACACCCGGTTGCTCGAATCACACCGGCAACGAATGGCAGCGGTTGGTGGTGGAGGTAGCCGCGATCAACGGCGGGGCACCCCTGCTTTCCGGGTATGCGGACGCGGGCCAGGATCGCCGGCCACTGACCGAGGATGATGTCCTTTCCATCGATTACGTGACCGTCGAATTTCACGCTCGGCCCTACGACGACATCATCATCGTGCCCGAGGATACACCCTTTAGCTACTTCCACATCACGGAGTACGACCTGACCTGGACCCCGCTGACCGATGGGGGCGCCGAGCTGGTCAATTACAACCTCACCTCGGCGCCGACCGACGTTCTGGTCCCCGCCGGGGAAAACGCCGCGGTCACCATCCTGGTGGCGGATCGTTACGTGAAGGAACAGCCGTTCTTCCACGAACTGGCGCCCTCGGGCCCGCCTTACTACGGCGCCGACAAGCTGCCCTTCATGGCCAGCTGCGAGCTGCGGTTCCGGGGCCACGAGACGGGCACCGACAACGTGGTCGAAGTGGTCGGGGCCTTCATGGTCAGCTTCGTCGGGATTTCCGTGACCGAGTGATCCGGTCCGGGCAGCGGCTAGCCCGGATTCTGGCGCAAACGCTCCTCGATCAGGTCGGGGAGCGTTTCCTTTCCCGGCCAGTCGATATCCAGCCGTACCGGAAAAATGGGGACCTCGCTTGGCCAGAACCGGCGCAGCTTGATCCAGTCCTTCTCGGTGGTCAGCCAGCCCGTCACCCCCGCCTGCGACCCGGCCCGCTGGAGCCAGCGAACCTCGGCCGCCCGGTACCGGTGGTGGTCGTCGAAACGGGCCACCAGGGCGGGGGGCCGTCCCACCAGGTCGGCGCAGTCCGCTTCGAACCGATCCGGGTTTGCGATCCCGGACAGGACCCCAAGACCAGACAGCCGCTCCCTCCTCCACCCGGCGGGAAGGGAGAGCCGGCGCGCGAAGGGAACCACGGGAACCGCCGCCCCGGCCGGCGAAACCGTCCCCTCGGCCGGCAGGCCGTCGCTGGCGGGAACGAGCCAGATTCCAGCCCGCGCGGCCCCGGCGGTACCCTCCCGGAAAGGCCCCCAGGGAAAAACCAGGCCCAGCTCCGGAACCACGCGCTCGGCCTCGCAGGTCCAGCGGTCGAGGATCACCACGTCAAGGTGCCGGGGGACGCCTGCGGTCTGGTGGCCGTCCTCGAGCACGACGATCTGGACGGCGGGTTGCCGGGCCCGTACCAGCGGCAGCCCGTCACGCCGACGCCTGGCCTGGATCACGGTCCACCGGGGAAGGCCGGCGGCCAGGAACCTCATCTCGTCGGCGGCCTGCTCGTTATCCGGGTTCACCACCAGCGGGGCCTTCAGCGGCGACCCGTAGCCACGGCCGAGGATGGCGCCCTGCCAGCCGCGCCGGGCCAGTTCTCGCCCGAGCGCAAGAACCACCGGCGTCTTGCCGGTTCCGCCAACCACCAGGTTTCCCACTGAGAGAATGAAGGGGGCCGGGGGCGGCTCGCCGCGAGCGGCAACCCGCCGGGTGAGCAGGCGATCGGTGCAGGCGGCCGTCATCCGGGCCAGAGAGGATACGCCGGCACCGGGATGTTCCTGCCAGCGCGCCCAGAGCCTTCCGGCGAGCCGGGCGGCAAACGATCTCTTATCCAGAATCACCGGCGGCAAGCTCGGCTCCCTTCGCGTCCGGGCCCCCGGGAGCTGCGGGCGGGGCTGCGCAGTCCCCTCCCTGCTCGAGCAGGATCTCCGCCAGCTGGCGACGCCAGGTCTCGAGCTCCGGCCCGCTCGCCGCGGCAGGTACCTGGACCGTTCCGGCCTCCTCGACGTGGACCCGGCTGAAGGGAAAGGGAACCACGGTGCGGTCCCAGGTGCCGAGCACCCGGTGCCGTTGGGGCCGGATCAGCAAGGGAACGATCGGCCGCTGCGCCAGCCGGGAAAGCTGGATGACTCCCTCGTGGATCTCGCCGAAGGGCCCCTTCGGACCATCGACGGCGAGGCCGACGTCGTGGCCGGCCTTCAGGGCAGCCAGCAAACGCACAAATGCGGGACCACCCGTCCGGCCGGTCGAGCCGCGGACGAACCCGTAGCGCCCGGGCCCCAGGGTCCGGATCAGGATGTCTCCGTCCGGACTGTTGCTGACCATCAGCACGGGCCGAGCGGGCCGGACATAGAGCAAGGCGGGCAGGATGTCGCGGTGCAGGCAGGCGAAGATGACCGACGGGGCGTCGGCTCCACGCTCCGGCATACGCGTCACCCGCACCGTGGCCACCAGGAACCGCCACAAGGGGGGCGCCAGGATCAGCTTAGCCTTTTGCACCAGTCTCTCACCCAACCGACTGTCTCCTCGCCAGGAAGTCGAGAATCGCCTCGCTCGCCCGCCGCCAGACCCCCGGCTCCCCGCACAGGCTGCGCAGGCGGCGTGTCTCATTGTAAAAAGCCTGCCGGGACTGCGCAACGGCCACCCACTGCAGCAGAGCCCGGGCCAGGGGAACCGGGCTGGCGTCGCTCTGCAGGTGTTCCCGCACCAGATCCCGGCCCAGGATGAGATTGGCCAGACCCACCCGACGCACCCGGATCAACCGGCGGGCGATGTGATAGCTGAGCGGCGAAACTCGGTACACCAGATCGTGCGGCACCCCGGCCAGGGCAGCCTCGAGCGAGGCCGTGCCGCTGCAGACGAAGGCCAGGTGAAGCCGCGGTAGAAGCTGCGGCAGCGGCTCCTCGGACACCTCGAAGCCGGCGGCCACCAGACCCAGCAGGCCCGTGTTGCGGATTCCCGGGGCGGAGCTGACCACGAACCGGACCGGTCGCGGCGTCAGATGGGCCTGCAGCATCTGGGCCGCCACCTTCAGCACCGGCATCAGCTGCCGGACCTCCTGGGGCCGGCTGCCAGGGAGAATCCCGACGGTCAGGGACGCGTCCGGGTCGGCGAAGGTCTTTTCCCGCTCCTCGAGCCCCTGCTCGAACGGGTAATCGGCATAGTCTTCCATCAGGGGATGTCCCAGCGGGACCACCGACAACCCCTGCCGCTGGAAGTACTCCTCCTCGAAGGGCAGGATTGTACCCACCCGATCCACGTTCCGCCGCAAGGCGCCGAGTCGCCACTGCCCCCAGGCCCAGAGCTGGGGTGGGATGAGGTAGAAGACGGGAATGCCCAGGCGGTGGGCGTGACCGGCCACCCGCAGGTTGAAGCCCGGAAAATCAACGGGCAGGACCAGGTCGATCTTCTGGCTGGCCAGATGCCGCCACACCCGCCGGCGGGCCTTCAGCACGGCCGGCAAGACCGCCAGGGCCTCCGCCCAGCCCATGACCGAGATCCCTTCGGCGTCCTGGACGACCTCGGCGCCGGCGGCGGCCAGGGAGGCCCCGCCAAGGGCGGAGAAACGAAGAGTGGGGTCGGCCGCGCGCAGGGCGGCGATCACTGCGGCGCCGTACCGAGTACCGCTGGCCTCACCGCAGGACAGGAAGATGTGGCGTCCAGGACTGATTTTCCGGTTCACGGTCGGGGCGCCTACCTAACCGGAGGCGGGATCGCGCAGCGAGGCAGGAATCCCGGTTAGCGGACGATACCGCGCTCGGACCTCCTGATGAAGGCCATCAGGTCCTCGATGTGCTTGGTCAGCTGGCATTCGGCCGCAATCCGCTCGAGTGCCTGGCTGACGTTGAGCCCCTTGCGGTACAGCAGCCGGTAGGCCTTCTTGAGGTTCAGCACTTCTTCCTCGCTGAAGCCGTGCCTCTTCAGCCCGATGGCGTTGATGCCGGCGACCTCGACCGGGTTCCCCGCCACCTTGATGAACGGGGGCACGTCCTGGGGCAGACGGCTACCGCCCCCGATGAAGGCGAACTTGCCGATCCGGACGAACTGGTGCACCGGCACGATGCCGCCCAGCACCGCGAAATCCTCGATCTCGACGTGGCCGGCGAGATTGACCGTGTTGGCGATGATGGTGCCGTCGCCGATCCGGCAGTTGTGGGCGATGTGCACGTAGGCCATTAGCATGTTGCCGTCACCGACCCGGGTCTTCATGTCCTCGCCGGTTGCCAGGTGGATGGTCACATACTCCCGGATGACGTTGTTGTCGCCGATCTCGACGAAGCTGGTCTCCCCCTGGTACTTGACGTCCTGAGGCGGGTTGCCGATGGCGGCACCGTGGAAGATCTGGGTGTTGCGGCCTATGGTGGTGCGACCGTCGATCAGGACGGAGGATCCGATCACGCAGTCCGGGCCGATCTCGACGTCAGCGCCGATGACGGTGTGGGGGCCGATCCTGACATTGTGCCCTAGGCGGGCTTCCGGGCTGACCACCGCCGAGGGGTGTATCTCAGCCCGACGCAGGGGTCGGGGACCCGGGACCTTGTTGATGTTGAAGGGATCCAATTCTTTTCCTCCTCGCGAAGCGGGACCTCAACGGTCAACGACCGTGGACATGAGGTCCGCCTCGGCAACCTTCTCGCCGTCGACCAGAGCCACCCCGCGCATCTTGCAGATGGGCCCCCGCAGTTTGACCATCTCCAGCTCGAAACGGAGCTGGTCGCCGGGGGTGACGGGCTGGCGAAAACGGGCCTGGTCGATACCACTGAAGTAAACCAGCTTGGAGCTGGGGTCGTCAATACTGCTCAGGAGCAGGACCCCGCCGGTCTGGGCCATCGCTTCGATGATCAGGACGGCGGGCATGATGGGGTGCCCCGGGAAGTGTCCCGGGAAGAACGGTTCGTTGACGCTGACGTTCTTGTAGCCGACCACCCGCTTGCCCGGTTCCAGCTCGCAGATCCGGTCCACGAGCAGGAAGGGGTAGCGGTGGGGCATTACCTCCATGATGGAGCAGATATCCCAGTGGACGGGTTTCCGGGGCGGGTAGATGCTGGGCGACCTGCTCTCCCGCCGGGCGAGCAGGCGCGTGAAGGCCAGGTTCGTGGCGTGACCGGAACAGCGCGCCTTGACATGTCCCTGCAGCGGCATGCCCAGCAGGCTGAGATCGCCGAGCAGGTCCAGGACCTTGTGGCGCACGAACTCGTCCGGGAACCGTAACTCCTGAGCCCCAAGCAGTTTACCGTCTTCGATCACCAGGGCGTTGAAAAGAGTGCCCCCCTTGGCCAGCCCCATGGCCTGCAGCTCAGAGACCTCCTTCTTGAGCGCGAATGTGCGTGCCGGGGCGATCTCGCGCCGGAAGATCTCCGGGGTGATCTCGAAGGTGGCCTGCTGGGTCCCGATCAGCGGGTCGTCGTACGCGATGTAGAACGTCAGGAGGAAGCGGTCGGCCGGTTCGGCCGTGATCTCGACGTCACCCTCGCGGAAGCTGATCATACCCGGAATCCGGTAATAAGGGGCCGGCAGCCCCTGATCAGCGATCCCCGCCTCCTCGAGGAGCTCGATGATGGGCAGGGCGCTCCCGTCCAGAGGCTCGGGAGGTTCCTGGCCCTCCAGCTCGATCTGGCAGTTGGTGATCCCGAGTCCGGCCAGGGCTCCCAGCACGTGCTCGACCGTGTGGATCTCGACCCCGTTCCCGGCGAGGGTCGTATGGCGAACGCTGACATCTCCTGCCAGAACGTTGTCGACCTGAGCGCGGATCTCCACCGGGCCGTCCGCGGCGGCGACCTGGAAGACGATTCCGTGATTGACCGGAGCCGGCCGAAAGGTGAGCCGGGACTCGGTGCCCGAATGCAGGCCGACCCCTTCCAGGGTGGCCGGCTTGGCGACCGTTTTCTGC
>CAZAHC010000049.1:0-15952 GCA_964484595.1 uncultured Fibrobacteraceae bacterium | reverse complement strand
CGGAGGTGATCAGGTCCACCACGTGCCGCGGCATGCTGCCGTTGATCTGTCCTGCCAGCTCGATGAAGCGTGCCTCGGTACCGGCCAGCCTGGCCTTCCAGGAGAGGTAGAACGGATCGATGGGAATGCAGTGCCCGCCGAGGCCGGGCCCTGGGAAGAAAGGCATGTAGCCGAACGGTTTGGTGGCGGCGGCCTCGATGACCTCCCAGACGTCGATGTCCATGAAGCTGCACATCAGGGCGATCTCGTTGACCAGCCCGATGTTGACGCTCCGGAAGGTGTTCTCCAGCAGCTTGACCGTCTCGGCCACGCGCGCCGAGGATACCGGCACCACTGTTTCCATCACCTGCCCGTAGAGCACGGTGGCCGCCTCGCAGCAGGCCTGGGTTATCCCCCCGACCACCTTGGGGATGTTCTGGGTGTGGTAGGTTGGATTGCCGGGATCTACCCTCTCCGGCGAAAAGGCCAGGAAAAAATCCCGGCCGACCTCCAGGCCGTTGCCGGTCAGCAGGGGCAGGATCACCTCCTCGGTGGTGCCCGGATAGGTCGTGCTCTCCAGGATGATCAGCATCCCCCGGTGCAGGTGGGGGACGATCATGCCCACGGCGTCCTGGATGTAGGAAATGTCCGGGTCGCGGGTCTTGCCCAGCGGGGTCGGCACGCAGATGTTCACGCTATCGACCTCGGCGAGGACCGCCGGATCGGAGGTCACCTGCAAACGGCCGGATTCGATCAGCTCGGCGACATCCGAAGAGGGCACGTCGATGACGTAGCTCTCTCCCCGGCGCAGGGACTCGACCTTTTCCGCCATCCGCTCGATGCCAGTCACCTGGAAGCCGGCCTTGGCATAGGAAACGGCCAGGGGCAGACCGACGTAGCCGAGCCCGATCACACCGAGCCGGGCGTCTCGGCTGGCGAACTTTTCCTTCAATTCCATCGAGAGGTCTCCTTCTGAATCTTCCACGACCAGGGGCCATAGCGTACAACCGGCTCAGCGCCCCCGCCGCCCGGGCCCGCTTTCACCCCCTCCATCGGCCAAAAACGAGACAACTGAAACCGAACCCTGCCAGATCCTCCCTCGCGGGCGGGAGAGCACCGGCGAGGGCCTGGCCGGTTCAGGATGAATCCTGGGAATCGTAGATCCGGCCCTGCAGGTAGGCCATCTCCTGCCGCACCTCCCGCACCTGGCGGATCTTGGCCCAGATCCGGCCGGCGATCAACAGGATCACCACGCCCAGGCCGAACTGAACAAGCCGGCGATACCAGGGGCTGAGGTGGGCGCCGTGGGCCTCGAACAGGCCCCCGATGGTGCGGGCGAAGAAAACCATGGTCACCCCGAAGGCGGCGAGCAGGATCGCCTTGAGAATTCCCGTCCAGAACTCCTCCCGGCACCGCAGGTACTGGCGCAAGGGAAAATCCCCGTCCGCGTCCCGGAATCGGGAACGAAAGACGTCGCTCCTGCGACGAGGTCTTTTCACGTTCCAGATCAAGGCCCTACCGCCTCGCTCGTATGTTCCCTGCCATCGCCGCCCCGGCTCGACTTCCGGTCAAGGGATGTCCTCGTAGTCGGCATCGCTGATTTCTTGCTGGGTAAGGCGCGTCAAGTCCGAGCCAGATGTGGCCGGAGGTTTCGGGTCGGGCGGAGCCGGCCGGTGCCCCAGAAAGCGGACGGCCCGGTAGAGCAGGCGGCCCAGCCACCAGAACACGACAAACAATACCAGCCACTTCAGCATGGCGCCAGGGGTGCGGGGTGGAGAAAACGGGTAATGGTACGCCCGAGAGGATTCGAACCTCCGACACCCAGCTCCGGAGGCTGGTGCTCTATCCAGCTGAGCTACGGGCGCACCCCCGAATCGGCGCAAATTATGGTTACTGGCAGACCCGCGGTCAACTCCGATTTCCTGAGCCGGGCCGTTCCGCCCCCTCAGCCCTCCGCTTCGGCGGCGTCGGCCAGCGAGCCAGTGGCCAGCAGATCGAGGGCGTAGGCGCGCTGGGCAGCCAGGTCCCCACCGGCGAAACCCTCACCCCCGAGCAGCCGGGCCACTTCCGCGACCCGATCCTCTCCCGCCAGGGGACGGAGATTCAGCACGGTCCGGCCGTCCCGGGTTTGCTTGCCGACCTTGAAGTGGCAAGCGCCATGAACAGCCATGGTCGGCAAGTGGGTGATACAGATTACCTGCCCCCCGGCGGCCAGCTTCCGGAGCTGACCCGCCACCGGCTGGGCGGTGTCCATGCCCAGGCCGGAATCGATCTCGTCGAAGAGCATCAGGGGCCCACCGCCCGCCCGGGAGGCCAGCGAGATCAAGCCGAGCAGGATACGCGAGCACTCGCCGCCGGAGGTCATTATCCCGACGTTCCCCATCCTTTCCCCAGGATTGGTGCGAACCTGCAGCTCCACTCGATCGCACCCGTCGGCGGCGGCCCGGCACCGCTGCCGCGCCAGCTCCACCGGACCTTCCGCGTCCAGGCGGGGCGAGGTTTCGAACCGTACCTCCAGGTGGGGCAAGGCCAGGGGACGCAGACAGGCCTCGGCCCGGGAGGCGATCTCGCCCGCACCCTCGGTCCTGGTTTTGTGCAGGCGCCCGGCCGTCTCGGTTACACCGGCGCGGGCCTTTTCCAGCTCCGCTTGAAGCGATTCGAGATCGCTAGCAGCGGATTCCTGTCGTTCTATCTTATCCCCCAGGGCGGCGGTCAAGGCCAGCAGTCCGGGGGTGTCACGCCGGTATTTCCGCCGCAGTTCCTCGTAGAGGGCCTTGCGGGCCTCCATCTCCTCCAGACCGCCCGGATCCACCTCCAGGCCGTCCAGGAATCTATTGAGCACCGCGATCGCCTCGGCCAGGGTCTCCTCCGTCTCGAGCAGGGACCGGACGGCACCATCGACCTTGGGGCTCTTGCCCTGCAGGGGCTGCAGGGCGGAAAGGGCCTCGCCGAGTCGCTCCTGGGCCGGCGCCTGGCCGGCGGCCAGTGAATCCAGGGCCCGGGCGACACCCTCCTGCAGGGTTCGGGCGTGACGCTTGAGAACGAGGGCGTCCGCCAGCTCGGCCTCTTCCTCGGTCCGGAGGCGCGCCCGGCTGAGCTCCTCGAACTGGTACTGCCACAACTCCAGCTGTTCCCGGGCCAGGCTCTCCTCCTGCCGCCGCTGCTCGAGGGCGACCTCCAGCCGCTGGTATTCTCGCCACCGCCGGCCCATCTGCTCGAGCAGGTCCCCGTTCTGGAGCTGCTCGTCCAGGAAGCGGCGGGCGAAGGCAGGATCGCGGAGCTCCCGCTGCTGGTCCTGGCTCTGGATGAGCAGCAACCGAGGTCCCACTCTTTGCAAGAGGGCCAGCGACGAGACGAGCCCGTTGATCAGTACCCGCCCGCGCCCGGGGTTACGCAGTTCCCGCCGGAGCACCAAAATGCCGTCCGAGGCGATCCTGATCCCGGCCCTGGCCAGATCTTCACAAAGGGTCTCCTCGGCAGTGAGGTCGAAGACACCCTCGACGAAGGCGCTCTCCTCACCCAGGCGGACCAGATCCTTGTCCGCTTTGCCACCGCAGAGCAGGGAAAAGGCGCCGGCGATGAGGGATTTTCCGGCACCAGTCTCGCCGGTCAGGACGGTCAGCTCGGGACCGAGCGGGAGGATCACCTCGTCCACAAGCGCCAGGTGGTTGATCCTGAGTTCCAGCAGCATTTCAGCGGCCGTCGCGTCGCCGATCCGGCGCGCCCCAGTTCAGCTTGTGCCGCATGACCCGGTAGAAGTTGCTATGGGGGAACTTCACAAGGTGCACCGAGGAGTCGGCGAAACCGAAGGAGAGCCGGTCGCCGTTGTGAAGGGTGTGAGTTTCCTGGCCGTCGGCGGACAGGGCTGCTCCACTGCCCACTACATGAAGCAGGACCTCTATGTCGATGTCAGGAGAGACGATAAGAGGTCTCATGCCGAGGCTATGGGGGCAGATCGGCGTGAGCAGAAGGCACGAAACCGTGGAATGACAGATCGGCCCGCCCGCCGATAGATTGTAGGCCGTGGAACCGGTGGGGGTGCTGACGATGAGACCGTCACCCAGGAACCGACCCAAGGATTCCCCTTCCAGCAGGACCTCGAGTTCCAGCGCCCTGGGCACGGGTCCCATGTTGAGCACCACGTCGTTCAGGGCCGACAGGGTGACAAGCTGAGCCCGGCCCCGCCAGGCGGTGCAGACCACCCGTGACCGTTCCTCCAGGTGGTACTGGCCGGCCAGAAGCTGCGAGAGAGCCTGGTCGACCTTTTCGATCGGGACGTCGGTCAGATAGCCGAGGGAGCCGAGATTGATGCCGAGCAGGGGGGTACCGGTGTTCCCGATCGCCCGCGCGGCTCGGAGCATGGTCCCGTCCCCGCCCAGGGCGACAACAACGTCGACCTGGGCAACCAGGTCCTCCGGCTCGTGCCCGCTGTCCGGTTCGCCCGTGGTCCGGGCCATCTTCCTGGTCAGGAGCACCGCGACCTTTTCCTGGCTGCAGTGCTCCCGCACGAAACGGATGGCCGACCGGATGCCTTCCTTGTCGGGGTTGCCGAAAAGACCGATGGACTTGATGGTCATGGTTATTCCCGTGGCCAAGAAACGAAAGACAGATCAGGAGGCGCTCTGCGTCCGCCGCTTGTTCTCGCCCTGCCCGAGCGCCTTGAGTACCTGGTCGCAGATCAATTCCGCCTGGAGGCCGACCGCGGCCAGCAGCTCGGACCGGGAACCGTGCTCGATGAAACGGTCCGGCAGACCGAGGGGCAGGATCCTGGTTTCGGATTCGGGGAACGCCCTGGCCGCCCATTCCAGCACCGCCCCGCCCAGGCCGCCGATCGTGCTGTTCTCCTCCAGGGTGACGACCAGACGGTGGCTGCGACTTGCCCAGTGAAGCATCTCTTCCGGCAGTGGTTTCAGGAAGCGCAGGTTCACCACGCAGGCCTGGAGCCCGGCCTTCGCCAGCAGGGTCGCTGCCTCGCGTGCGGGCTGCACCATCGAGCCGAGGGCAACCAGACAGACGTCCCGGCCGGAGGTCAGGACCTCGCCCTTGCCGATCGGCAAGGGTTGCGGCTCCCCGCTGAGAGCGAGGCCCAGGCCCGCTCCCCGGGGGTAGCGAAAGGCAGTCGGCCCGGCCTCGCGCGCGAGGGCGGTGGCCATCATGTGGCGCAACTCGTCCTCGTCCTTGGGCGCCATGACGACCAGGTCCGGCACCAGCCGCAGGTAGGAAAGATCGAAGGCACCATGATGGGTGGGGCCGTCCTCTCCGACCACGCCGCCCCGGTCCACCGCAAAAACCACCGGCAGCTTCTGCAGGGCGACATCGTGTACGATCTGATCGAAGGCTCGCTGGAGGAAGGTGGAATAGACGGCGACCACGGGTCGCAAGCCTTCACTGGCCAGGCCGGCAGCAAAAGTGACCGCGTGCTGCTCGGCGATTCCCACGTCGTGGAAGCGGTCCGGGAAAACCTTCCGGAAACAGGCGAGGCCGGTTCCCTCGGGCATGGCGGCGGTGATGGCGTGAATTCGCTCGTCCCGGTGCGCGAGATCCACCAACGTGTCGCCGAAAACAGTGGTATAGCTGGGCACGGGCGGCGGGGCGATCTTGATCCCCTCCCCCTTGTCGAACCGCCCGACGCCGTGGTACTTCTGCTCGTCCAGCTCGGCGAACCGGTAGCCCTTCCCCTTCTGCGTGATCGTGTGCACGAGGATCGGTCCCCTGAGCTCTCGCACCGAGCGCAGAGTGGGAACGAGGGTGCGGAGGTCGTGGCCGTCGATCGGCCCGAAGTACCGGAACCCCAGATCCTCGAACAGGATGGTGGGCACCACCAGACGCTTGAGGCTCTCCTTGATCCGCCCGGCCAGGATCTGCGCTTTTTCCCCGTAGGGGATCTTGCCGAGCAAAGCCCAGATGTCCGCTTCGAGACGCATGTAGTGTCGGCCGGAGGTGATCCGGGTCAGGTACTTGGCGACCGCGCCCACGCTCGGTGAGATGCTCATCTTGTTGTCGTTCAGGATCACGATGAGATCGGTCTGCGCCTGACCGGCGTTGTTGAGTCCCTCGTAGGCGAGCCCTCCAGTGAGAGCACCGTCCCCCACCACGGCAATGACCGAATGAGCGCCTCCGTTGGCGTCGCGAGCGGTGGCGAACCCGAGGGCAGCGCTGATGGCGGTGCTGGCGTGTCCAACCCCGAAGACGTCGTGTTCACTCTCGCTCTGCTTGGGAAAGCCGCTCAGACCGCCCCGCCGGCGCAGGGTGGCGAAGTCTTCCCGCCGGCCGGTCAGGAGCTTGTGGACGTATGCCTGGTGCCCCACGTCCCAGAGGATTTTGTCCACCGGGGTCCGGAAAACGGTGTGCAGAGCCACGGTGAGCTCCACGACGCCCAGGCTGGCACCGAGGTGTCCCCCGTTCCGGGAAACGGTGGTGATAATGACGTCTCTCAACTCGGCGCAGAGCTGCCTCTGTTCCGCCTCGGACAGGGCAGCCAGGTCCTCGGTTCCTGCGAGCCGGGAGAGAATCGAGGTTGCGGAAATCGGCGGGCGATCAGGTTCAGACATGACGGGGCAAGATTAGCCTTCACCTCGCTTCGGGATTCGCCACCCGACGCGCCGGATCAAGGGGCACCGATGGCCAGTGCGAAAAGTAGTCCAAAGAGGGCCCCGATTGCAACGTGTAAAGGGTGATGGGCCCGAATGTTCAGCAAGTCGGCGACCCGACGCTGGAAGCGTCCGGCCCCGGGAACAGCCTGCACCAGACGGCAAAGGACTCCTCTTTGCTCCTGGGAGGCGGATTTAAGCTGAATGGCATCGTGAATCACGATGACGGAGAAAACCAGAGCCAGCGCGGTTTCCGGGGCGGTCCAGCCCGAGCGCAGTCCCACCTGGACCGTGAGGCAGGTGAGCGTCGCTGAATGCAGGCTGGGCAAGCCCACGCTTTCGGCCAGCACCCGCACCGCGATTCGTTTCCGGGCGACAGAGTAGACAAAAAACTTCATCGTCTGGGCAGCCGCCCCGCACAGTAGAACGCCAAGCCAAATCGGCACCGCGGTCTCCCCCTGCCGCTTGTTTACCTGTCGCGTCGCCACATGAGAACGGCCAGGGCCAGCAAACGTTCCGCCAAAGGTCCTTTCGGCAGCACATTCCGCAGCAGGTAACAACCCTTGCGTCCCAGACGTTCGGTGCGCCTTCTGGCCCGAGTCAGGCCCTCCACCCGGATCCAGGTCGCCTTGCCGGCGGCGGCGTCCTTGCCGGCGGTCTTGCCGAGCTGGGCTGCCGAACCGGTGGCATCGAGCAGATCGTCGGCCCCCTGGAAGGCAAGCCCGAGGTAATTGCCCGCCTCCTGTATCCTGGTCACGGTGGATCGACCAGCGCCGCCCAACCAGGCCCCCCCGGCCAGGGCCGCGGCAATCAACAGGGCCGTCTTGCGGGTGTGGATCCGGTGGACCAGGGCCGCGGTGACCGGGCTGCCCTCGGCATCGATGTCGTCCTGTTGTCCCCCCACCATACCGGCGGGCCCGACGGCGCGAGCGATCAGCTCGGTCAGGAACAGGCCCGGCTCCCCGAGCCGGGCAAGCAGGCCGAAGGCCAGGGCGTGCAGGCCGTCCCCGGCGAGGATGGCGGTCGCCTCATCGAAGACAACGTGGCAGGTCGGCAGGCCGCGGCGCAGGACGTCATCGTCCATCGCCGGCAGATCGTCGTGGATCAGGGAGTAGGTGTGGATCATCTCCAGGGCGCAGGCCGCGGCGCCGGCGGCCGCTCGCGTCACCCGCGGCCGGCGCCGACGATCCTGACCAATCGCCTCGTAGATCCACAGCAGGAGCGCCGGACGTAACCGCTTGCCGCCACCGAACAGGCTGTGGGCCATGGCCTGCCGTAAGCGCGGCGGGATGCCGCGCTCGGCCCGCATCAGCTGTCTGAGCTGGGCCTCGACTCCCCGCTTCTCGGCCGCCAGGGCAGCCCGGATGCCCGACCCTGAGCTCACGTTCCCTCCTGCCGCCGCATCCCCTCGAAGGTGTTCTCGAGCAGCATGGCGATGGTCATGGGCCCTACGCCGCCCGGGACCGGCGTTAGGGCGGACACCCAGCCCAACAGGGCCTCGGCGTCGACATCCCCGACCAGCCGGGTGCCGGACTTCTTCTCCGGAGCCGGAATGCGGTTGATGCCCACGTCTACAACCACGGCCGACCGGCCAATGTGATCCCGGCCCAGCAACCGCGGTGCACCCAGGGCCGCGACCACGATTTCGGCCTGGCGCGTGGTGGCGGCGAGCTCAGCCGTGCCGGAGTGGCAGAGCGTGACCGTGGCGTTGGCATCGGCTCGCTTCAACGAGAGCAGGATGGCCAGCGGTCGCCCGACCACGACGCTCCGGCCGACCACAGCCACCCGCCGCCCGGCGACCGGCAGGTTGTAGTGCGCGAGCAAACGCAGGATGCCCTTGGGAGTGCAGGGGACAAAGCGCGGTTTGCCCGCTACCAGCCGGCCAAGGTTATCCGGATGGAAGCCATCCACGTCCTTGGCCGGATCTATAGCCTCGAGAACCCGCTGCTGGTCGAGCCCCACCGGCAAGGGAAGCTGCACCAGGATGCCGTCGATCCGGGGGTCTCGGTTCAGTTCGTCGATCAGGGACAGGACCTCGCGCTCGGAGACCGCCGCGGGCAAGCGGTGGGTTACGTGGTGGAATCCCACCCGCGCACACGCCTTCTCCTTGTGCTTGACGTAAACGGCGGAGGCGGGATCCTCCCCCACGAGCACGACGGCCAGTCCGGGTGGCCGCGCGGCTCCGGCCACCTGACCAGCCAAGCCGTCCAGAACGGCGTCTCGAACCACATCCCCGCGCAGGAGGCGTGTTTCCAAGGGGAATCCTCCGGTCTTGGCGTTTTGTTTCAGCGAGCGAAGGCGGTCGCCCTCATCTCCCGGATGACCATCACCTTGATCTGGCCCGGGTACTCCAGCTCCCCCTCGATGCGCCGGCTCACCTCATCGGCGAGGAGCTCGGCGTCGGCGTCCGATACCTTGCTGTGGTTGACGAGGATCCTGATCTCCCGCCCGGCCTGGATGGCGTACGACTTTTCCACCCCGTCAAAGCTCTCGGCGATCTGTTCCAGGTTTTCCAGGCGCTTGATGTAGCTCTCGAGGCTCTCGCGGCGAGCCCCGGGTCGCGAGGCGGAGACGGCATCGGCGGCCGCGGTGATGTAGGTGTAGGGCGAGGTGGCCTCAACGTCCTGGTGGTGACCTCCCACCGCGTTGACGACCATGCGGTTCTCGCTGAACTTCTTGCAGATCTTGGCCCCGATCAGCGCGTGAGGGCCCTCCTGCTCGTGATCCGCCGCTTTGCCTATGTCGTGCAGGAAGCCACAGCGCTTGGCCAGCTTGGGATCCAGACCCAGCTCGCTGGCGATGATGGCCGACAGCGCGGCCACCTCCTTGCTGTGCAGGAGGAGGTTCTGTCCGTAACTGGAACGGTACTGCAGGCGCCCGATGTAGTTGTACATCTCCGCGTGCACGTTCTGCAGGCCGAGGTCGAGAATGGCCTGCTCGCCGATCTCGCGAATCCGTTCCATCATTTCCTTCTCGGTCTTGCCGACCACCTCCTCGATCCGCCCGGGATGGATCCGTCCGTCCCGGATCAGCTTCTGCAGGGAGAGATGGGCGATCTCCCGTCGCACCGGATCGAAACCTGAGATGATGACCGCTTCGGGCGTATCGTCGATGATGACGTCCACGCCGGTGGCCAGCTCGAAGGCCCGGATATTCCGGCCCTCGCGCCCGATGATCCGGCCCTTCATATCGTCGTTGGGAAGATCGACGACCGAAACCGATTCCTCGGCCACCTGATCGGCGGCGTAGCGTTGCATGGCCACGCTCAGGATCTTCTGGGCCAGCCGCTTGGCCTGCCGGTCGGCATCCTCCCTAATCTGCTGGATGGCCTTGGCGGCGGAATGCCGGGCGTCGGAGATCAGGTTATCCATCAACATGCGCTTGGCGTTCTCGGCGCTCAGCCCCGCGATGTGCTCCAGCTTGCTGTTTTGCTCGGCGATGATTTCCCGCAAGCGATTCTGATCGGCCTCGACCTGGCCGAGGCCGGTCTTGAGGTCCTGGTCGAGCTTTTCGAGGCGCGATTCCTTCTGATCGATGAAGGAGACCTTCTTATTGAGGTTCTCCTCGCGCAGATCGAGCGCCTCCTGGCGACGGGCGCTTTCCCGCCGGTCCTTCTCGGTTTCCTGCTCGAATTTCTGGCGTAGCTCGTAAAATTTCTCCTTGGCCTCCAGCTCGGCGGCCTTGCGGAGCGTCTTGGCCTCGCGCCTGGCTTCGGCAACCAGGCGCTCCCTGACGTCCCTGGCCCGGACGTTCAGACGATCATGGCGGATCTTCTGAGCCAGCCAGCCGAGCACGAAAGCCAGGACCGCAGCGCCGATCACATATCCATAAACCGGTACCTCCGGCGGCATGAAAACTCCTTCCCCAGAGGAAAGGAGAAGGAAGGAAAGAAGGGGAGAAAATCAGGAGAGAAAGAATGATTCCCCGCCGAGTCGTGTGCGCCCGAAGCAATTGAACCGGTTTGCTTCAGGTGGGCTCCCTGTCTCTCACTTCAGCTTTCCCCGCAGGGCATGGCATCGGTGCGAGAACTCCGGGATCCCGTTCAAGAATTGTTGGCTCAACTTGACCAACGCATCACGGGCTAAGCAGGGAATCACACTCGGTAACAGACCCTCAAAGCTTGCCTACTTCCTTTTCCAGAAGTTCCGCGATCTGCCCCGTGCGCTCATCGAGCATCGCCAGGGCCTCATGACGTTTCTGACGCTCACGGAAGAGTTCGTCGGCAATGTTGATCGCAGCCAGGATAGCGACCTTGGTCGTGGAGGCAACCGAGGAATTATCGTCAACCTCCCTCATCTTCCGGTCGACATACCGGGCAACCTTCTGGACATAATCCGAATCGGCCTCACCCTTCAGGGTGTATTCGTGGCCGTAGATGTTGACTGTGACGCTTGTAGGGTCGAGCATCCGAATTGACTTTCCCGCCAGACACCGCCAACCAGCGTGGTTCCGGCCTGGCATCCGGGTGCTCCGGGCTCGACTGAACCCTCGGCTACCCGATCTCCTCGAGTTTCTCCAAAAGGCCTCCTACCTTCTCCTCAATTATTCTCCTTTTTTCCTCAAAATGCTCGACCGACGCAGCGCGGTGGCGCGTCTGTTCGAGCTCGCGACTGATCCGTTGGTTGTCCTCCTTCAACGATTCGAACTGGTTCTCCAGCAGTTCACGTTGCTTGTGAAGCTCGGTGTTTTCGGTGCGGAGTTCCTGAATGAGCCGAACCGCCTGAAGAACCTTCTCCTCCAGCTGTGAGAAGTTGCTTTCCATCTTTCCTCTTCGTCCGGCCGGGAAACCTTGGCCCCAAAAACCTGCCGGTCCCGGCTCCTGATTCAACTCCTGAGGCCAACATCCAGTTGTTTGGCCAGAGCATCTTGGATCTTTTCGATGGCCTTGTCGACCATTTTCCCTCTTAGGTTACCCTTATCGGACCGGAACTTCAAGCGAATTCCCACGGCCGAGCAGCCGTCAGGAATCCCCTTACCTCGATAGATATCAAAGAGTTCCAGCTCCTCTAGCAATTCAGCCCCGTGTTCCTGGATAACCGCTTCGAGCTGTGCAAAATCAGTTCCGCCCGGAACGACGAGCGAAAGGTCCCTTTTGACGGCTGGGAAGCGCGAAAAGGGTCGAAATTCGACCGGCGCGGGGGTCAAATCCAGCCGGCTGAGCTCGATTTCGGCGACGCCGACCGGCAGCTGGATCGAGAAGGTCTGCCCCACGGCCGGAGCCACCGTGCCGGCGCTGCCCACGACCTGGCCGTCGCGATCCAGGATTCGCCACTGTCTCCCCGGCGCGAGAAAAGGCTCGTGGTCGGTCCCCTCGAGCCGGAGTTCCAGGCGCAGCAGGCTGCCGAGAGCTTCCAGGACTCCCTTGAGTTCCACCAGATCGGCCGCCAGATCGTCCCACCCGCCGTCAGGAGACCCCGCCAGCCCGAACTGCAACAGGATCGGCTCGGCGGGCAGGAGCTTCTCGTCCGGCCGGGTACCGGGATCGGCCGTGGTCCCGCTCGGCCAGAAGACCTTGTTCACCTGGAACAGCCTTGCTGGTATCTGGTTGTCGGAATTAAGGTTATGACGGATCACCCGCAAGAAGGAAGGCAAGAGGCTGGTCCGCAGCAGGATCTCGCCCCCGTGGTGGGGATTGGCGATCTCCAGACATTCCCGGCGGGAATCGTCCTCGGCGAGCTGCAGCGAATCAAGATCGCGCCGGCCGAAAAAGGAGGAGGTGGAGATCTCGTAGTAACCCGCACCGACCAGGAAACGGCGGATCTTGGCGAGAACCTGGTCGAAAACCCGGCGGGGACGGCCCCGCCCACCGCGGAACTCCCCCACCTCCGGGATATTGTCGTAACCGTAGAGCCGGGCAACCTCCTCTATCAGGTCGACCTCGGACTTCAGGTCCCGGCGGAAGCTGGGCACTTCCACCATCATGTTCGCCGCGCCGCTGGCCCCATCCGAGGCCTGCCCCACGGGAACGACCATCAGGTCCAAACCCTGCAGCAAGCCCACCACCACCGCAGTGTCGAGGTCGGTGCCGAGCAGGCGGTTGACCTGCCCGACCCGCAAGGGCACATCCTGGGGAGCAGTGCGGTCAGGGTTCTGCCGGTCCACCCATTCGCCGACGGCCTGGCCCCCGGCGTATTTCTGCAGGAGGTAAAGGGCGCGCTTGGCCCCTTTTTCGACCTGATCCCAGTCGGCTTCTCGCTCGAAGCGGTAGGAGGAATCGGTGCTCACCTGCAAGCTGTGACTCCCCCGGCGGACCACCAGGGGATCGAAAAAGGCGCTCTCGAGGATCAGGTCCTCGGTGCCCTCGTCGACCTGGCTGTCCAGACCGCCGATGACCCCCGCCACCGCCACCGGGCCGGCCCGGTCAGCAATGACGAGATGCCCCGCCGAGAGCTCGTGCTCGCTGCCGTCCAGGGTGGCAATCTTCTCCGCCGCCGCGGCCCGCCGGACGAAGAGCCGCGAGCCACTCAGCTTGGCCCGATCGAAGGCGTGCAGCGGCTGCCCCAGCTCGAACAGGACATAGTTGGTGATGTCCACGACGTTGTTGATGGGCCGGGAGCCGACCGCGCTGAGCCGGTTCCGGATGAAGGCAGGGGAGGGCCCCACCTCGACCCCCCGCGCTCCATGGGCCGTGTAGCGAGGGCAGTCCTGAAAATCCTCGATCTCGACGCTCATTTCCAGCGGTTCCCCGCTACCCTGCTGGTCGGACCAGATGGGCGGGGTTTGCACCTTGGTCTCATTCAGGGCGGCGATCTCCCGGGCCACCCCCAGGTGGCTCAGCCAGTCGGGCCGGTTCGGGGTAACCTCGATGTCGAAAACGGTGTCCCGGAAACCGAACATCTCGTCCGCAGCCGTGCCCGGAACCGCCTCACCGGGAAGCTCCAGGATGCCCTGGGAATCCTGGCTGAGGCCGAGCTCGGATCCCGAACAGATCATGCCCCGGCTTTCGACCCCGCGAATGCGGGTCTTCTTGAGGCGAAACCCGCCCGGCAGGACCGCGCCCGGTTGCGCGAGCAGGACGTTCAACCCGGCCCTGACGTTGGGTGCGCCGCAGACCACCGAGACGGTTTCGGTTCCGTCGTGAACCTGGCAGAGGCTGAGCCGGTCAGCATTGGGATGAGCTTCGCACTCGACCACCCGGGCCACCACGACCCCTGGGAAGCTCAGCACGAATTCCTCGACGCCCTCGACGTTCAGGCCGAGCAGGGTAAGCTTATGAGCCAGCTCCTCGGGGGATTCGGTCCAGGAAACGAAATCTTGCAGCCAGTTCAAGCTGATCTTCAAATCACACCTCGGAACTGGTTCAGGAAACGAAGATCGTTCTCGTATAGCAGCCGGATGTCGTTGATACCGTACCGGAGCATCGCGATGCGGTCGATCCCCATGCCGAAGGCGAAACCGGTGTACTCGTCCGGCGGATAGCCGGCAAACTCGAAGACGTTCGGGTGCACCATGACAGCGCCCATTATCTCGAGCCAGCCGGTTTTCTGGCAAACGCCGCAACCGGACCCCTGGCAGGCGAAGCACTGCATGTCCACCTCCACCGAGGGCTCGGTGAAGGGGAAGAAGTGAGGCCGGAAGCGAACCTGCTGGCCCGCCCCGAAGAAGGAGTGGACGAATTGCTGGACCGCGGCCTTCAGGTCGGCCAGGCTGATCGCCCGGTCCACGCACAGCCCCTCGAGCTGGCAGAACTCGGCGGAATGAGAGGCGTCACTGCTCTCGTTCCGGTAGACCCGCCCCGGGAACAGGCAGGCCAGGGGCGGCTGCAGCCGCTCCATGGTGCGCACCTGGACCGGCGAGGTCTGGGTCCGCAGGCAGACCTTCTCGTTGATGTAGAAGGTATCCTGGATGTCGCGCGACGGATGATCGTCCGGGAAGTTCAGGGCGGTGAAGTTGTAGTAGTCCAGCTCGACGTCAGGGCCTTCTGACCGCGAGAAGCCCATGCTGTAGAAGATGTCGCAGATCTCCTCGAGCACCGTGATCACCGGGTGCAGGGAGGCCAGTTCAGTGGGCGCCCGGCCGGGCAGGGTGAGATCGCAGGCGGCGACCGGTTCCTGGGCGCCGTCCAGCGCCTGCGCCCGCTCTTGCAGGGCGGCGTCGAACTCCTCCTTCAACCGGTTCAGCTCCGCTCCCAGCACCGGACGCTCCGCGGGGTCGGCGTCCTTCAGCCCCCGCAGCAGCTGGGTGAGTTTACTCTTGCGCCCCAGCAGGGAAACTCGCGCCTGTTCGACCTCGGCCGCGCTGCCCGCCTGGGCCACGAGAGCCAGCCCCTCCTCGCGGAGAAGGTCGATGGTTTCTCGCATTCGCCCGCCCCTTCGCTCGGGTCCCGACCCGCGGAAACCCGGCCAGAACCTAGAGCGCGTTCTTGGCCACCTCGGCCAGCTTGGCGAAGCCGGCCGTGTCGTTCACGGCCAGGTCGGCCAGCATCTTGCGGTCGATGTCGATCTGCGCCTTTTTGAGCCCGCAGATGAAGTGGCTGTAGCTCAGACCGTTGTCGCGAGCGGCCGCGTTGATCCGGATGATCCACAACCGCCGGAAGTCGCGCTTGCGATTCTTGCGATCCCGGTAGGAGTAGGCCAGCGCTCGTTCGACGGCCTCGCGTCCGGCCCGAACCTGATTCTTCTTGCCCGCGAAAAACCCCTTGGCTCGCTTGAGAATGCGTTTCCTTCTCTGCTTGGCAGCCGGGTTGTTGGTAGCCCGCGGCATGATCTTGCCTCCTTAACTTACGATGCGGATATTCCGCGCAATTCCGGTTCGCCGGGCTAGCCGCCCGCCAGCATCTTCTTGGCTCGTGCCTGGTCGCAGGTGGCGACCAGGGAGGACTTGCGCAGATTGCGCAGACGCTTGGGGCTCTTCGCCGTGAAGAGATGTCCGTGATAGGCACGGTTCCTCTTGACCCGACCACCGCCCGTCAGCTTGAACCGCTTGGCGGCAGCGCGGTTGGATTTCATTTTTGCCTTTCCCATGACTTATCTGCCTCTCCCGATGATTTGGAAGCGAGTGCCGGAATGGGAGATACTTACCCCCACCGGGCGAATTCGGCCTGCGGCGGAAGGTCAGCCGACCTTCTTGGGGGCCAGGATGAAGGTGATCAGCCGCCCCTCGCGAGCCGGCGACGTCTCGGGAACGCCGTACTCCTCGACCTCCTCGATGAGATGGAGGAGGAATTCGATCCCGAGATCGATGTGCGAGATTTCCCGCCCCCGGAACTGCATGATCACCTTGACCTTGTTGCCGTCCTCCAGAAACGAGATGATGTGCCGCTTCTTGAAGTTGTAGTCGTGATCATCGGTCTTGGGCCGGAACTTGATCGTTTTCACCTTCTGGGTGTGCGACTGTTGCCGGGCCTTTCTTGCCTTCTTGCTCTGCTCGTACTTGTACTTGCC
>CAZAHC010000048.1:0-16403 GCA_964484595.1 uncultured Fibrobacteraceae bacterium | reverse complement strand
GTTCAGGGACCAGGTGGCGGGCCACCTGCAGCGGGACGGCGAGACCCTCTTCGCCCCCGAGATCGCCGGGGAAGAGCCCGGGACCACCCCGCCGGCCGAGGTCGTACGCCGGCCGTTCAACGAGTGGGTCGACCGGACCTTCGGGCGCCGCCGGGCCTGGGCCGGCGGGCTAGCCGCCGCGGCCGCCCTCGCGGTGATCGTCTGGCTGGTGATCTTGCCTGGCGACCAGACGGCCCGTCTGCGGGGAATCCACGAGCCCGTGCCCCATCCCTTCGTGCCGACGGAGCTACGCAGCGGCCCCGGCTCCCAGGAATTCGGCGAGGCGATGGCGCTATACACGGCCAGCCGCTACCGGGCGGCGGCGACCGAGCTGGAACAGATCACGACCTACGCCCCTGATGACGGGGAGGTCCGGTTCTACCTCGGGGTGTCCCTCCTACTCTGCGGAGAAAGCAGGGAGGCGACCCGGGCGCTGGAGGAGGCCGTACGCTCGACTCCGGGGGCCGCCCTCTATCGCTGGTACCTGGCCCAGGCCCAGCTGGAGAGCGGTGACGTGGAGGCGGCCCGCAGCGAGCTCCGCCGGCTGGCCGTGAGTGGCAGGGAATACGCACTGGAGGCCCGCTCCCTGCTGGAGAAGATTTCCGAGGCGCTGAGGCAATGAGTCCTGTCCTCTTGTAGAGACGGTTCTAATCAGCGGAAATGCTGGCCGGGTTGACACGATCGGGCATCCTGTTAGAAAATTGGCAAGTGGCGAGAAGTTGAATTGCCCGGAGCTCGCACCGATGGCCAGCAACTGGAGGTGAAAACGTCATGAACAAGCTCTTCCTTATTCCAGCCCTGGGCCTTCTGGCGGTCACGCCGATGGTTCTCGGGCTCGGCGCGTCATCGCCGCCCGGGAAGGCTCCCCTCGCCGGGGAAACCGGTCGTGAGGTGTCGTGCAGCCAGCCCGTCGACATGCAGACCGACAAGATTTCCTCGGAGGTGAACAGCTACTACGACTACGTGTCGGAAGTGGCCAACGATTGCCAGGTGGAGGTTCCCGGCACCCTGACCAGGGTGTCCTGGTGGGGAGGGTACATCGACGGGCCGCCCGGCGACCCGGAGGTGACGACCTTCATCCTGCGCTTCTACGAGGATTCGGACCTCAGCTGCACGCCGGGAGTGGTGATCGCCGAGCTTCTGGACCAGGCCCCCAGCATCACCTACATCGGCGACGGTCCTTCCGGTTACCCCACCTACATCTACGACCTGGCCATCTCGGTCCACCTGGAGCCGGGCATCTTCTGGTTCGGCGTGCAGGCGGTCAACGAGGCGATGCGCTTCCGCTATCCCCCCAAGCACGGCCGCGCCGGCGACGGCGGGGACAAGGCCCCCGAGAGGTCCTGCGAGACCATGTTCAGGAGCGCCTACTACGGCTTCCCGGACTGGACCCCGATCTCCGAGGTGATCGGCCATCCCTGGACAGCCAGCCAGGAGTTCGAGTTCATTCCTGACCAGATCTCCACCCGGCAGGACACCTGGGGAGCCATGAAGAGCCTCTACCGGTAGGGTAGCCCGATCAGCACGAACGGCGCCCAGAAGAACGGATGGGCGTAGGCCAGGGGGCGACCGCCCGGGCCGGACACCACAACTGCCCTCAGAGCGGACTTGGCCTGCTGCAGCGCCCGGGGGGCATCGAGCCCGGCCGCGAGGTTCGCGTAGAAACTCTCCATGAGGATCGCCGTCGAGGCGTCGTTCACGCTCCAGAGGCTGACCAGGGCCTGCTGCGCCCCCGCGTAGAGAAAGGACCTGGTCAGGCCCAGCAATCCCTCCCCCGCATAAAGCCGTCCCAGGCCGGTCTGGCAGGCGCTCAGCGTCACAAGATCGCAGTTCAACCGGAGCGAGAGCACCTCGTAGGCGTGCAGGAAACCATCTTCCCGGCCGGACGGGCCGGGATACAGCGCCAGCCCTGAGTAGAGAGGAACTCTCTCGTCCAGCTTCCCGTGGGAGGAGACGTGCAGGAAACGGAAACTAGGGGCGAGCGCCTTGAAGCAAACCTCCGAGGCCTCCGCCCCGCTCCTGACCACGGCATCGGGGAAGAGGCGGGCGATGGCGCGGACCTCGCGGTCGGCGTAGAGGAGCCGGTCGCCGCTCCCGGCGCCGGCGACGGCCGCGGTTCCGGCAACCGGTGTTTCCGGGCCAGCCGGATCCCCCAGGGCCAGCAGGCTGCGCCGGGCAGTCGGCTCCGTTTCGGGCTCCTGCCCTCCGGCCGCGAGAACGAGGAAACTCGCCGAGGGCAGGTAGCTCACGGCGTAACGGTCGCCCACGAAGCGGGTCCCGCCGAAAGAGGCGAAGAGGGTATCCGTTGCCCCCGCAGCCGGCGAGGAGACCGGGAGGGCCTCCAGCGGCAGGTAGTTCAAGGGGCCGTCCGGCACCACGAACAGCCGGTTCACTCCGGCCAGGAACGGCGCCACCGGATCGAGGATCCGCTCGCGCAACCACCGGGCGAGCGAAACATCGAAGCTCAGGGTCGCCAGGCTGCGGGGCGCGAGCAACGGCTCGCGCAGCCGGTGGATCCGGCTGGCCAGGGCGGCGATCCCCACCTCCAGCCGCACCACGTTTATCCGGTCGGCCGTGGCCACGAGGCAGAGGGACGTCCGAGGGCCGAGGAAGAACTCGAGCAGGGCCTCCCCGGGTCTCAGGGACGCCAGGATCCGCTCCGGGCCGGGGAGAGTCCCCGCGGGCATCACCGCCCCGTAGCGCGGATCCTGGAGCAGGATCCGTGTACGGAGGTCCTGCCCTCTCGTCCTCGCCACGGCGATCTGGTCTTCCAGGGCGTCCAGGCGGCGAGGGTCGGCGTCCGGACCGGCAGCCACGGCGGCCAGGGTTGCCTGCAGGGTCTGGATCCTCGCCTCCAGCTCCCGGCTCTCGGCGGCAAGGGCTGCAGGCACTTGCGGGAGAACCGGAACCGGTGAAGCCGCCAGGAAGTCGGTCAGCGCGCGCGCCCGGGAGCGCTCGCACACCATCAGCGCCTCGGCCGGACGCCCAAGCTGGGCCAGGAGGTCGGCGGCCTTGAAGTAGAGCTCGAGCCGGTCGGCCAGGTAGGCGGCCTGGAACTCCTCCAGCCGCAGCTCGCGCCGGACCGATTCGACCGCCTCCATGGCGGCCTGGTAGTGCTGGAGCGCGCCGGCCGGATCGACGGGACGTTTCACATCCCCCGCCGCCATCTCGCACCGCCAGAATACCTCCGGGTTGCGAACCAGCCGGGCGAGTCGCCGACCCTCCCTCGCATCGGCGGCCGCACCGGCGATGTCATCCAGGGCGAGCCGCGCGCCGACGCGCCGGGCCCGGGCGAGCGCCTCGCGGCTGCGGCGGCCGTCCCGGCTGCTGAGCTTGACCGCCCGGGTGGCGAGGGCAACAGCCCGCTGGGGATCTCCCCGCCGCAGCACCAGGTCGCACAGCATCAGGGCCACGAACTCCTCGCCCTCGGCGTACCCATCCTCGGCGAAGGTCTCCAGGGCGCGTTCTCCCTCGACGAGGGCGTACGTCGTGTCTCCCTCCTGTACCGCCACCTGGCAGAGCCCGACCAGGGCCGACACCGAACCGGCAGCGAGACCGATCTCCCCGTAGATGCTGTCACACCGGGCATAGGCAGACCGGGCGCTTTCCGACCGGCCCAGCTCCCCGTAGGCCTCGGCCAGGACCAGCAGGACACCTGCCCGGTGGCGCGGGTCCACGATGGACTCGGCGATGGGCAGGGCCTCCTGGCAGATCTCCACCGCCCGCACAGGGTTGCCGAGATCCAGGTAGGCCGTGGCGCAGTTCTCCAGCCCGGAAACCTCCTCCAGCGGGTCGCCGATCTCGCGGGCGATGGCGATCGCCGTGTCGGAGCAGGCGATTGCGCTCTCGAACTGCCCGGCCAGGATGTCCAGGTAGGCGAGGTTGTTCAGGATCCAGCACTCGTTCTCACGGTCGCCGATCTCGCGGGCGATGGCCAGGGCCTCCTCGAGAGCGGCCAGCGACCGCTCCAGATCGCCCAGGTCGGCCTGGGTCAGGGCGAGGTTGCCCAGCACGATCAGCTGGGCAGGCCGGTCCCCCTCGGCCCGCTGCAGGGCCAGCGCCCCGGTGAACTCCCGGAGCGCCTGGCGGAACTCCCCCTTCTGACGGAGAACCAGGCCCATCCGGTTCAGGGCCCACGACTCGTCGAGCCGGGCGCCCGCAGCCCGGAAGATCTTCCGGGCCTGGCGCCAGGCCCGCAGCGCCTGCTCGGGACGGCCGGCAAGGTTGTGCGCGCTTCCCAGCAGCAGCCGGGCGTGACCGAAGTGGCGGTCGAGCCCGGCGGCCCGCTCGGCCTCGGCCCGGGCGGCGGGCAGATCCTGGCGCTTCAGCGCCAGGCAGCCCAGGCCGTAATGGGCGCGGGCGTTCTCCGGATCGGCGGCCAGCAACGAGCGCAGGAAGACCTCGGCGGCCGGCAGGTCTCCCTGGCGAAAACAGGCATCGACGAGGCGGTAATAGGGTCGGGGATCGCGAGGAGCAACCTCGATGCTCTGCTTGAAGCTGGCGATCGCGGCCTCGTAGTCACCCGCGAAGTAGGCCACCTCGCCCGGGGGAAAGTGGACGTCGTCGCGCTGGAGAGGCGGCGGCCGGTCCCGGAAAAAATGCAGGAGCCCGCCGGCGAGGACCAGAAGGACGAGAACGGCCCCGGCCAGAAACCAGGCCCGCCGACCTGTGATTCCCTGCGCAGCGGCCCCGCTCCCCACGGCACACCTCCCGATCGAGTTTACGGCCCAGTCCAGGAAACGCGACCGAGATTAACAAAACGGATCCCGGAAGGGAACCTCCCGGGATCCGCTCCTGGCAGGACGAGGCGTGCCACCTCACCTCACGCGTACCACCTTCCCGGTGAACGACTGTCCCGCCGACTCCGCCCGATAGAAGTAGATGCCCGAAGGCACGGGCTGGCCCCGCGAGTTATGGCCGTTCCACTGAAGGGTCAGCGGGCCGGCGCCCGACGAGTACGACTCCTGCGACCACACCTCGCGGCCGGCGATGTCAAACACGCGCAGCCTGACCGGCCGGCCGCTCGCCAGGCCCTTCAGGCTGAACATGACGTCGCTCCGCGAGGGATTCGGCCAGGCGGTGCACAGCCGGTCGGCCGGGGCAGGCCCTGGCTCGACTCCCGACGGCTCCAGCAGCAGGCACTCGAACAGCCCGACCCCGGTGCACGCGAAGAGGGCGGGCGTATCGATGAACGGGTCGTACCGCATCCGGTGGATCGTCCGGCCGGGCAACCCCACGTTGAGATCACCCACGATTTGACCATCGAAATCCATCTGCAGGATCCCGTCGTTCCTCGTGCCGACGAACATGGCGAGGGTCGGCGGGGGGCCGGCCCAGGTGATGTCCTTCACCAGGTCCGTCGGTTCGGGCAGGACGTTCAGACGCAGCCAGTTATCGCCCAGATCGTCCGACCGGAAGATCCCGTCGCTGAAGCTACCCATGCCCACCGCGGCGAAGACGTGCAGGCAGGGGGGCGGACAGCAGTCGCACTGGGCGGTCTCGATGTCCAGGCCCGGCAGGGGCGGGACCTCGTCGTTCACCGGGTCCCAGTTGAGCCCGGAATCGGTGGTGCGGTAGATCCCCCGGTTGGTGCCGACCATCATGATGTTGCTGGCGTCGGGATGGAACCAGCAGCTGCGCACCGTGTCCGGCAAGACGCCCGCGCCCAGCTCGTACCACAGGTTAAGGTCGGTCGAGCCGAAGAAGCCGTCGTGGTTGCCGCAGAAGAACCAGCCGGGCGTGAGCGGATGCTCGGTGATGAAGTAGGGCCGGGGACACCAGAAGACTGGCGACCAGCCCTGATCCAGGTCGTGCCAGCGGTAGATCCCGTCGGACTCGCAGTAGCCGGAGCCCTCGCTGAAGGCGCAGAGGATGTCGCGCAGGTCGTTCCAGTAGACGGTCACGGTCCCCTCGGGACAGGCCGTCGCCACGATCTCCGCGTCCCCGTCGTTGTCCAGATCGCCGGTCGTCAGACCCATCGAGTGGCCGGCCGCGTCGTCGACGACGTGCCGCTGCCAGTTCAGGCCGGATTCCGAGGGCGTGCTGTACCAGGCGAGCAGCTCGGCCGCGCGGCCGGCGGCCACGATGTCGGTCCGGCCGTCGCCGTCGATGTCCGCGGCCGAAAGCGGGCAGGCTTCCGGCAGATCGCCATCGACCAGGGTCCGCTCCCAGATGTCGCTGGTATCGTCGGTTTGCCTGTACACGACCACCCAGCCGGCGTACTTGGCGGTGGCGACCACCTCCGGCAGCTCGTCACCGAACAGATCGCCGCACCAGACGTTGACCGCTCCGGCCAGCTCGGTGTCGATGAAGTGCTTGGTCCAGATCGGCGGGTAGGTCAAGTCGCCGTGCTCGTACCAGACCACGTCGCCGGCCTCGCGGCCCGCGGCGAGGAGGTCGAGGTCCCCGTCGAGATCGACGTCCGCGGCGAATACCCCCTTGACCGCCTCGAGGCTGTCGTCCACCGCGTAGCAAGGCCAGGGATCCCGGGGATCCAGGGGGGCCTCGTACCAGACGACGGCATTGTCGGCCATGCCGCTGGCGGCGATGTCAAGCCGCTGGTCGCCGTTGATGTCGGCCACGTAGACGCCGCGAGGGGCGCCCAGGACGCCGACCTCGTACATCAACCACGGGTCGGTGGGGCTGGCCACCGAGTTCTCGTACCAGACGATCCGGTTCTCGTCGCGCACGGCCACGACGACGTCGAGGTCGTAGTCCCGGTCCAGATCGGCCACGAACACCTCACGGGCCCCGTCGGCTACGCCGTCGATCTCGTGAGCGGTCCAGAAGGGGGTGGCCGGATCGGGCAAGGGGTTCTGGTAACAGACCACGGCGTCGCTCCCATCCTTCGCGGCGACGACGATATCGGCGTAACCGCTGTCGAAAACGTCACCCACGGCGACGCCGGTCGCCCCGGGCAGCGCCAGGGCGTTGATGGTGTTCTTCACCCAGCCGACCCCTTGCCGGTAATGGATCGAGTAGGCGCCGAGACCGGGGTACTCGAATCCCATGCCCTCCCAGCCTCCGGCCAGACCATAGCCACGGTAGACGCCGTCCTCGGTCCCTGCGTACGCCTCGCCCGTCCCGAAGGCGATCTCGTAGACGGGCAGCTCGATGTCGTCGCCGAGGGGAACCTGATACCATCGGTAACCCAGCGCCGAGGCGCTCGGCAGCAGCACGAGGGCCAGGACAAGCAGCAAACAAAACCGTTTCATTGCATCAACCTCCCGGGAAAACCAGCTGTTTGGAACGCCCGCCGGAGCGAGCCTCGTCGCGGGGAAACCACCAGCGTTTCGTCCTCTGTCTGTCTGGTTAGTTGCCGCCGGGAGCCGGATATTGAAAAATCCCCGCTCCGGGCGAAGCGGGGATCCTGCTTGTCAGTCAGCCGCGCAGGTTGGCAAGATCAGAAATCGAGCCTGCGGATGCGGTTCAGCTCGTGGTATTCGGCCGGGGGTGCGAACACGTCAACCGGCGCCGCCCGGCGGGAGATCTCGACCACCTCGTCGACGATTCTCTTCTCGGCCAGGAATCCGACCCGGCGCCGCATCTCCAGGCGCATCTGGATGCCGCGGATCTTCCGCAGCTCCCTCCGGTTCTCGAAATCCCGGTTGCCCAGCCGCCGGGCCAGTTCCAGGTAGATGTCGAACGGGGCCAGGTCGAAGGAGAAGTCGTCCGAGGCCCAGACCCGGACCTCGTTCTGATCCTGGTAGGTCCCGTTCCGGACCCGCCAGGACGTCACCAGGAACTCCCGGCACTCCTTGCCCCGGAGCTTCCGGGTGCGGCCGGTATCCTCCACCTCGCCGGTGACCCACTCATCCTCTCTTGCCCGCCGGATCCGCAGGGAAAGCACCTCTGCCAGATCCACCGCCAGGGGCGCCCGGGTGAAGGTCTCTTCCTCGTGATCGATGTAGGTGAACAGGCTGTCGGCAAGGTCGACGATGATCTGCCTGGCGCCCTCGCGGACGGAAACTGCGTGATCTCCCAGCCACATCTCGCTCACAGCCCGCCTTTCCGAATCAGTGCGGAACACGAAGAAGTAGGAATCCAGCCGGGCGATCGACTTGATGTAGACGAGCTCGCCATCCCCTCCGCCCGACCCGGCCGGGCTCCGGGAATCGTCCGGCCGGACCACAGGGATGCCCGTTCCGGGCTGATTCGGATCCAGCACCGCCGATTCCGCCCCCCCGCCGGCCATGGGTAGAACACAGGGGATCAAAACGCCCGCGACCAGGACTGCGGTGGCGATCACCCGCTTGCGATGCCGCCAGGTCTGGCGCTCCAGCCAGCGGAGCCGGGCCACCAACCGGAACGGCTCCTCGACCACCCCCAGCAGGCCGAGACCCGGCTCGACCGACTCGGTCAGCAGCTCCCTGGCGGTGTTCAGCAGGGTCTGGCGATACCTTCCCGTTTTCTCCCGCAGCAGGCCGGCCACGGTCAGATCGCAGCAGATCTCGCGCACGTGCTGGATCTGCTTCCGGGCCAGCAGCAACAGGGGATTGAACCAGTAGACGATCTGGAGCATCAGGCAGAGTCCGTGCAGCCAGAGGTCGCCTCGCTTCAGGTGGGCCAGCTCGTGCAGCAGGACGTGCTCCGCCTCCTCGGCCGAAAGCGATTCCAGGTAGTCGTTGGGCAGGACCATCACCGGACCGAAGATGCCGTACACGGCGGGCGTCACGACCTGGTCGGAGAACACGATGGCGGGCAGTCGCCCCAGGCCCAGCCGCTCAGCTGTCTGCACCAGCAGTTCATGGAACCAGGGAGGGATCGTCTGCCGCTGTTCCTGCTCCCGGTGCCAGCGACGTAACCTGGTCAGGCGCAGGGCCAGGAAGGAGACAAAACCGGCCATGCCCAGGATCCAGGCCACGAAGGCGTAAGCCTGCCACGGGGTGCCGGGGCGGGCGGGTGCCGGGCCCGGTCCGACGCGGGGATCGACACCGGTTTCCCCTCCGGAGAGGATGGCTCCAGCCTGGGTTTCCGGTCCCCCGGCCGCCTCGGATCCCCCGGGACGATCCTGCTCCACCTGTTCCGAGACCTGACCAGTCTCCAGACGACTCATGACCTGCTGGCTTACAACCGGGACGATCCCGCTCGGCAGGTACCAGGTCGGGGGAATCAGCAGCTTCAGCAGGACCAGCAACCAGAGGGCATACCTGACCTGGGGCCAGGCCCACTTGCGAATGACAAGATCGATGACCCAGACCAGGAGGATCAGCAGGCTGACCTGGAGGAACATCGGTTCCATCCACCCCCACCAGAGCTCGGCGATCCGGTGCAACTGGCTCATGACTCTTCCTCCCCGGTTCGCGACTCCTCTTCCTGGAGAATCCTTTCCAGCTCCCGGCGCTGCCGGGCCGAGAGCTCTCCGTCCTGGGCCAGGAAGTTCAGCAAGGGTTCGACCGCCCCCCCGAAGGCCTGGTTCATCAGCGCCTTGACGGCGCTACCCCGGGCCTTCTGCCGGGAAACGAGCGGCTCGTACACGCTGGTGTTTCCCCGCTTGCGCTCGCTCACCGCCTGCTTGGCGACCAGGCGGCTGAGCATGGTCTTGATCGTCGTGTAGGCCCATTGCACCTCTGGGGGCAGGTACTCGGCCAGCTCCCTGGCCGTCGCCGGGTGTTGTCGCCAGAGGGCGTTCATGATCTGCCATTCCGATTCGGTCAGGCGCATGGTTCTCTCCCCTTTCTACAGATGTAGAAAAAGCTACTACAAATGTAGAAGTAGGTCAACCGGTTTTTTGCCACGTGGCACCAGGAAAAAAGAGGTTGCACCATCCAGAATTATGGGTTATCAATTCCTTGTAATTCAATTACACGAAAGGGAGTAAGAAGTGAGTTCAGCCAGCGAAAAGTCCGAGAAGGGCATCCTGGAGACCATCCAGCAGAAGCTGGAACACCTCGGCATCAAGATCGAGACAAACTGCGACTGCATCGACGACGGCTCTCCCCTGAAGTGCGTGGTGGTCGCTCCGAACCTGAGAAAGAGCGTCAAGGAGATGGGCGAAGCCCAGCGGGACCGGGTCGTGATGGTGCGGATCGACGAGGAAACGAGCAAGAAGCTCGACGCCTGGGTGGAGACCGGGGCCGTCAAGAGCCGTTCCGAGGCAGCGGCGCTCTTCATCCGGGAGGGCCTGACGGTCAGGGCGTCGGAGCTGGAGCAGCTAGGCAGCGCCCTGGACGAGGTCGAGCAGGCCAAGCAGCGGCTGCACGATCAGGCCAAGGAAGTGTTCGGCGGGGGCGCTACCTGACGGCCGGGTCCGACCCGAGCCCGTTTTTGCCCGGGGCACCGCCCGGTATCCTGTGCTAGGATCCACCCGCGCGGCCGCCGTCCCTGTCCACCACCTGCCGGGAGATCTGCTTGGAATCCCTTTTCTGCGAGACCACGATCAAGTCGTTGACCCTGGCCAACCGCTTCGTGCGGTCGGCCACCTGGATGGCCCTGGCCGCTCCGGACGGGTCGTGCACCGATCCCCTCTTCGAATGTTACGAGAACCTCGCCCGGGGCGAACTCGGGCTGATCGTCACCGGCTTCGCCTATGTATCCCGGGAAGGGCAGGGCCCCGAGGGGCAGCTCGGCATCTACGCCGACCACCTGGTCGACGGCCTGCGCCGCCTGGTCGAGAGGGTGCACGACCAGGGCGGCAAGATCGCGGTCCAGATCGTCCACTGCGGGGACCTGAGCCGGCCGGAGAACAACGGAGGCCGCGAGGTCCTGGGACCTTCGGACCGGCAGGACGAGCAGGGGAACCCCATCGCCCGGGCCCTGACCACCGCCGAGATCTCACGTGTCGTCGACGATTTCGGAGCCGCGGCCGAGCGCGCCAGGGCAGCGGGATTCGATGCGGTGCAGCTGCACTTCGCCCACGGTTACCTCGGCAGCCAGTTCCTCTGTCCGCTGCACAACCGGCGCGAGGACGAGTACGGCGGCTCGCTAGAGCACCGCAGCCGCTTCCTGCGCGAGGTTTACGCCAAGGCCAGGGAAGCTGTCGGGGGGGACTATCCCGTGCTGGCCAAGCTGAACCTGGAGGACTACGTCGAGGGCGGCCTGTCGAGCGAGGAAGGGGTACAGGTAGCGGTGCAGCTCGCCGACCAGGGGCTGGACGCGCTGGAGATCAGCGGTGGCCTGCGCGAATCCGGCGACCTGGGACCCGCCCGCCGCAACATCGAGGAGCCGGAACAGGAGGCTTACTTCCTGACCAACGCCGTGACGGTCAAGGAGGCGACCAGGCTACCGGTGATGCTCGTCGGCGGCCTGCGGACCCCGGCGGTGCTGGCCCGGATCCACCGCGAGACCGGAATAGACTACTTCTCCCTGTGCCGACCCCTGATCCGGGAGCCCAGCCTGGTCTGCGAGTGGCGCGAGGGCCGCCGGACGAAGGCCGACTGCATCTCCTGCTCCGGCTGCTTCCTCTCGGTAAAGAAGGGCCGGGGCATCTTCTGCATCCGCAAGAAGGATCGGGAGCGGACGAGTTGACCCCCGGCGCCGGGCGACCCGCCGCCTCCTTCTGCCACGTCTTCACGCACGACGATCGGCCCTGCGTCTACGACGTCAACTCGAGCCGTCTGTTCCGGATCGACCAACCCCTGGCGGACGTCCTGCCACTGTACGGGCCGGTCACCGAGGAAGAGATCGTCGCCAGGCTCGGCCCCCGGCACGGGGCGGAGGCGATCCGGCGGGCCGTCGCCGAGATCCGCAAGGCCCGGCGCGAGGAAGGGCTGTTCACTCCGGAGCGACCGCGGATCCAGACAACCCCGCCCCCCGGCTACCGGCGGGCTGACTACGAGTCCCGCCTCTCGCACCTGATCCTGACCGTCAGCGAGCAGTGCAATCAGCGCTGCGGCTACTGCCTGCACGGCTCCTCCCGCTCGTGGGTGCGCCCGCACCGGCCCCGGCGCATGAGCGAGCAGACAGCCCTGGCGGCGTTGCAATACTTCGCCGAGCGCTGCGGAGAGGCCGAGACACCTACCGTCTCCTTCTACGGCGGGGAGCCGCTCCTGGAGTTCGGTCTCATCAGGACGATTGTCTCGGCCGCCGGCGCGAACCCCGACTGGCCCGACCTGCGCTTCGTCATCGACACCAACGGCACCCTGATCGACCGGGAGATCGCCGCCTTCCTCGTCCGCCGGAAGTTCTGGCTGCAGATCAGCCTCGACGGCGGCCCTGGCCTGCACGACCGCTACCGGAAAACGGCCGCGGGCGAGCCGAGCCACGCCCTGGTGATGGCGGGGCTGAGGAGGATCCTGGCGGAGGATGCGGAAGCCGCCCGGCGGATCACCTTCATGGTCACCCTGGCCCCGCCGTACGACCTGGAGGCGGTGGCCGCCTACTTCCACGACTTCCCCCCTTACCGGGAGCTGGGGATCAGCCGGAAACCCCGCGTGCAGATCAACATCGCCGATCTGGAGGGTGTAGATCTCGGACCACCCCGAAACATAAAAAAAAAAAACGAGCATCTCCGGCGCAACCTGGCCGCCGCCCGCCGCCGCTACGTTACCGCCTGCGCCGCCGGGCGCCGCGACGAGATCAGTCCCGGCTTGACCGGTTTCTTCGACGACCCGCTGATCACCCTCTATCACCGCTCGCGGGGACCGCTGCCGGACCGCGTCGCGCCCACCGGCTGCTGCCTGCCCGGCCAACGGAAGCTCCACGTGCGAGCCGACGGCGCCTTTCAGCCCTGCGAGAGAGTGGGGGAATCCTTGCTGATCGGGAACGTGGCCACCGGGATTGACCTGGACACGGTGGAAAGGCTGTTCGCCGACATGTACGGGGCGGTCCGGGAACGATGTAGCGACTGCTGGGCCGTCCGGCTGTGCGAGGTCTGCTTCAGCTCCATCGCCCCCACTTGGGGCGAGGACGGGACCGCCGGCTGCGAAGTCCCGCCGCAGCTGTGCGAGCGGATCAGGAGCCGCAAGGAAGACGTCTTCCGCCTCTATCTATCCCTGCTGGACCGGGGGCCGGAGGCGCATGCCTTCCTAGAGCGGACCTCCCTGGTCTGATTTTTCGACCGGCAGCCAAGATATTTTGTAACCATTCGGACCCACCCCGCTTTATAGTATATGGAGAAGGGAGGCGGAACCTGCCCCTGGTATCCCTCCCCTTCCTCCGCCATTCCGGAGGGTAGCTGCTTTGGTGGACCGGGACCGGGAACTGGAAATCGAAAAAAAGTGGCTCTCCTACGTCAGGAAAGACCCCCAGAACTTCCTCTACTTCTACGATAAGTACTTCAACAAGATCTACCTGCTTCTCTACCGGTACTAGCTCGATGAAGACCAGGCCAAGGACCTCGTCGGGGAAGTATTCCTGAAGGCGATAAAAGGCCTGGACAAATTCAAGTGGCGCGGGCTTCCCCTCAGGCCCTGGCTCTACAAGATCGCCGCGCGCGTGATGGCGGAGAATCGCCGGCGAAGGACAACGCGCCCCGCCGTCAGCCGCCTGGAGCACGATCCGCCCGGCCAGTCGCCGAACCCGCTGAACGAGCTTATCCTGGACGAGGAACAGCTGGAGATCTGGACCTGCATCGAGCGGCTCGACGAGAGAAGCCGGACCGCCATCAAGCTGAAATTCTGGGAAGATCTGACAATAGCCGAAATCGCCGAGAGCATGGATCTTCAGGAAGGAAACGTGAAGGTGATCCTCCATCGGGCCAAGGACGATCTCGGCCAGATGCTGGCCCGGACCGACGAGGATTTCGAACGCAGGCACACGCAGGCCAAAAAGGCTCGAGGCAGATGAGCAGGGAACCACAGGGCAAACGGATCAGAGCCAACCGGGAACCGGAGCTGCAGAGCCCTCTCGAACGGTTGCTGCGGGAAAGCGCCCCCGCCGTTCGTCCTCCCGACGACCTCTTCCGGAAGGTGCGCTCGATCCTGATCGCGAGGCTGGCCGATCTGGAGCCATATCACAAATCCTCCCGTTTCGACCTGAATGGGAGAGAGACATGGTAGACGACCTGGAGAAAAGGATACGCGCCGCCGCTCCGTCGGTACGGCCGCCCGGCGATCTGCGCCAGAACCTGAAAAACGTGCTCCGCCTGGCCCTGGAAGAGCAGCACCGGCCGCGCCGGTTCATCTTGCCGGTGAGCATAGCCGCCTTTCTCGCCTTCTTCCTGATCGCCGGCAATCAGAGCGAGCTGGGAAGCGGGGATTTCAGTGTCGAGCCCATTCAAACTTCGAGCGGGTATCCCGGATTCCGGGCCAACAAGTGGCAGGGAGGAGGAGGATTCGGAGGTCCCGGTGCCACGAAAGAGGAGGCAGAGCAGGTTCTGGAATGGACGACCGCAGGAGCAAGAAAGCTGGTCGGAGTAACGGGCTTGAGATACGCGGGAGAAACCTATTGGAGCGGTATCTTCGAGTATGACCTCGGGGGAGAGATCAGACGAACAGGCAGTCCAATCACCGGGGACAAGCCCCCTTCAAGGGAGATTTCGAATCTCGTTATTCAACATGACGGGTACATTGAGAGGATGGTCAACGAAGGCCACGCTCTTTTTCTGGGCGTGGAAGAAAAGGACTTCCAGGGCACCCTATTCCGCCTGGAAAAGTGGGAGATCACCGTTCCCGGTTTTGGCAAGGTAATATATTTGCAGGAAAAACCCTAGCCGTTGATATCCCAGTAGACCGACAGCGCGGTACCTTCACGCGTAGCTTCGGGAGCGTCCTTGTCTTCCTCGCTGCTACCCCTCTTGCATTTGCATTCGCAGGGCGCCTTCGGGGGATCCCCCTCCGGGATGGGCGGAAGGTCCTTTTCCACGTCGTCGCGCATGGATGTTTCCTCCTGGTTGTCGTAGGCACCTTCCCTGGGTGAGTATTTTATCACACCCAGGCCGCACTGTCAGTCGCATTGCGCAAACCGCAGCGGGTATACCAAGAATCCCGCTATTTTTCCTGCCCGACTCGACCCTGCACGGCCAGGAGCGCCGTGGCGATTCCGAGCAGGGTGTCGCGGCCCGAACGGCCGCCAACGGCCGCGAGCCGGGCCGCGGCTGGCCGCAGACTCGCCGCCGGAGGGCCGGCCAGCGCCTCCAGAACCCCCAGCACGGGCTCGGCATAACACCCGTCCCGGGCGGCCTCGATCATCTGGGCCGACAGCAGGGTGGTCCGGCTGGTCAGGGGAGCCGGCAACATCTCCAGCACGGCGCGGCGCAAGGCGGCGGCCTCCGTAGAGGCGGCCCCGGCCAGGTCCAGACCGGCCAGGATACCCGTGATCACGTCGTCTCCCGAGGGGGTGAGGCCCTCCCCCAGTCCCACCAGCCGGGGCAGGCCGGACACGTCGCCGCGCTCCTGGAAGGCGGCCAGGACAGGCAAGAGAACCGCGGCGAACCAGTCCTGCGGCGCCGGGGCAGGGGCAAGCTCCAGCAGGTTCCGGCCCAGATCGGGCGCCAGCCGGGCCGGCCGGTGGTTCAGGCGCAGGTCCGCACCCCGGAGACCGTCCCAGGTGACCTCCAGTCGGTGGCCGGTCCCGCGATTCTCGAAAACCAGGCGGCGGCCGCGGACGTGCACCGGGGCGCCGGCGGCCAGCCCCCAGGAATCGAACCGGGCAGTCACCGCCCAGGGATGCAGGGGGCATCCCGCCGGCAGGAGGGCCACAAGCTTCCCCGACCCCAGCAACACGTTCACCGCCCGGCGGTGAACCGAGGCGATCCGGCCCTCCGCCACCGACCGCCCGAGAGCCTCGATCGCCAGCCGTCCCGCGCGCAGTGCAGGGGCAGCGAACACGACCGGCAGCGCTGCCGCATCACTCCTCACCTGCGGGAAATTCCTTCTCACCGCCGGTCCCTCCCTGGTCAGGGGTGATGCAGGTCGGGACAGGCCGCACCGGCGATGTCGCCGAACCGGGTGAGCGCGCAGCCGGCCTTGGTCTTCATCAGCTTCCCGTGGTCGTCGTCCTCGACGAAGGCGACGATGCGGGAGATGCAGCTCTCGCCGTCGACGAGCCGCCACGGGAAGCAGCCGATCTGGACGCGCCGGTTCAGCAGCAGGTCGATATCGCCGCCGAGGCACTCGGCGTGAATGATGCCGTGGTTGAACATCTCCAGGTGCATCAGCTGGTACTTCGAGTCGTCGAAGACCTCCGCCAGCGGCCGGCCGTACTTGTCCTGAAAATGCGCGTCCGCCTGCTTCGCCTCGCGCGGCATCCACTGCCTGATGATCGTGTTCATGGGGTGATCGGCGCTGCCGCAGTCCACGCCGATCCAGCGGATCTTTTTCTTTTTCGCCCAGTTGGCGAACTCCCGGTCCGGCCCCGGGTGCTTGACCATGTAGCGAACCTCGTCCGCGGTGGGCTGATCCCAGCCGTAGTGGTGGTAGCCGGTGTGGATGATCAGGATGTCGCCCTGCCGGACCTCCACCCTCTGCTCGACCATATCGCTGGTG
>CAZAHC010000047.1:0-16485 GCA_964484595.1 uncultured Fibrobacteraceae bacterium | reverse complement strand
GAAAAAGACCTACCAGCGATCTATCCGTTGCGAATCAGCCTTTCCGGACTCTTCTACCGGCCTCGAGAATCCGCTGCCGCTGCAGGAGATCGGCCAGGGTGATCCGGCAGAGGATGCATTCGACCGCCTCCTTGATCTCCCGCCAGACCTCTTGCGTGCAACACACACCGCTGCGCGGGCAACTGTCGCCCTCCTTGGTGCAGTGAACTATGTCCAGGGCGTCCTCGAGGGGCGACAGCACCTCGTGCAGGGTGATCTCGGCCGGCGGTCGGGCCAGAGCGTAGCCGCCGCGCTGACCCCGCGCGGAGGTGACCAATCGCGCCGCCTTCAAGGAACAGAGGAGGTTCTCCAGGTACTTCCGGGAGATTCCCTGGTCGGCGGCGATGCGGTTGGCGGCCATGAGCCCCCCGTCGTAATTCGCGGCCAGGGTCAGCATGGCCCTGGTTCCGTACCTGCCCTTGGTCGAAATGCGCATCCGATCGACTCTCTGGCCCGGATTCAGAAACCCCGTTCACCCGGCTATCCCAATGAAAAATTGCGGATTCTGGTGCCTGTCATTTCCTTCTTCCCTAAATCCTATAGTTTTAGTAGGAATTATGCCTACATCCACCCAAAATGTCAACCTGTTTAACTCGGATAATTGAATCGCTTCGCGATCATGCAAAGCCGCTGGATTGAACTGTGTAGCGAGGGAGGGGATATGTTAGTCAGGACGGTGAGGCATCGATCACCTGTAACACTTCCCTGCCTCAGCAAACAAATCATATGCCAACAACCAAACATCCTCTTATTTGGGAGGCCCGATCATGAGAAACGCTAATGTCACCTTGATGCTCATCCTGGCCCTCGGCCTGCTGGTCACCGGGGCCGTGGCGGACGAGACTCATACCACCAGGCTCCGCGCCTCGGACGACGCGTACGTCGATAGCTCGTTCCCGGCCACCAACTTCGGACAATCGACGAGCCTGTACCTCTGCTGGACGACCGGAGGGCCCCCGCCTCCTGGCGGTCCGTGCATGACGTTCCTGCAGTTCGACATCAGTGATTTTTCCGGCAGCGGCGTCACCGTCCTCAACGCCGAGCTGTGGCTCCGCAAGCACGAGAAGTATGGCGCCCCCGATTCGACGGCGACCGTCACCTGCCATCACATAACGACCCCGGGCTGGAACGAGAACACGATCACCTGGAACAGCCCCCCCGGGTACTCCACGACTCCCACGACAGGATCCACCGGCACCTTCAACCCGCCCGGCTGGGCGGCCTGGAACGTGACCCCCGATGTGATCGGGGACGTCGCCGGTGGAATGATCAATGGCTGGAATTCCGGCTGGTGCCTGAAGATCCAGGGCCCGTCTCCCGTCTGGTGGCTCAACTTCTGGTCGGACGAACAGGTCCCCATGCCCGACTACCGTCCGGTTCTGGAGATCACCTACAGCGGACCCGTGGCCAGCAAGAACGCCACCTGGGGTAGCGTGAAAAACCTGTACCGCTGAGCCGACCTGCGGTCGCTCGAGCGGAACTGCAATCAGAGACAGGGGAGATCGTTCATCGGTCTCCCCTTTTCGTTCCGGTCGTGCTAGGTTCTGTTCGATGACCCTCTCCCGTCGCCCTGCGCGCCAGGCCCCGGACCGGCGAGGACCGCCCGATGCCCCAGCCAGCCGACCAGCCCGTCAAGACCGGCCTCGATCTCATCCAGCGGGAGGGCTTCGCCCGCCTGGCCGGGCAGCGGGTCGGCCTGCTGGTCCATCCCGCCGCGGTGGACCGGCGATTGGCGCACGCCGCGGCGATCTTCCACGCCGCCGGCGAGGTTGACCTGCGCTGCCTGTTCGGCCCCCAGCACGGGCTGCACGGCGAGACCCAGGACAACATGATCGAGTGGGAAGGGTTCACCGACCCGGTAACCGGCCTGCGGGTCCTTTCCCTCTACGGCCGGAACCGCCGGCCCACCGGCGAGCAGCTGGCCGGGATCGACACCCTGGTGATCGACCTGCAGGACGTCGGCACACGCTGCTACACCTTCATCTGGACCGTGCTGCTGTGCCTCGAGGCCTGTGCCGAGGCCGGCAAGCGCGTCCTCGTGCTGGACCGGCCCAACCCGATCGGCGGCAGCGAGCGCGAGGGAGCGATCCTGGATCCCGAGTTCAGCTCCTTCGTCGGCCTGGCCCCGATCCCGCTGCGCCACGGCCTGACCATTGGCGAGCTGGCGCTCTACTTCCGCCGGCGGTTCGCCCTGGACGTGCAGCTCGAGGTGGTCAGGATGGAGGGGTGGCGCCGGGCGCTATGGTTCGAGCAGACCGGCTTGCCGTGGGTGATGCCCTCGCCGAACATGCCGACCGTCGAAACCGCGCTCGTTTATCCCGGCATGTGCCTGCTCGAGGGGACAGAGCTCTCGGAGGGCCGCGGCACCACCCGACCGTTCGAGATCTTCGGCGCCCCTTTCATCGACCCGGAACGACTGGTCGCCAGGCTGCAGGACTTCCGGTTGCCGGGCGCAGTCTTCCGCCCCCTTCACTTCGAGCCGACCTTCCAGAAACACGCGAGCCGGGTCTGTGGCGGCGCGCAGATTCACGTGACCGATCGCCACTGGTTCCGGCCGGTGCTCACCGCCGTCTCCATCCTGGCCGTGATCCGGGAGCTGTGGCCGGACGACCTGCAGTGGAAGCAACCGCCCTACGAGTACGAGACGGAGAAGCTGCCGCTCGACATCCTCGCCGGCGGCGCCTGGCTGCGGGAGGGCATCGAGGCCGCCCGGGAACCCGGGCAGATGGCCGCCGGCTGGCAGGTGGGCCTGGACGGGTTCGCCCGCGAGATCGGGGAGCTGCTGCGGTATGAGTGATCATGGGTGAACACGGCCGTGGATCCCCCGGCAGCACGCCGGTGCGGCGCGCCATGATCCTCGCGGCCGGCCTCGGGACGCGGATGCAACCGGTGACCGACCATGTGCCGAAACCCCTGCTGCCGGTCGCCGGCCTGCCCCTGCTGGAGATCATCGTCCGGAACCTGGCGGCGGCGGGCGTGGTGGACATCGGCCTCAATACCCATCACCTGGCCGACCACATGGCACGATTCGCGACCGAGCTCGAAGGGCGACTGGCGGAGGAGGCGGCGTGCCCGGCGCTGACCGTCTTTTTTGAACCGGAGATCCTCGGCACGGGCGGCGCCCTGGGCAACGCCCGCGCCTTTCTCGAGCGGGACGACACCTTTTTCCTGCACAACGGGGACGTTCTGAGCGACCTGGACCTGCAGGCGCTGGCGGCCGATCACCAGCGGCACGGGGCTCTCGCCACCCTGGCCCTCCGGGACTGGGAGCCAGTGAACACGGTGCTCCTGGCGGCCGACGGCACGATCCTGGACATCGCCGGCCGGCTCGGCGCTGTTGCCCCGGGCGGCAGCCGGTCGCTGACCTACACCGGCGTCGCCGTCCTCTCGCGGGAGGTCCTCGCCTACCTGCCGGAGGCGGGTTACTCGACCCTGGTCGCCGGCCTGATCGTCGCCCTGGCCGATCGTCCCGGCGCGGTGCGCGGGTGGGTCGCCGACGATTGCTACTGGAACGATCTGGGAACGGTCGGACGCTACCTGGACGCCCACCGGCATTTGTTGACGGACCAACGCCCGAAGCTGCCCGGGCTCGGCCCGTCAGCGGGGCCGGTTGCCGTGGCGGCCGGCGCCGAGGTTGCACCCGAGGCCCGGCTATCCGGCTTCGTCTCGGTCGGCGCCGGCTGCCGGATCGAGGCCGGGGCCCGGCTCGAGGACTGCGTGGTGCTGGACGGGGCGGCTATTCCGGGTGACACCGACTTGCGCCGGGCAGTGATCGCACCGGGCTGGGCCGTCGTCGAGGGACAGGCGCCCGGCCTGGAGCAGCTGGCCCACCTGTCGATCCTTCGCGCAGCCGGCCTCGAGGTCGGCCCGGGCGAGCAGGGGTCGGCCCGGGCAATCGTGGGCCACGGCTCGGACCGCCGGTTCTGGCGTCTGGCGACCGGCGAGCGCCGGGCGATCCTGATGCAGGCGGCGCCGGATGATGCCGAGTTCGAGCGCTTCGCCGCCATCGGCGCCCTCCTCCGGGAGGAGGACCTCGGCGGGCCGGAAATCCTGGCCGTCGACCCGGCCAGCCGGTCGATCCTGATGGAGGATCTGGGCGAGGACAGCCTTTATCGCCGGGCGGCGGACCCGGCCGCAAACCTGACCCAGCTGCCCCGGCTCTACCGCCAAGTGCTGGACCTGCTGGTGGAGATCCAGACCCGGGGCACGGCGGCGGCGGACGGCTGCCTCCTTGCGGTCGACCGGCTCTTCGACCGCGAAACCCTGCGCTGGGAGACCGATTACTTCCGGCGTCGCTTCCTGGCCGGGTACCTCGGCCTGCCTGCTGCGGACCTCGCCCCGCTGGACGACGAGTTCGATCGCCTGGCAACCGCCGCCCTCGCCCAGCCGGTGGTCCTGATGCACCGCGACTTCCAGTCGCAGAACATCCTGCTGAAGGAGGATCGTGTCCGGCTGGTCGACTTCCAGGGCATGCGCCGCGGGCCGCTGGCCTATGACCCGATGTCGCTCCTGCGAGACGCATACGTGGACCTGGGCGCCGACCTGCGCGTCGAGCTGCTCGAATATTACCGCGAGCGGCTGGCCGCCGTAGGCGGGCCCGATATTACTCCCGGTCAGCTTGGCCGGTGGGCCACCGTCGCTGGCCTGCAGAGGAACATGCAAGCCCTCGGCGCCTTCGCTTTCCTGTCCCAGGTCAAGGGCAAGCCGCGTTTCCGCCGGCACATCCCGCTGGGCCTGAAGCACCTGGCCGATGGGCTGGGCGAGCTGCGCGCGCACGGCGGGGAAGGACGGCCTGTCCGCCCCGACCTGCCCGGGTCGCTGCCACACCTGGAAAGAACCGTTGCCGCCGCGGCGACGCGGCTCGGAGTAGAGGGAAAATGACAGTTCCGGTCGATCAGGAAATCATCCAGGCGGCGCGCGACATCATGGCCAGGCGGTATGTCCCCGGCAAGCACTGCATCGGGGCCGCCCTCCGGACCAGGAGCGGCAACGTGTTCGTCGGGGTGCACGTCGAGGCCGGCTGCGGACGGATCTCGGTTTGCGGGGAGGCGATCGCCATCGGTGTCGCCGCCACCAACGGCGACACGGACATCTCCCAGATCGTCGCGGTGACCGAGTCCGGCGACATCGTGCCGCCCTGCGGAATGTGTCGCGAGCTGATCTCTGACTATGCCCCCGCCGCCCACGTTATCCTCGAGATCGAGGGAGAAGTGCGCTGCGTCCCGGTGCTGGAGCTTCTGCCCGAGAAGTACGACGGGTCCAGATATCCGAACCGCCGAACGGAAGAGACTTGAGATAAGGAGAAAACATGAGCTTTCTATTCAAACCCCATTTCGTCGGCGCGTACAAACCGGAAACGATTGCCGACGGCTTCCTGGACAGGCTCGCCGAACGCGTCAAGAGCGGGCTCTTCCCGCTGGCCTCACCGCGACGCAACAACTACCGACTCGTGAACCAGGCCGCCACTTCTCTTCGCTTTCAATCGGTCGGCTTGCTGACGAGCTGGAATGTAGGGTTGAACGATGTGAGGATTGAGATCAATCGCCAGGCCCGCGAGATTCGATACGAGGTGAGATTCGGCAAGTGGTCCAGAATCAGCGCGGTCTTTGGCTGTATCCTGTTTCTCTGCCTCCTGGTCGGGTACCGCTTTCTCCCGGCTGACTACTTCCCCCCGCAACCCTTCGAGAACCTGCTCTGGCCGTTCGTGGGATTCTGGTGCTTCGTCTGGCCCTGGATACTGACGGCCATGCACAAGAGGCCCGCAGCAAAGTGCCTGACCAGGATACTCGAGGAGGTAAACAGGGATAGCACGTGACCCGGGAGGCGATCACACATGTTATCGCACGCCGGGGAGGGTGAGCACCGGCCGCCCGGCCGCGATCACTTCACCAGGGTCAGGCGCTCGGTTGCCACGAGGGCCGGCACCTTCAGCCGGCAGATGTAGGTCCCCGCCGGTAGCGGCCGGCCGGAATCGTCCCGACCGTTCCAGGCCGCCTCGTGACTGCCCGCCGCCAGGGTCTCTCCATTCACCAGGGTCCGCACCAGCCGACCCGCCAGGTCGTAGATCCTCAGATCGACCCGGGCTGGCTGCGGCAGGTCGTAGCGGATCACGGTCCGCGGATTGAAGGGGTTGGGCGCGGCGGCATGCAGCTTGAAGGGCAGGGCCGGCCCTTGCTCGGGTACGGGGACGAGCGAATCCGTCAGCACGTCGGGCGGCACGATCTCCCAGTTGGTCGAGGCGTTCGCGGTAATGCCCCCCGCGTAGTAGCAACTGATTCCGTAATAGGGAATGTCCGAGGGACCGGAACCGGGCTTCAACCACCACAGCTCGATTCCATCGAAGTTGCGCGCCTCGTAGAAGCGGACCTCGATGGCATGGTAGCCCGTTGTCAGGTAGAGCGGTCCCGGCAGGTTGTCCGGCGGGCCGGCGCCGTCTGGGTAAAGTCCCGTGTAGCTGCCCTCGGCGATACTGTCCTCCCACTCCCACCATTGTTCCTCACCGTTGTCGACGATCATGGTCCCGTCGAGCCAGACCTGCGAACCGTCATCGCTCAGGGTGCCGAAGCCGTAATTGCCGGCTACATCGATGCGAACGTAACCGGTCCAGCGCACACCGTACCAGTCGCTCGGTTGCCACTGGTAGTAGCAGTCACCCGCGTTCCAGTAATCGATCAGACTGTCGACCCGCGTCATGTACAGATCGGCGGGGTTGAAGGTGATGATATCGTTCGGCCGGGTGAAATCGTTGAAGTACTCGCCCAGCAAGCCGGTGGCGGCCAGTGGCGGGTCGTGGCTGGCGGCGCCGAAAAAGGCGACGGACAGCATGACGAACAGGATGACGTGACGCATGAGATCCCCCTCCTCGTCCGGTGATGTGCGTCTGCTGTTATCCTGGCACCAGTGGAGCGTGTTGTCTGTCAGGCACGGTACAACAAGTGGTCCCACCCCCAGGGTCCGGACTGGCAAGAGGCCTAGCCTAGCACAATTCGAGACAAATGTCATTTGGGACAGTAACCGTGGACAATGATTCGCCTCGGCAGGCTACCAGCGCCTCCAGCCCGGGCAATCCTCTATTGGTTGGGGCCGGAAAACATGTCCGGCGTAATGGTAACGAGGCAACGCCCTAGGCCCTAGCCGCGCCGAGGGCGTTGTTCGTTAGCCAGTGAGCCGGACACCGATTCCGGGCCACGCCCCCTACTTCAACAACGTCATCTTCCGATGCTCGGTGAGCTCGGCCGTCTGGAGCCGGCAGTAATAGGTGCCGCTCGGGGCCGGGCGCCCGGCATCGTCCCGGCCGTCCCACACGCGCTGGTGGGCCGCCGCGGGAAGCGACTCATCCACCAGGGTGCGCACCCGACGGCCGGCGACATCGAAGATCTCCACCCGCACCCGGCCGGCCCGCGACAGCTCGAAGACGATGTGGGTGACCGGATTGAACGGGTTCGGGTAGCTGGGCCGCAGCGAGGTGACCTTCGGGGCGATCCCCGTGACGGTGATTTGAATCTCCTCGCTCCGGGCGATCTCCGCCTGACCGCCGAACAGGGCGTAGCAGTAATAAAGTTCCGTCCCATCCGGAAGGCCGAATATTACATCTGTGTACTCCACCCGGCCGTTGCGGCCCGTCACGAGGCTCGTCGTGAGCCGCTCGGCGGCCATCCCTTCCTGGCGCCGGTACACGTGGCACCCGTCGGCCATCGACTCGTCGTACTCCCAGCGCAGCTCGATGCCCCCGGTGACGCTGGCTACGGCGGGGGCGGGCGCCTCGATGCCCGCAGGACAGTCGCCATTGATCGCCGCCACCGGATATTCCGGACCGCCCGTCGGCCAGTTCATTGGAATGAGCTCGCCGGGATCGCACCCGGAGGCATACGCCATCAGGTCCGGCAGGGACGGGTTGTAGGTCGGCAGGAGGTAGAATTCGATGGGCTGAGGAATGAAGACTCCCACCACGAACTCCATCAGCACGATGGGTTGTTGCCACGGCAAGGGGCTGGCCAGCCCCACGGTGAATTCCGGGGGGTTGCTGACGTTGATGGCTTCTCCCCGAAGGTTCCAGGCCAGGATGTAGACCTCCGGGGGAGAAACCTGGATCCGGCATTCCCAGCCGAGCACGCCACAGGGGTCGGTGCAGTTGAGGAGGCAGAGGTACAGGGAGAGGGGGGCTCCGACCGGGGCATTGTCGTAGTTAACGATGCCAGCCTCGTCGAAGAAGATCCCGAGCATGTTGTCGTCGTGTTGAGGATGGGGATACGGTTCACCGATCCCCTCGAGAGTGACCTCGCCACACAGGGGGGTTCCGGTATTAACCGTGCCATTGAACGTTCCCTGGTACTCCGGATGGAACTGCACGCGCACGAGGCGTTGCTGGCCGGGTCCGAGCTGGAACGGCCCCGCACCCTGCACCAGGGAGAAACAGGCCCCGGACGCCGTCACGTCTCCCACCAGGATTCCGGTGCCGTCGTTGGTGATGAAGAAGTGGCGTGAGCTCGCCGAGTAGATGTAGACCACCCCGAAGTCGATGTGAGTCGTGCTCAGGGCACAGGACGGCTCTCCCTCGATCCCGGTTCCGGTACAGGTCACCGGCGAGCAGATACCCGCCAGATCCATGACCCACGTCTGCGAATCCGGAACGGTCGGGGCGAACTGCACCTGGACCGTTAGCGTCTCGCCGGCGCCAAGGGCGAACGGGCCGTTGCCGATCGGGACGAGGAACTCGCCCGTACTCGAGCTGTCGGGGACCTCGCCAGTGAGCGTACCGTTGCCGGTGTTCGTGATCGTGAAGGGGAGCGTTTCCGGGAAACCGATGGGAACCTCCCCGAAGTCGAGAAGGGTCGTGCTCAGGCCACAGACCGGCGTCGGCTCGACCCCGGTACCGGAGCAGGTCACCGTCGAGCAGATACCCGCCAGATCCATGACCCAGGTCAGCGGTCCCGGCAGGGTAGGCGCAAACTGCACCTGGACCGCCAGCGTCTCGCCGCCGCCCAGGGCGAACGGGCCGTTGCCGTCGAGGACGTGGAACTCGCCCGAACCGTCCGGGACCTCGCCGCTGAGGGTACCACCGCCGGTGTTCGCCACCGAGAAGGAGAGCGTGTCGAGATCGCCGGTCGTGACCTCCCCAAAGTCGAGCAGGGTCGGCTGCACGAGACAGACAGGCGGCGGTTCCTCGCCGACTCCGGAAAGGGGAATCTCGTCACAGAGCCCGGTACCCAGGTTCAGGGTGCCGGCATAGACGCCCTTGGCCGGTGGCGTGAAGCGGATGGTCAGGTCGGTCGCCTCCCCCGCGCCGAGGGTGAAGGGATTGCCGGCCGTGCTGGCGATCACCTCGAACTCCGGTTCGGCGATGGTCGCCAGGCCCTCGAGGTAGCCGGTGCCCGTGTTCCGGACGGTCACGATCGAATCGACGAAGTCGCCCACCAGCACCGTCCCGAAGTCGAGGGCGACCGGATTCACCACACAGACCGGCATCCCACCTGAACCGGTCACCGGCACCGTGTCCACGAGCTGGCCGCACTGATAGAACTCGATGACCGCCTCGTAGTTGATATCCTGGTCCGGCGCGAACTGAACTTCCAGGGTGATAAAGCCACCGGCGGGCACCGAGTAAGCTTCGACCGTCTCGAAGGGATCGCTCCCCTGGCGAAGGGTGAAGGCGTTGTCGGTGGATACCGCCTCTCCCCCGATGGCGAAAGCATGGTTGTTCCCCACGCGGAGTTCGAGGAGACCCGCCTCGCCCACGTTCACCACCCAGAAGTCAAGGGCGGTAGGAAGGAGTGCGGGCAGGGGAATGTTCTGGGCCGGATCACCGTTGATGCCCGCGGCGGCGAACCCCGGGCAGTCGCTGGTGCCGTGCAGGGGAATCAACAGCTCAGGATCGGCTCCGGAGGCGTAACACGGTACGGGCACCCCCGGTGGGTCTTCCAGTGAGGCGGGATAGGTCGGACGCAGGTAGAACCAGACCTGGTCGGCCGGGTCGGGAACGAAGACCGTGCCGGTCGCCAGGACGATCGCCTCGGCCCACGGCAACGGCGAGGCCAGCCCCACCCGGAAGTTCGGCGGCTGATCCACGTTCAGCGCCTCACCGCTCAGCTCCCAGGCCACCGCGATCTCGTCGCCGTCCAGCAGGACCGGCACCTTGCACTCCCATCCCGACACCCCGGCAAGGTCGCTGGCATCGAGGATGATCAGGTAGGCGGTGACCGCCTCGAAGGGAGTAGTGGTCGTGAAAACACTCGTCCCGGCGGTGTCGAAGAAGACGCCGAGGATGTCGTCCTGGGCGGTGGCCGGGACCGCCGCTCCGCAGAGGAGGATCAGCAGTAGGAAACCAGGGAGTCGACGGAAAGACGGCACGGCTTGTTCCTTTCCTTGATGAGGGATCCGGAATACACCAATGATATCATCTTCTGGTCTGGTTTTGGCCGATTGTTAGCCCCCCATCAGCCTAGCCGCGACCTTCCTCCCACAGGCGGGGGAGCTGCTCCACCAGATACAGCGGCAGCGAGAGGAGCTGGAACCCTACGGTTGTTCCACCCCCAACCGTCAGGGTGTGACTCACGGCCTGCTGGCCGGGCGGATTCAGGTCGAAACGGACCGCCTTCTCAGTTCCGCGCTGGTGGACGAACTGGAGCAGTGACTTAAGCGATCCGCTCTTGCCAGCCTTGACTTCCACGGGCACCACCGAGGCGCCAAGCTGGATCAGGAAATCGATCTCGGCGTTGCTGGCGCGTCCCTCCCTGAGCCAGTAGGTCAGCCGCCAGTCACGGTAGCTCTCGCCGAGGAGAGGCAGGTGCTGGGCGACGAACTGTTCTGCGAGCTTCCCCTCGTTGACGAACCTCCGCGCACGGAGTTCCTCCACCGGTAGCCAGCGGATCCCGCAGGCAGCGCTCACGAGCCCCACATCAAGGAAGTACGGCTTGTAGACATGCTCATGGATGGTTGCGCTCAGCGGTAAACCCGTGCTGTCCGTGTGAAACGCCCGGCGCATCACCCGAGCTTGCGAAAGTAACTCGATCGCCCGCTTGAGGTCTCGCGACTGCGCTCCCTCGTCGATACGCACGTACTTGATCTTCTCGCCCACCGCGCGGGGCACGAAGTCGAACACCTTGCGCAACCGTCCAACCTCGGTGCGAGTGGCGTACTTCGCGAAGTCGTCCCGGTAGGTTTCCAGGATCGAGGCATGGATCTCGGGGACCGCCGACAGCTCCTGCGATTCGACGAACCTCAGCACAGCTTCCGGCATTCCCCCGACGAGGAGGTAATCGCGCAGTTGATCGAGCAATCGCGCGTGCGCCGTGTCGGGAAACGGCTCAGCCAGGCGGAACACCCGAAGGAGTTCCAGCAGGTCGTCCTGCTCCGCAGCGGCCAGGAACTCCTCGAAGCTCATCGGCTCGAGATACAGGTATTCGATCCGACCGACAGGCATGGAAAACCCGCCGGCAGCAAGTGCGATTTCCAGGAGTGATCCTGCGGCAATGACCGGCAGCTCGGGGCGCTCCTCCCGGAAGTCCCGCAGAGCGGCTATGGCTCCTGGTACGGCCTGGATCTCGTCCAGGAACAGGAGGGCGCCGGGGCGCGCCACTTGGCCCTTGCCGACCAGGAACTCGATCTCGCGAAGTATCCGCTCCGGGTCCCGGCTTGCGAAGACATCAGCGAGCTGCGGATTCCGCTCGAGATCGACCTCGTGAAGCGTCAACCCGCGATCCCGTGCGAAAAGGCGCACCAACGTTGACTTGCCGACTTGCCGGGCGCCACGGATCACGAGTGGTTTCCGGTGTTCTGACTCCAGCCAGGATTTCAGTCTCGCATCAGCGTGGCGTTTCATACAGGACGCGCCTCCTTTTATACCCATATTTTCAGCAATTAGTGCACAAAACATACCCATATCCCAGTCAATGGCAAGTTTATCCGATACTGGCCGTAACCTCCCTCAGTTCCTCGCCTCGCCGGTACCCGGGTTGTGCCACGTGGCAACACCATGTGTAACCATTTTTATTTTAATGAGTTACATGAACAATGATTTCCGGGCTGAACTACCTGGAAACGGGAAGGGTGTCGGTCTCGCGGATGGCGACGCTGGTCTGGCCGGTCCAGCGTTCCAGGACCGCGGCCAGCCTGGACAGGGAGATGGGCTTGGCCAGGTAATCGTCCATGCCGGCCCCCTTGCAGCGCTCCCGGTCGCCAGGCAGGGCTTTCGCCGTCAGGGCCACGATGGGCACCCGGGCGGCCTCCGTTTTCAGCTGCCTGATCGCCACCGCGGTCTCGAAGCCGTCCAGAACCGGTATCTGGCAGTCCAGGAAAACGATGTCGTAGGGGCAGAGCCCAAGCAGCTCGAGGGCTTCCTCACCGTTGGCCGCCAGGTCAACCCGGCAACCGCAGCGCTCCAGGGCCATCTTGATGACCTTCTGGTTGGTCAGGTTGTCCTCGGCGACGAGCGCGCGGATGCGGGACCTGCCTGGATCCTCGCCCGTCGATTCGGCCGGGCAGGTTAAGCTGGCCCAGTCTTCTTGCGGAACCCTGGTTTCGCCCCGTCCGGCCGGGCTGACGGCCTCCGTCTCGTCCGGCAGGCCGAGGGGCAGCTCGCACCAGAAGAGCGAGCCCTCGCCCTCCTTGCTCGTCACGCCGATGGTGCCGTGCATCATATCGATGAGTTGCTTGCAGATCGCCAGGCCAAGGCCGGTGCCCCCGTGGCGCCGGGTGTTGGATTCGTCCGCCTGGGTGAAGTACTCGAAGATGTTGGTGATCTTCTCCCCGGGGATCCCCATCCCGGTGTCGTGCACCGCCAGCCGCATCAGGGCGGTGGAGCCCTGCCGGCGCCGCAGAGCGATCTCCAAGTCGATGCGCCCCTCGTCGGTGAACTTGACGGCGTTGCCGAGCAGGTTGACCAGGATCTGGCGGATGCGGCCGCTGTCGCCGATCAGGCGCCGGGGCGTGTCCGGTGAGCAGGAAACGGCCAGGACCAGGCTCTTCTGGCGTGCTTCGGTGGCGACCATGTTCACGGCTTCCTGGGCCGTTTGAGCCAGGTCGAAGGAGGCGCTCTCCAGGACCATCTGGCCGGCCTCGATCCGGGAGAAGTCCAGGATGTCGTTGATGATCCCCAGCAGGTGCTCGGCCGACTCCTCGATGATCTTGACCTGCTCGTGGGTTTCACCATCCAGGTCAGAATCCAGCAGCAGGCCGGTCATGCCCATCACGCCGTTCATGGGGGTCCGCAGCTCGTGGCTCATGTTGGCCAGGAACCGGCTCTTGGCCTGGCTGGCGGCGTCGGCCGCCTCCTTGGCGGCCAGGAGGGCCCGGTCCCGCATCTCGATCTGGCTGAGCATCTCGTTGAACGAGCTCTGGAGCTGACCGATCTCGTCCTCGCCGCCGGCCGGCACCCGCAGGCCGTAGTCCTGCCGCTTCGAGATGGCGCGGGCGGTTTCCGCCAGCTCCGTCAGGGAGCGGGTGATCCCGCGCTGAGCCCATTCGCTCACGACCAGGGCCACCAGCAGGGTACACAGGATCATCAGCACGAGAACGGCGGCGGACTGGATGATGTGGACCCGCCAGTCGCGGAGGTCGTGGACCAGGAGGAGGGAACCCACCTCCTCGCCGGCCCAGGAGACAGGCTGGCAGAGGGAAAGCTCGTTCCCGGCGAAGGTCGGCTGACCGCAGGCCGGCCCGTGGACATGCTGCGAGGCCTTTCCGGGCTCCTTTTCCCATTCCCCGAAGAGCGAACCGTCCGCCTGGAAAAGGTAGGCCGCGGAGACCAGGGGCACCGGTTCGAGCGCCGCCAGGGTCTGGTGAGCGGCTTCCCGGTCCGCGAAGACCAGCTCCGAGGCGGTGTGGTAGGCAAGCACCCCAGACAGGGAACGCAGCTCTCCCACGATATGATCGCGGGAGGTTTGGGCGTTTTGGTGCAGGAGGAAGATTCCGAGCACCAGCAGCGGCAGCAGGAACGAGAAGGTGACGATCAGGCGCAGCTTCTGGCGGAAGGGAACATCACGGAGGAGATGCATCTCAGCCCTCCTCCTCGATGATCCGCGCCATCTTCAGCAGCTGGGAGCTGAGGCGAAGCCCCGCCCTCTCGGCCGCCGCCGGATTGATGTAGAAGCGGATGCGCTGCTCTTCCATCACCAGCTGGATGATGCCGCCCCGGTGCCCGAAGTCGGAGATCTCGCTGATGGTCAGGACCGGGCTGCCGTTGGCGCGGGCGAGCGTCTTCTCCAGATCGGCCCGGCAGCGGCTGCCGAGGAAGAGCACCTGGAGACCGGCCGGTTCTCCGAGGTCCTGCAAGGCTCGCACCGTCAGGTTCCGGCCGTTGATGGGCTTGCCGTCGATGGTGGCGAAGTCGGGGCCGTCGCCGTCCTGGCCCAGAACGCCCAGCACCAGATCCTCCTCGCCCGAGGCCGGCCAGTGGACGAACTTGCAGATGTTGTAGACGATGGCCGCCTTCAGGCGGGGTACCTCGTCCAGGGAGGCCGAGGTGGTGCCGCCCCTCTCGCCCACCCCGGCCGCTCCCTTCACCATGGACGCCGACAGCACCATGCAGGCGGCAAGGACAGCCAGGCCCACCGTCGCCAGGACCCTCCGGAAGCGCCAGGCCTTTCCTGCGCCGCTCAGAACCACCAGGTCGCCTTCCCGTAGAAGCCCCGCTGAACGGTCGCCTGGAAGGAAGAGCCGGAATCGTTCGAGATGAATTCCTGGACCTCCGCGTGGAGAAGGTTCTGACCGACAATTGAAAGCTCGAATGGGCCAGCCGGTCGCCAGCCTACCCGCAGATCGAGGTTGGCGTAGGCCTCCACGCCCAGGTCCTCCAGGGCGTCCACGTACCTCAGCCAGAGGTCCAGCTCCAGCCGATCGCCCAGATTCACCGAGGGCCGCAAAGAGACCTGATGGGCGGGTGTGGAAACGTACTGGAGCGTGGAAGTGCCCTCGTCCGGGGCAAGGTCGGCATCGGTGGCGAACCAGGTGTATGCCAGGCGGCAGCGCAGGTCGGCGGCCGGTCTCCAGTCCGCTGCCAGCTCCATCCCCCCGGAGCGACCGCCGGCGATGTTGGTGTAGCGCAAGGGCAGGTAAGCGTGGGGCGGGGCTCCGTCGGGAACGATGACCAGGCCGCCGGCTTCGGTCCCGCGCAGGTCGTCGTAATCGTGGACGTAACCGGCGAGGTCCAGCGATAGCGGATCGGCCAGCCTGACCCGATAGCCCGACTCGAAGGCCAGCAGCACCTCCGAGCGGAAGTCGGGGTTGCCCTCCAGGACCATCACCAGCGGCCACGGGCCCGGATTTCCCGGGGTCCCGGGGCCCACCACCGCCATGGCCAGGTGTACGTCGCTGTTGATGCGGGAGGGTGTGCGCACGGCCCGGGAAACGGCCCACCAGATGGTGTGCCGCTCCGCCGGCCTCCAGAGGAGCCGCGCGTTGGGCTGGATCTCCGCTCCCGTGTAGTCGTTCCGCTCGAACTTGGAGCCGACGGTCAGGCGCAGCCGATCCCGGGCGAGGGTGATCTCGTCCTGCACGAAGGCGTGGAGCAGGTCGTCCTGCCGAGAGGATGGCGTCAGGGAGATGGGGAAGTCACCGCGGAGGTCGTCCTCGGTGCGGCGGTAGCCGAGTCCCCAGATCAGCCGGTGCCGGGAGCCGGCGGCGAAGGCGTGCTGCAAGTCCAGGTCGAGGGTCTGACGGTGGTCATGCAGCGTGGGATCCCGACGGTCCTCGTTCAGGTAGTAAACCCCTGCCGTGAAGGAGGAGGTCGGCGAGAGGGTCCGGCTCCAGCGGAGGTGGGCGTTCTGGCCGGAGACCTCGGTCTCGTCCTGGAGGACTCCAAGGTAAGGCGCCTCCAGGCTCGGCAAAAAGTAGGACGTGGCCAGGTTGCTGCGCAGAATCTCCCCGTAGGCTGTCAGGTGATCGTGGCTGCCAGGGCGCCAGTCGAGGCGGGCGCCGACGTGGTAATCGTCCCACCAGTCGTGGACATCATCGCCGGTCACGGTCACGGACCGATCGTGGTCGGAATAACCGAGGGAGACCCGGTAATCGGCCTGGTCGGACAGGGAGGCTCCATACCGGAGGTGGCCGAATCCGCGCTCCTCGGTACCCGCGCCCGCGACCATCATCAGGCCCCGGGTCTGCTCGGCGGACTTGGTGATGATGTTGATAACCCCGTTGACGGCGTTGGCCCCCCAGAGGGTGGCGCCGGGTCCACGGATCACCTCGATGCGCTCGATGTCCTCGAGCAGCACCCCCTGCGCGTCCCAGTACACCCCCGAGAACAGGGGCGAGTAGACACTCCGTCCGTCGATCAGGACCTGGAGCTTGTTGGCGTAGCGGGCGTTCAGGCCACGGGCGCTCACCGCCCACTTATGGGCGTCGATGCGGCCCACCTGGATGCCGGGAACCATGCGGAGCAGGTCCGGGATGGCGGTCGCGCCGGAGCGCCGGATGTCCTCGCAGGTGAGGGCGCAGACTGCTGCCGCGGCA
>CAZAHC010000046.1:0-16556 GCA_964484595.1 uncultured Fibrobacteraceae bacterium | reverse complement strand
CTATGTCGTAAACCTTCAGCACGGTCCCATCGCTCTCGGTCAGGACTTCGGGGATCCCGTCGCCGTCCATGTCCATCAGCTCGATCCGGCTGCCGAACACCTCTTCCTCCCACTCGATGTCCCCCGAGCGCGAGTCGACCACCTGCCCGGTGGTCAGGACGAGCTCGTTGGTGCGGTCACCGTCGACATCGCCGCACAGAATGCGAGTGGCCTGGTATTCATGCAGGCTGGTCCACTCGCGGTTGAAGGTGATGCCGTCGACGTAATGGATCTTCTGATCGGCGTTGATGATCAGCTCCGTGGCCTCGTCGTCATCGACGTTGCCCAGGGTGAAACAGTGCACTTCCTCGTAATCGGTCGGCAGGCTCTCGAACAAGAGAACGAAGGTGGCTGCGTCCCAGACGTAGATCATCCCGGAGCTGGTGCTGGCGAGGAAAACCTCGTTCCACCCGTCGCCGTCGAGATCGCCGGCTCTCACCTCTGCCACCACTCCGTCCAGCTGCTTGCTCTTCCAGATCTCCTCGCTTTGCCGGTAGGTGAGGTGATAGACGTGAACCAGACCGAACCGTTCTCCCAGGACCAGGTACATCCCGACCGGGTCCTCGCCGGTGGGGTCGAGCACGGCGAGCTTGTCGAGCCGGTCCGCGGCCAGGAAGAGGGCCTGCGACTCCTCGAAGCTCAGATCCTCTGCCGCCGAGGCGATGGGCGACAGTGCCAGGCCAAGGACGAGGGCTATGGAAAAGCTGGCCGCCGGCTGCGGGGCCCACCTGGGCGAGCGGTCTTCCCTTGAACGTATCATCTTCCCACCTCACTGCTGAGGTCCATACCACCGGCATCGGACGGACAGGGTATCAACTTCCGGCACCGCGGTCGGTTCCCAGTGTAACATGGGAGCAACGCCCGAACAAATCCGTTGTGGGTAAAGCGGGGGATCCGGATTTTCTCACCAGGGCAAGGGAATCCCGACACCGAAATGGGCCGACCAGCCCGAATAATCGAGCCCGTCGTGGGAATAGCGACGCCACTGTCCCTTCAAGGCGAAGACCAGTTTTTCGCCGGGACTGTACTCGTAACCGGCCTCGGCGGTGTAAGTGAACCACTTCCCGCAAGCGGTGCTGCCGCCGGAGGGATAGGTTATCTCGGCGCCGCCGAAGCCGAGGCCGACGAAGGGGGCGGCGCCGGGGCCGTGGCCCCTCATGTCGCACAGGTAATGCCGCACGATGAAATCTGCCGCCAGGAGACGCCGCCCGTCGTTCACGGTCCGGTAACTGGCTTGCAGGAGGATGGAGGTGTTCCAGTCGTAGAGGAGACGCAGGAAATCGGCGGCGGCGTTGGGGCGAAACAGGATAGTCAAGCCGTAGCCGGTCCGGAAGGCGTCGTAATCGACCGCCCCCCCCACCGAGAAACTACCCAGCAGGTAGATCGGTCCAGGCTGCACCGGCCGGTCCAGGCTGGAGCGGGAACCGGGTGCGGCCCAGGCCGCGTCCGGCCCTTCAGCCAGGCCTGACAACCAACCCAGCAGGACGGCAACGGCCAGCAGAACGGAAATTCTCGTCGATCGGCGGCAAGCTCCTGGCAAGCCGGCCCCTGACCGAGCAGAAGCGGTTGCGGTTTCCAGCGACACCCCTTCGCCCTCCTGGTTCCAGGTTAGAAATCCCTCCATCTCCCGTGCAAGGGAAATGCCACCCGGGAGCCCCGGTAAAGCATTGCCGGACAAGAAGCTACGATATATGCTTGGCACAAGGCTCAGGTATCGTGTCTGTTTTTCTGGCAATCCGGCCCAACCCCTGACCTGGTGCCGGCAAGGAAGAAGATGACTGCCTCCAGCGATGAATCCCGCCCCGAGCCTGCCGCGTACGAGACCATCGCCGCCGTCTCCCGGGCGGAGACCAAGGTCCAGCGGTCCCGGTTCCTGGCCGAGGCAGCGCCGGCGGTTACAATCGTCGAGGCCAAGGCCTTCGTCGCAGACGTGGCCGGACGCTACCACGACTGCCGGCACGTCTGCTTCGCCTGGCGGGGCGGGCACGGTAGCAGCTTGCAAGAGGTCCGGAGCGACGGCGGGGAACCGGCCGGAACGGCCGGCGAGCCGATCCTGGCCGCCCTGCGGGCCGCCGCCCTCTCTGATTGCGTGGCGGTGGTTGCGCGGTACTTCGGGGGAGTCAAGCTCGGCACCGGGGGGCTGGCCCGTGCCTACCGGGAAGCGGCCGCCCTCGCCCTCGCGGCCGCTCCGCGCCGGGTCATCCAGCTTGGTGGTGAGTTCAGCCTCCGTTTTGCGTACCGGCTGCAGAAGACGGTGGCCGCAGTGGTCAAGCGCCACGGCGGTCGGCCGGTGAGTGAGGATTACGGCCAGGAGGTCAGCTGGCGGATCTGGCTGCCCGAGTCGGCCTGGCGGGCCTGCCGCGATGAGCTCGTCTCGGCCACGGCGGGTGAGGTATCCCTAAAAAAAGCTCCGGCCGCGGGGCCGGAGCCGTAGTGGTCACAGGATCGCGGGCTCGCCTCAGCAGGCGTTGGCCAGGTCGGCGTAGTCGCGCATGTAGTGGAACACCTTCGAGGTGCGGATCTTCTCGAAGGCCTCTTCCTTGATCTGGCGGATGCGCTCGCGCGTCAGGCCCATGATCTGGCCGATCTCCTCGAGGGTCATCTCCTGGTCGGGGCCCAGGCCGTAGTAAAGCCTCAGGACCGTGGCCTCGCGACTCTTGAGGTCGCCCAGCATCCGGCCGATGCTACCCTCCAGATCATCCTCGAGAACATGGTGATCCGGGCCGTGGCTCTTGGTGTCCTCAAGGAAATCGAGGTAGGTCGTGTCCTCGTCGTTACCCACGAAATCGTCCAGGAAGAAGTTGTCCTGCATCAGCGGCAGGGTGTCCTTCACCTCGTCCACGGAAAGGCCCAGCTTGGCGGCGATCTCCTCGGGCTCCGGCTTGCGCCGCAGCGACTGCTGCAGCTCTCCGGTCACCTTCTTGATCTGGTTGAGGACGCGAGCCCGGTTCAGCGGCATCCGCACGATCTTGGAGTGGTTGGCCAGGGCAGCCAGGATCGACTGGCGAATCCACCAGACCGCGTAGGAGATGAACTTGTAGCCGCGGGTCTCGTCGAAACGCTGGGCAGCCTTCAGCAGGCCCAGGTTACCCTCGTTGATGAGATCCTCCAGCGGCACCCCGTAGTGGGCGTACTCCTTGGCGATCGAGACGACAAACCGCAAGTTGGCCTTAACCAGCTTGTGGAGGGATCCCTCGTCGTTGGCATGAATCCCCTGGGCAAGCTCGCATTCCTCTTGCCTGGTGAGCAGAGAGTAGGCCTTGACCTCCTGGAAATAGAGGTCCAGGTTGCTCATCAAGTGGGCGGCAGGTGCCGTTTGCTTCTTCATCCGATCCAACTTCCTGACTGATTATTGAACTTCGTGGTCTCAGGGCCGCCGCCCCCATAACAAATCTTGTTCCAGCAAAACGCGGGCGGCTCACTTTGCACGGACTCCGTAATTGATTGAATACCAATATGTTCCAAGACCAGAAAATCGGTTGCCGGCCAAGGGGGGTCTGTCCAGGCCTTTGATTTTGACAATCTGTCAATTCCGGCCTGAACCCGAGGCCAGTTTGTCAAAACCCGCTGGCTTTTTTTTGAATTACGGGCCGATGGTTTGGGGTTGGACCGGACAGCGGAAGCAGCTAGGATGTGACCCGCAACTTGGCCAGCACCCCCTCGCGAACCAACCTCCCCGCGGGCCAGGAGGAAGGCCTCTTCGTGAAGCGAAACGGCGACCCGCCCTCCCCACCCGGCAAGCTGGCCGGAACCGCCCTCGCCCTGGGCGCTTTGCTGGGCCTGGCAATCCCCTTGCTGCTGGGAGCAGGCCTGGCTTTTCACAGTCTTTCCGACCTGGACATCTGGCTTCACGATCGGGCCGGCCAACAGATCCTGGCCGGCGAGGGCCTCCCCAGGGAAAACCAGTACAGCTTCACCGCTCCGGAACACACCTGGGTAGATCACGAGTGGTTGTTCCAGGTCCTGGTTTCGCTTGTCGGCTCCGGCCTGGACGGCCCGGAAAAGGCCGGGCCTTGGAACCTCTTGCGCCTTTTCCTGGCCGTGATCCTGATCATGATCCTGGTAGCCGGGGATGGATCGCTGGCGACGACGAGAGAGGCTGGCTCCCGGCGGGAACGGGTGCTGATGCTCGCCTTGCCGGCTGTCGCCTGTCTGGCCTTGCTCTGGACCCGACTCATCCTGCGGCCCGAGCTTTTTTCGTACCTCGGGTTCGTCCTGGCCGTCCGCTGGGTCGATCGGGCTGTCCGCCAGCCGGCTGATGCCGAGCGAACCCGCCGGGGCTGGCTGAGCCTCGTGTGGATCGGGAACCCGGCCGGAGCGACCTTCTGGCTGGCGCTAATCTGGGCCCAGTTCCACGGTTTTTTCGTCCTGGTCGCCCTCTTGTGGTTGCTGGCCTGCCTCGTCGCTCCCCTGCAGCGCCGCCTGACCGGACGCGGCCCCATCGTCGCGGACGACCCGCAGCCCCAACAGGTCGACGACACCCTGCGCTTCAGGCTGGCCGCCGCCGCTTTCACCTTCGCCGCCGGGCTGGCCACGCCCAACCTCTGGGCGGGTCTGGCCTATCCTTTCCAGGCGGTGGGCCAGCTGGATGCCGAGATGGTCAATCTCAGGGAGACCATCAGCGAGCTGGCGCCCATGCTGGCGGTCCGCGACAGCCTCGGCGCCACGGTGCTGCTGTTCAAGGCCAGCCTGGTCTGGTCCGGGATCTGGATCGTGGCCACGGTGGGCCGGGTGTCGCTGTTGCGCCTGCTGGTCTGGGTGCTGGCGGCGGCGGCCGCCCTGTACAGCCAGCGGAACCTGGGTTTCTACGCGCTAGCCTTCTTCCTGGTCCATTCCGGCTACCGGGGCGGGCCGGCGCTCTGGTGGTCACGTCTGCCCGGGGCGGAGCGGTTTCGCAGCGGCCCGGCCTCTCTGATCCGGAAGCTGGTCCCCTGGTTGGGACTGACCGCGGCGATTGTGTGGGCGGGGATCTGGTTGGGGTCGATTCTGGACAACCGCTTTTTCCTCGCCGAGGGCGTGGCCAGACGTTACGGCGGCGGCCTCACTCCCGCCCAGTATCCCTTCGCAGTGGCGGATTCGGTGCGCCGGCTGAGCCGGGACCGGCCCCTGCGGATCGTCAACAACGTCGATGGCGCCGCTGTCCTCGTCAACCGGCGGGCCGGCCTCGTCTACCTCGACGGCCGCACCGAGGCCTATCCACCTGGCGTGTGGCGAGAGTACGGGGAACTGAAGCAGGGCGGCGAGGGGGCGGCCCGGATCCTGGCGCGCCGGCGGGCCGAGGCGGTCGCCCTCGCCCATCGGAACCGCGCCGGCCACCAGTTCATCCACACCCTGTGGGAGCACGCTGGCTGGCGCCTGGCCGTCGCCGACGAGGCCGGAGTACTTTTCCTGCCCGTTCCCACCGATCCGGATTCACTCCCTCTCCATCCGCACGGCCGTGAAATCCTGCAGGATGCCGCCGCCCGCCTGCTGGCCGAATCCCCGGCGTTTCCCCGGGCGGGCGATGTCCGCCTAGCGGACCGCTTCCTGGCCCTGGCGGACCTTCTGCGGCTGCTCGGCCTGGAACCGACCGCGAGCGAGCTGTACCGGCGCGGCCTGGCCCACTGCCCCACCCATCCAACCCTCAACCACAACCTGGGCAACCTGCTGTTGAGCCAGCGGGACTTCCGTGCCGCCCTGGCCCATTTCGAGCGGGCGGTTGCCGCCAACGGTCGCCTGGTCAAACCTCGCATCAACGCCGGGATCTGCCTCTTCCAGCTGGGGAACCTGGTCGCCGCGGAATCTTATTTCCTTGCTGCGACGCGGCAGGACTCCCGGCAACCGGAGGCCTGGGTCAACCTGGCGGAGGTCCGGCGGCGACAGGGAGACCGGACCTGCGCCCTGAAGGCCTATCAGCGCGCCGTGGCCCTGCTGCCTCACGATCAACGCTTGCGGCAAAGAGTTACTGCTTATCAACGGGAGGACTGACCCCGGCCGGCCTACCTCTGCCGGGGTCAGAAGTCAACCCTGACGGTGTAGATCAAGACCGTTTCGCCGTCCGCCGGAACCGGCAGGTCGAACCTGATCTCGGTCGAGCTGACCTTGGTGTAATCGTGTGAGGAGTCGATCACCCGCCAGTCCCCACCGACCCGTTCGAGTACCTCGATCAGGACGTCCTCGTCCTTGTGGTTCCGGATCGTGATCTCGAACGTCGACTCGTGACCCCGATCACCGATCCGGCGGTAATCGGTTCGCACCCGCTCGGCCACCAGGTCGAAGACAACTCCGATCTGCAGTTCCACTTCCTCGTCGGCGGGAGTGTGGTCGATGCGGTCCTCGCCCAGCAGCTGCCGGCTACCGCTGCCGGCCTTTCCGTACACCCGGAAGGTGCCGGCGGGCAAGGGCAGGCCCAGATTGTTGTCCTGCCGATTCTCGAAGGCGTAAAAGACCCTCACCTTTTCCTTGTTGGTCTTCTCGCCCCCACCCCGGAAGATGCCGGAGCGGGACCCGAGGCGATAACGCCGCGACACCTTCACCTCCTCGGCCTCGAAGAGGGAGACCTGCTTGATCTGGGAATCCTTCAGGGTGGTCCGGCCGGGCAGAGTGTAGAGATGGTAATCGTAGAGAGCTTCCTCGCTCACTCCCTCGGCGTACGCGGCCTTGGGCATCCGCAGAGCCATCTGACTGGCCGGTGGCGGCGGCGCCTGGTGGATCTCACCGGCCACCAGGAGCAGGCGGGCGCCCCGGTACGTAGCACCACTCTTGTTGTCCAGCGACACCCACGCCTGCAGGTCGGCCAGCTCGCCGGCCCGGTCCAGCTGCAGGACGTAATCGGCGGCCCAGGAGAGCCCCCTGGTGAGATAGGAGACCTCGATCTCGGTGTCGCCGCGGCGGGCGGCCTCGGCCCGCCAGACCAGCGTCGGCCTCGCCCGCAGGTTCTCCGGCAAGGTGGGCAGGGCTATCCGGCCGGGCACCTCGAACACGATCTCCTCGTCCACCTCGAACACCGGGCCCGCGCTCATGCCGAGCAGCTTGCCGGTGATTCGCTCCCCGTCTTCCTGGATCCAGCAGAGTTCCTTGCCCACGTACTTCTCGAGGATCTTCTCCCGCGACATCAGATCGTACTCGTAGTTCTGCTCCAGGATACCGAAGCCCGCCCGGGCGGCTGTCTCCACGACCAGGGAGCGCGGCTCGATCTGGGCGGGAACGTCCCGGAATTCCAGGTGGAATTCCCCCGCCGGCAGATCCACCTTCCTGATCTCCCGGACCAGGGCGAGGTTCTGGTTGTAAACGGTCAGGTCGATGAGCTCACGTTCGGCGGCCTCGGAGATCACCAGCGGCGGGGCCAGCGCCTGCGCGAGGGGGGGCAGCCAAAAAACCAGCGCCAGCGCCAACCCCAGTTCCCAGCCGCCAACGGGCTTGCGGGTCAAATTGGCCTTCATCGTTCTCTCCCTTCGGAGCTGGCGGTCAGGCCAGTATACCCCGGAAGAAGCCGCCCCAGGGGCAGAGGCCAGGTGTATAAATACCCTGACAATCCGGGCTAAAGGGCCTGCCAGCCAAGACGAACATCTTATAACACAATCCAGCTTCCGGGGTGCCAGAAAAGGAATTCGAACCAGCTTCCGTGCCCGCCCAGACGGAATGGAGTCCGTTAACCCGGGGCTTCGAGACCGGAACCGGCACGAGTTCAGGAGGATCCGGATGGGTAACACCGTCCTCATTGCCGACGACGCGGACTTCATGCGGGTGATGCTCAAGGACATAATCGAGGACCTGGGTCTGGAAGTGGTCGGGGAAGCCAGCGACGGCGCCCAGGCCTTCGCCCAGTTCACGCAGCTGCGCCCCGACCTGGTGCTCCTGGACATCATGATGCCCCGGACCGACGGCATCGAGGCCCTGAAGGCGATCCTCGCCGAGGACCCGGACGCCAAGGTGATCATGATCAGCGCCCTGGGCCAGAAGGACAAGGTGCTGGAATCGATCCAGGCGGGCGCCAAGGATTTTGTGGTCAAGCCGTTCGACCAGGACCGGGTCCAGGCTACCATCGACCAGCTTCTCGCCAAGGAAACCGAATTATCCGGATCAAGCTAGAATGATCTGGACCGCCACCCCGAGGGCCAGGCAGTAGAAGCAGAACTTCCAGAAGAACCTGCCGACGACCGCCCTGGCGGTCCAGCCGATGGCGGCCAGCCCCACCAGGAAGGCCACCGCGGCACCCAGCAGCGAGCCGGCCCAGCCACCCCGGGCCGGCAGATCACCGCTGATCAGCTCCAGGACCAGCGCGCCCGCGATCGCGGGGACCGAGAGCAGGAAGCTGAAGCGGGCCGCCTCGGCTCGCGGTAAACCCGCCCACAGCGAAGCCGCAATGGTGGCACCGGAACGGCTGATCCCCGGGGTGATGGCCAGCGCCTGGGCCGCTCCGATAAGCAGCGCCCGGCCCAGGTGCGGCGCTCGAGGCTGCCAGGGATCGGGCAGCGCCTCGCCCCGCTCGCGCGTGAACCGGGTCGAGAAGAGGATCATCGCGGTGACCAGGAGGGCGATCGCAGCGGCTGCGGGACTGGCAAAAAGGGCTGCCACCGTGTCGCGCAGGGACAGACCGACCGCAACGGCGGGCAGGGTACCGACGGCCAGAGCCAGGAGATAACGCAGGGCGGCCCGGTCCAGGGCCAGCAGGCGGCGAACTTCCCGGCGGAAGACGAAAAGGACTGATCCCAGGGTACCGATGTGCAGCATCACGTCCAGGAACAGATCCCCCTCGGCGGTTCCGAACCAGTGCTGGAGAAGGACAAGGTGTCCTGAGCTGCTCACGGGCAGGAACTCGGTCAGCCCCTGCACTATCGCCAGGATCAGTATTTGCAGCATTTCCAGCATGTTATTCCACTTCTTTAAAGGGTCGTCGCAAGCAGGACACCAAGCCCGCTGAAGGCCCCCAGCTTCAGAAAGGAGCCGGAAAGGTGACCCTGCCGGCGACGGCTGATCGGAAGGGCCAGGAGGGCGGCGACCAAGAATACGAGAAAGGCAGCCCCGGCCAGGTGCCCCCATCTGCCGGCCAGACCGCCGAACACCACCACGGCGCCCACGGCCAGCAAGGGGAGTGCCAGCAGAACCAGCCCGACCGGGCTGTCCAGCGAACCGCCGGCGAGCGTCTGGTACCCGGCGAGGCTGTCCCCCGGTGTATCTTCCAGCGATTTTACGAATTCACGGAAGAACAGGAAATACCAGATCACCAGGCCAACGGCGAGATCCCGGGCGCCGAGCCCATCGCTTCCGGCACCGGGGAGATAGCAGGAGGCGATCACGGTGGCGGTCCAGACCGGCGCCAGCCAGCGGCGCCCCTTGGCCAGCAGGGAATAGCCGGGACCGGTCACCGACCAGAAGATCCACCAGAACCACCACCGGGACCAGAAAAGCAGACCGACCAGAAGACCGGCCGCCAGGAAAACCGACGCCACGGTTCCGACCAGCGACAGCGAGAGCAGGCCCCGGGGCAGGGGGCGTCCCGGCCGGTTGGTCCGGTCCGCTTGCAAATCGATGATGTCGTTCACCAGATGGGAGGAAGCCGCGAGCAGCAGGATGGCCACCGAGATGGCCACCACCGATTCCGGGGAGACCACCTGGCCTCCATGCAGGAGCCCGGCCCCGGCCAGAAAGGCGCAGGCGAGGCCGTTGTGCAGCCGGCAAGCGACAACCAGGGCCCGCAGGACCACCCACCGGGGAAGCGATGTCTGGACCTGATCGAGCGCAGCCATCAGTCAGGATCGGGGCCCGGACCGGCGGGCAGGCTGTTGGCCCGGGCGCGCTGGTAATGCTGGCGGGCTTCCTGGGGCAGCCGCAAGGCGTCGTAGGTCAGGGCGAGCTGGTAATGAAGCTTACCATCCTCGGGGAAGGCCTCCAGGGCCCGCTGCAGGGCGCCGAGCGCATCGCTGTAACGTCCCAGCTTGTGCAGGCAAGTACCGATGTAGAAGTGAACCCGAACAAGCTGCGAGTTCAAGCGGAAGGCGTTGCGGAAGCGGGCGATGGCGTCGCTGTAGACTCCCTTTTTCATCAGGCACAGGCCGGCGAAGTAGTGCCCGAGCGGGTAATCGACGGCCAGCTTCATGCTGGCCTCGAAGCAGGAGAGAGCTTCCTCGTATTCGCCGCAGGTGAAATGCACGAGGCCGAGATTGTGGTATCCCTCGGCATCGGGCGCAGCCTCGATGGCCGCCCGGAAGGCCCGGACAGCCTCTTCGTTCCGTCCCTCCTCCGCGTAGATCGCCCCCAGGTTGTGAAAAGCCTCGGCGCCGTGCGGATCGCAGAGGATGGCCTTCTTGTAGATGCGAACCGCCTCGGCGCGTCTGCCCAGCCGATCGAGGATCACCCCGAGGTTGGTCAGGTAGCGGCCGCCGTTCGGATCGAGGTCGACTGCTCTCTGGAAGGAGGTGATCGCCTCGGAGAGATTCCCGAGTTTCCGCCAGACGCAACCGAGGCGGTAATGCCACTCCGGTTTGTCCGGCTCGAGGGTCAGGGCCTGGACATAGGCCGCCCGGCCGGCCTGCAGGTCACCGGCGCGCTCGGCTTTTCGTCCCCGGCCGAACCATTCGGCGGCGGAGAACTGGCCCGGATCATCGGCGAGGGGCTGGGTTTCGGGAGATGCCATGGAGGCAATCTACCCCAGGGGTCAGGGAGGGTCAACGGTCCTTTGTGCCGGGCCGGGCCGGTCAGCCCAGCATGGAATCGCTCTCATCGACCTCGAGCTCGAGGATGATCCTCACCGACCCGTACTTGTCGAGCAAGCTGCGGGGCACCCGCACCGGTAGGATGATGGGAGGGCGCAGCTCGTTGAAAAAAATGCCGCTCTTTTCCTCGGTCTCGATCTGCAAGCCGGGGGTTCCCGGATCGGGAACGGATCTGGGTTCAGGGACAGGCTCCTGTCCGGTCTCTCTCCTCACTGCCTCGTCTGGCGGACATTCATCGCCTGCCCCTGAGCCAGAGGATTCTGCGGTTTCGGCCGGGCGGGGGTCCTGGATCAAGGCGGAAATCGAAAGGCTGAGGATCGCCTTGAGAGTCTCCTTGACCCCCTCACCCTGCCGGGTGCTGGCCGGGAAGGAAAGCAGGTTCCAGGGGTTCAGCAGGCTCTCGAGACGATCGATCGGCAGACAGCCCTCCTCGTCACGCTGGTTGTACTGGATGACCAGGGGAACCGACATCACGTCTTTCCCCCACGATTCGAGGTAGGATTTCAGGGCCTCCAGTGAGCTGAGACTCTGGTCCAGCCGGGAAACCGCCGAATGAACCACCAGGACGACCCCGTCAAAGGACTGGCCGGGATAACCCTGGACCTGCTGGTAAATTTCCGTGCCGGTGTCCACCGCCTGGACGAGGACCGTCCAGTCCCCCTGCTCACCGCTGCGCAGGCGGAAGGCGATCTGTCGCTCCTGATCCTCGCCCTCCACCGCCAGCCGGTGCTCCTGGGGAATGGAATCGCTGATCTGGCGCAAGTTGTCGCGTTTCCCGGCGCCGGCGGGGCCGAAGAAAAGGAGTCGACACGTCCTGGCCGCGACCGCTGACTGGCTCAACTCTTCCCTCCTGCGGGTCATCGGGCAGTTTTACGAGAAGGTTACTTGCAACTTTCATGCCACCGGTTCCCCACATATCTCTTTGCTCTAAAATGGGTTACAGGATTTCCCCTTCCAGCCAAGGAAAAGGGCAGGTATTTTGCATGGTGAAAGACCGGGCCCCGCGGGCGACCGGTCACGCGCGGCCTCCCTCCTGCCGGCAGGTCTGGGTCCTCTGCGGCGGGAGTAGCGGTGCGTCCCCTACTTTCAGGAGCGAAGAGAATGCCCACTAACACCGACGCGATCCTCAAGACGATGTACTCACGCCTGCTGCAGGTGGAGATCGACCCCGAACTGGTCGACAAGCTGGTCAGCGTGGTGGACGGGGTCCTGGAGAAGATGGGTCCCAACCTCGATCTCGAGACCGTTCAGGGTCAGAACACATTCCGCGCCCTGCTCTGCTCGATGATCGTCCACGGCTGGGGCAACGGTATGCACCCGTTCCACAACCCGGCTTCAAACCTGGACGGGAATCCGGTCGAGGTCAGGGTCAGCAAGGACATCCTGATGTCCATGGCCGACCTGCAGTCGCTCCGGTACATCAAGAAGGACAGGGATGGGCGGGTGAAAAAGGCCCTCTTCGAGCCGGATCAGAATGTCCGGGTCCGCCAGCACATCGACGACATCCTGACGGAAATCAGCCGGGAAAAATGGCCGGATTGAACTCCGGCGGCGGGCTCTCGGTTTAGAAGACCTTCTGACCCTCGGCCAGTATCTCGTTCAGAGCATCCCGGAAATGGGTCGTGCTGTTGGCGACCTCGGGGGTTACCCTATTCTTGTAGAGTTCCCAGGATTTCTTGATCTCCGGCCCCAGGGCCTCCAGCAAGGTACCGGAACGCAGTGCCTCGTCCCGGGTATCGCGGTTGTAGACCAGGATGTCCGAAACCAGGGCCCTGGCCAGCATGTCCGCCTTGTCCCGCTGGCGACGGCGCCCCGGTTTCGCCGCCTCTGACTCGGGGGGCGGGGCGACCTCGGCGCTCGCTTCCGGCGGCGGCCCCACAGGGGGTTCCTGGGCCGGATCCGGCACCGCGGAGGGGGGCGGTGTCCGGGTGATATCGAGGTTGTCACCGGCTCTTTCGAGGACGAGGCCGTCGGCGGGTTTCTCCTCCTGGTCGGCGAGAGTTCCGTCCAGCTGGAAGATCTCCTGGCACTTGGGACAGCGAACGCGAATGAGACGCCGCGGTACGCGGGCGTTGTTCAGCTTGTAGCGCGTTTGGCAACCGGTGCAGGTCGTGATCATGAGCCCCATCCTCCTCGACTCAACTTATGGTAAGGGGAACGGTCTGCGCCACCCGCTGGGCGGTACCGCTCCCGGGCCCGGGCTAAACCGGCTCGGGCTCCGCAGCGTGCAAGGCGAAACTCTTCAGGTTCTGCGCGAATTCGGACCTGACAATTTCCAGCAGGTCCGGCAGATCGTCCTCTGCCAGGCCCAGGGCCGCCCAGGCCGCCGGGTCGATGACAGGCACCCGGCAAAGGTTCGGCCCCTCCATTTCCAGGGCGTGGGAAATCGAGTCCGCGACGTGGGTCACCTGGCAGAGCAAGCGCTGCCCGGTGGCCTGGCCCGGATCATGGTGGAATGAGATGGCCTGGATGAAGGGCGCCGGCAGCAGCCAGTGACCGGCGATCATGCGACCGAGCCGGGGGTGGGCGGTGCCCATGAGATCTCTCTCGCACTCGAGGACCGTGCGCCCGCTGCTCTCGGCCCAGGCCACGATCTTGGCCAGGTCACCGGGATAGTGGCGCAGCCAGAACAGAAAACCGATGTCGTGGAGCAGGCCGGCCAGGAAAGCCTCCTCCAGGGAAATCCCACCCACCCGCTCGGCCAGGACCTTGGCGGTCGACCCCACCCCAACGGCATGCTTCCAGAAGACATCCACCGGCGTGGCCTTGCTGTCGGTCAGCGAGAGGATTTCCAGGACCGAGGCGATCAGGCAGAGATCCCGGATCACTTTGTGCCCGAGAACGCTGACTGCCACGGTGACGGTTGTGACGGGATTGGAACGGGTATACAGGGCCGAGTTGGCCACCCGCAACAAGGAAGCGGCAAAGGCGGGATCCTTGCTGACCACGCTGGCCACGTCCCCCGTCGAAGCCGCGGAATCCGCCGTCACCTCGTCGATCTGCTGGTAGATCGCGGGCAAGGTGGGCAGGGCGCGGATCTTTTTGGCCAGGGAATGGATCTGTTCGCGCCGATCCAGCACGTCCTTCACCGCCGCCGGCGGAGGGGGCCGGGTCTGATCCCAGTCGGCGGGCTGACCCGCCTTCAGGGCGACCACCGCACTGCGCAGCGCCTGCATCAACGGTGCGTCGTCGATCTCGCCGAAGCGAAGCGTTTCCCGCTCGGTCACCACCCGCAGCATGTCCGAATCGTCGTGGAAGCCGGGCTCCGACTCCGCGTCCTTGACGAAGATGTGCTCGACGCCCTTGGTCCGGAGCACTGCGATTGATCGCGGGGTCAGGGCCAAGTCCTTCTGCAGAAAAACCGAGCCGCCGTCCAGGGTCACCGCCCTGGCCAGAACCATTCCCGGCAATGCATCTTCCAGAAGGCACATGAAATAGGACAAGCAACTACTCCTCTGAGCGGGAATTTCCGGTTCCCATCTTGTTTCGTCTGGGGGCTGGGGATCTTTAACCCGGAAAACCAAGGCAAGTCCCCCTGCAGCAGAAGGGATTCCAGGCCGGAAGGGGAATGCGGAAAAAGACGATCAGCCGGCGGTCAAGGGCAGCAAGCGGCCGAACTGAGCGGCGAGGGCGTCCCGCAGCTGCCGGCCGTCAGGGGAGGAGAGTTCGGGGTCGGCGGTCAGCAGGTCCGCGGCGTCCGCAGAGCACTCCTTGACTACCGCCGCGTCCCGGATCGGATTGGCCAGGCGGAAACCCGGCAAGCCGTGCTGGCGAACCCCCAGGATGTCGCCAGGGCCCCGCCGGCGCAGGTCCTCCTCCGCCAGAACGAAACCGTCGGCGTTGTCGGCGAAGAACCTGATCCGCTCGAAGGTCTCCGGGGCCAGCCAGCGGTCGGCGACCAGGTAACAGTAGGCCTGGGCGGCTCCCCGGCCGATGCGCCCCCGCAGCTGGTGTAGCTGGGCCAGACCGAACCGCTCGGGGTTGTGGATGACCATGGCCGTGGCGTTGGGCACATCCACGCCAACCTCGACCACGGTGGTGGCGACGAGCAGGTGGAGGCGACCGGCCTCGAAGTCGGCCATGATGGCCTCTTTCTCCCGGGGCCGGAGCCGTCCGTGCAGCAAGGCCAGCGAAAAATCGGGAAAGACCGACCGGGACAACCTCTCGAATTCCACCGTCGCCGCCTTCAGATCCTGGCCCTCGGTCTCCTCGATCACGGGGTAGATGACATAGGCCTGCCGGCCCTCGCGCAGCTGCCGCTGCAGGAAATCGTGGACGTCGTTTTCCTCCGCGGCATTCACCACCCGGGTCACGACCGGCAGGCGACCGGCCGGCAGCTCGTCGATCACCGAAAGATCGAGGTCGCCGTAGAGGGTGAGCGAGAGGCTGCGCGGGATGGGAGTGGCGCTCATCACCAGGACGTGCGGGTTCTCCCCCGCGTCACCGGCCCGAGCCGTCCGGCCGCGCTGCAGGACCCCGAACCGGTGCTGCTCGTCCACCACCGAGAGCCCCAGCCGCGCCAGCTGCACGTCCGGCTGGATCACGGCATGCGTGCCCACGAGGAGATCGATTTCGCCCCGCCCGACCCCGGTCAGTATCGCCCGGCGCTCGGCGGCGGCGGTGGCCCCGGTCAGCGTGGCCACGGTGATCCCGAGCGGTTCGACCAGCCGGCCGAGGGTTCGCTCGTGCTGCCTGGCGAGCACCTCGGTCGGGGCCAGCACGATGGCCTGGTACCCCTGCTCGATCACGAACAGGGCGGCAATCAGGGCCACCAGGGTCTTGCCGGACCCCACGTCACCCTGCAGGAGTCGGTGCATCACCCCCCCGGAGCGCATGTCGGCCAGGATCTCCGCCAGCACTCGCCGCTGGGCTGCGGTAAGCGAAAAGGGAAGCACGTCGACGAGCCGCCTGGTCAGGTCCCCGGGGCGCTCAAGGAGAATCCCGGCGCGGCCTCGTCGGCCGTGACGCCGCAGGGCCATCGTCAGCTGGATGAGGAAGATCTCCTCGTAGACCAACCGCCGCCGGGCCTGCTGGAGCTGGGCCCGATCGGCCGGGAAGTGGATCTGCTGCAGGGCTTCCCGGCGCCCGCACAGACCACGTCGGCGTCGGAGTTCGCCGGGCAGAGTCTCCGGTAACCGGCTGGCGAGGTCGGCCAGACCGGCGTGAATCAGGCGCCGCAGCCAGTGCTGGCCGATGCCCTGGGTCAAGGGATACTGCGGCACCAGCCGGCCGGTATGGAGCTTTTCCGCCCCGCCGGCCAGGAGCTCGAAGTCGGGATGGACCAGCTGCATGCGGCCGGCATGGGATTGCACCGCTCCGCTGCACATAACCCGCATGCCACTCCGGAACTGCTTCTGCAGAAAGGGTTGATTGAACCAGACGCAGAACACAACTCCGGTCCGGTCCTGGACCGTGACCGTCAGCACGGACCCGCCCCGGCGCGATTTCCGTTCGCCGGCCGTCAGCACCTCGCCCTCGACGGTTGCTTCCCGGCCGACCCGGAGCTGGCTGATGGGAGTAACTGTGCTGCGATCGAAGTAGTTGCGCGGATAATGGCACAGCAGATCGCCGACCGTCTCCACTCCCAGCCGGGCCAGCGCCCTCGCCCGGACCGGGCCCACCGATTTGAGATACTGTACGCAGGAATCCCAGGTTGTCTCGGGCTTCATGGCCGCCAATCGGAAGTGAATTACCTTGCTGGATGGTTCAGGGGATGTTAAATTGCCAGGTCTTGGATTTCAACGTTTTGGGAGGACGTCATGAGCAGGAAATGCTCTGTTTGCGGAAAAGAAACTGAAGTTTATTCGCGGGTCGTTGGCTACT
>CAZAHC010000045.1:0-16692 GCA_964484595.1 uncultured Fibrobacteraceae bacterium | reverse complement strand
TTTCCCGTGGCCTCAGAAAGCCATCTGGTCCAGGTACAGATCCCGCTGTTGCCGGTTGTAACGGTGGGCGGCTTGGACCGAGCCGTAGATGCTGCTGGAGTACCAGGTCAGCGAGAGGAAGGAGAGGAAGCCGCCCAGGATGTCCTGGTCGTGCCGGAAGGCCTGGCAGGCCGAGAAGACGAAGACGGAATTGACGACCAGGGCCGAGATCCCGCTGCGGACATGGCCGCAGTAGAGATAGCCGGCGCCGGGGATCGTGGCCAGCAGACCCGCGGCGGTGGGGCTGCGTCGGCCGGCCTGCTCGGCGTGGCGAACCAGGTCGGAGTTGAGGGCGGCCTGGACGGCGAAGGCGTGGTCCCCCGGCAGGGCGTCGAAGGTTTGCCTGGCTTCCGGCCAGCGCTCCAGGTGGGCGAGGGCCAAACCCCGGTAGAAATCCGCTTCGGGGCCGCTCACGGCCCGGGCCAGCTCTAGGGCGGCGCCGGGCTGCCCCGCCCTGATCCTCGCCCTGAACAGGAACTGCAGACCCTCCGCTCGCCAGGGTGATTCCAGGAACAGGGAATTCCTCTCCTCGAGCCAGGCCGCGGCCCGCAGGTACTGGTTGCCCAGGTACAGGGCCTTGCCTATCCCGACCACCGCGTGGGCCCGGCCCGCGGCGGCTGCCGGCGGCAGCAGGAAGAGGGCCCGCTTGTACTCGGTGACCGATCGGTAGTAGTCGGCCTCGACCAGCAGCGAGTCGGCGAAGGCGAGGGTGGTCCGCGCCCAGTCCGCGGCGGCGGGTGCGGCCGGGGAAGGGGTGGCAACCGCGGCCCCGGCCCAAAGGACCAGCAGGCCGGCGACCAGGAGCTCAGCGCAGCGAGTCCACATAGGATATTCCCTGGGGGGTGAGGGTCATCCGGTAGAAGCGCAGGTCGGCGGCGCAGCGCAGCAGGCGATCGCCGGTGGCGCAGATCCCGACCAGAACGCCGTGAGTCTGGAAGGCCCGGCGGGAATACTCCGAGCAGGTCGGCAGCATCGGACAGCGCATGCCGCGGGCGGGGCTGATCACGGCCCGGTAGCCCTTGATCAGGAAGCTGGCGAACACCGCTCCCGGCGCAAAATTGACCCGCGCCACGGGCGGCTGAGCACCCTGGACGAGTGGATCGCCCGGGCCGTTCATTCCCGCCCCCACTGCCACTGGCAGGAGCAGGAGAACCAGGGCCACCCGCCAGCAGAAGGCAACCCGGCGCCCGCCGCCGCGCCGATCTTTCGGTCTGATCTTGAACAAGCCTACCCCATCTGTTCGCAGCAGGTTACTCCCCGGGCGGGGGCACAGTCAACCGGCCGCCTCGACCAGGATTCTCCGCAATCTCTGCATGTGTTCCTGCCGGGAGGCGGTGGACTCGGCCTTCCGGCGGGCGGCGGTCCGGGCCTCCGGGCCCAGGGCGGCCGCTCGTTTCAGGCCCGCCAGCAGGGCGGCGGGGTCCCCGGGCGGGACCAGGACGCCGTCGCGGCCGTCGTCGATCAGCTCGGCCAGACCGCCCAGACGCGTGCCCACGAGGGGGCGACCGGCGGCCAGGGACTCCAGGGCGGCCATCGGGGCATTCTCGTACCACTCCGAGGGGATGACCGTGAAACCGGCCCCGGCCAGGATCGGGCGAAGGGCCGCGGGGGCGAGGGGGCCAAGGAACTCGACCTTCTGCAGCCCCAGCTCTCGGTGCAGGCGCTCCAGTTCCGGCAGACCGGGACCGCTGCCGGCGATCTGCAGGGTGGGCGTTGGCCTCTCCGCCGAGTCCTCCGCTTCCCAGAGGGACTGGGCCTGCAACAGGGTACCCAGACCCTTCTCGCGGGAGATGCGACCGAAGTACAGGTAGGTGTTCCGGGGCGGCTCGTCGCCCGGACACCACTCGGCGGTGTCGACGAAGTTCGGCAAGTGACTCAGCTTCTCGCGGGGGAAACCCCAGGCGGCGTACTTCTCCAGGTAGAAGCGGCTGGGGCAGAGGAAGCGGCGGACGTGGCGCGGGTACAGGCGACGCAGGTGGTGGTGGTAGGTCTCGAGGCAGGCCAGCAGCGAGGCCGCCAGCGAATCCTTGACGCAGCCTCCCAGTACCGCCTGGAAGAAGCGGCCGCCCCGACAGCGCTCGCAGACCTCGCCGCGGCGCAGCATGTGGATGGCGGGGCACAGGAGGCGCAGGTCGTGCAGGGTCATCACCACCGGCACCCGGTGACGGGCCAGGACCGGCAGGATGGAGGGGCTGAGGTGGTGGTAGATGTTGTGCAGATGAGCCACGGTGGGCCGCACGGTGCGGATCAGCTCGTCCAGCCGTCGAGCCGCCTCTCGGTTCCATAGCAGGGAGAAGGCGTCCCGGGCGGCCCGGGTCGTCAAGCGGGGGGTGGTGTAGTCACGGGCCGTGACGAAGAACGAATCCCAGCGGGAGGGGCGGGCGGCGGGATCGGCGACGGCGAAAGGGACCACCTGCCAGCCGGCGGCGGCCAGATCGGCCTCTTCCTGCAGGATGTACCTGCCCACCCCGCCGGCCAGCCCGGTGTCGTGGTAGAACTTGTTGACCAGCAGGAGAGTTTGCTTCGCCATCGGCACTCCTCGGCCGGATTCTAACCGGGGCGTCTTTCCGGCACTATCGAATATTCCGGGCTTGCCCAGAAACAGCTAAAAATCCCCTGCAAAAACGCGATAGAGAAAGGAGCGAAAAATCGTCGGGCCCTGGCCGGGAACCCCGCGCCAGGCCTGGGTTGCGTCCGCACGGCTGGGCCGGGAATGGCGGTCTATGTTTCATTTCTGGGAAAAGTACAACTTCCGGATCAAGCACCAGCTCTATCTGAGGATCCTGCCGGTTGTCGTGCTGGCCGTGCTGGGGGTCGGACTCTTCAGCGGGCGCCTCCTCACGACCCGGGCCGTTAACACGTACCTGGAGCAGGAGGGGGAACAGCAGGATGCGGTCCTTTCGAAGCTCCTCAGCCGGATATCCCTCCGGGCTCTGGCCGCGGAGTTCCGCCTGGACCAGGCGACGCTGGCCGCCCGGCCCGGCCGGGAGGATACCCAGGCTCCGGACTATTGCGGACTCGGGGAGTCCTTCCTTGAACTCGAGGGAATCCTCGGGGTGATTCCGGTCCTCTGTCACCCCTCCGCGGAACGGCAACCGCGGCAGGTCGTGCTGGGGCGGGAACTGGATAGCGCCGCCAACCGGGACCTGATCCGCCGCTGGGAGACCGAGCAGTGGCGGGAGTTCCTGAGCTGGGACTGGCGCACCCTTCTGGCGAGGGGCCACAGGCGGAGCCCGAGAGTCTATGCCGTGGATCCTTATTACGAGTTCTGGATCTTCGAACCCCTGGTCCTGACGGGGCAGGCGGTAGGGTCTCGCCGGGTCTGGGATGCCGACCCGGAGGAGCGACCCGTGCCGGTCCTGCCGGTGGTGGTCTGGGAGTTCACCACCGGGCCCGGTCCGCAATTCACCGGGACCACGCCCGGAGAGCCCCGACCGCAGTTCCTGCTTCTGCTGGACATCGACTTCCTGGTGAAGCCCGACCTCGACCATTCGGGCAGCGATTCCCATGTCGATCTGGTGCTCGATGCGGAGGGCAGGCTGCTGGCGGCGAGTGTGGACACCCTCACGGCCGGCTTCGACCTGACCTCGCCCGAGCACGAGGTCTTCCCCGGGGTGCCGGGGTCCGATCTGGAAGCATTTCTGCGCCAGGCCGGCCAGGGTGAGCCCCATGCCTACCTGGGCCGGAAGCTGAATCCCCACGTTTTCCGGGTCAGCCAGCGTCCCGAACTGCCGCTGCTTCTGGTATCTTCCCTGCCCTTTTCCCAGATGCACGGCGGGCTCATCCTGTACACCGCCATCGTGGTGATAATGGCCACGGTCGCCTTCCTGGGCTCGATCCTGGCCATCACCTCGGTCGGGCAAACGCTATCGAACCGCATGCAAGCCCTGACCGCCAACATGGAGAAGGTGGCCGAGGGGGATTACACCCGGCACCAGCGGGTGGGCCAGAGGGACGAGGTCGGCAAGGTAGTGCGTTTCTTCAACCAGATGACGGCGGGCTTGGCGGAAGCCCACATCCAGCTGCGGGAGAAGACCCATCGCCTGCGGATCGCCCTGGCGGAGATGAAGCGCCTGGACAAGGCCAAGGACGATTTCCTCGCCCTGATCTCACACGAGGTGCGTACCCCCCTGACCTCGATCATGGGCGGCGTGGAGTTCTTCAAGATGGTCCTGCCGCAGGCGACCGCCGAGCAGAAGGAGATCCTCGCCAGCCTGAACCTGATCGAGATCACCGACATCATCGAGGACGGCGGCCATCGGCTGAGCGACTTCATGAACGACGCCATCCTGATGACGGCCCTGCAGTCGACCGAGACCAGGGTCGATTTCTCCCCCGTTCCCATCGGCGACCTGTTCGAGCTGGTGCTGAGCGGCCTGCAGGACGAGATCACCGCCAAGAACCTGAAGGTGATCAACCGCCTCGCTGCCACCACTTCGTGGGCGGCCCTGTGTGACCGTGACCTGATGATCACCGCCCTGGAAAAGCTGCTCCGCAACGCCGTGCAGCACAACTACCAAGACGGCGAGGTGAGGATCGAGGAGGTGGCCGAGATCCCCGGTCTGGGCGGGGTGGACAAGCTGGTGGACAAGAAGAGGATGCAGGATCTGGCGGACCGGCCCTCCTTCGCTCGCTGGCAGGAGATGGGCACCGGCTGGCACATCCTCCTCATCGCCAACACCGGCGAGGTCATCCCCGAGGAGAAGCGCGGCTCGCTGTTCCGGAAGTTCGAGCTGGTCGGGCATATCGAGCATCACCACAAGGGATCCGGCCTGAGCCTGCCGATAGTCCAGGCTGTCCTGGAAAACCACGGCGGCCAGGTTTTCTTGCAGTGCCGGGAAAACGAGGGGAACTTCTTCTACCTGCTGCTGCCGACCGTGGTGACCCTGCTCGAGGATTCTCCCCGGGATGACTCAGGGCACGATTTCGCCGAGGGTATCGGCGGCGTCTCCCGGGACGAACAGGGCGACCTGGTCGGAGATGGCGCTCGGCTCGAGGTTGAATTCGAGGACGTGCGCACCTGAGTCGGCGGCGATCCTGGCCAGCCCGGCCGCGGGATAGACCGCGCCCGAGGTTCCTACCACGAGGAAGATGTCGCAGTCGCCGGCCGCGGCGGCCGAGGCCTCCATCACCTGCGGGTCGATACCCTCTCCGAACCAGACCACACCCGGTCGGAGCAACCCCTCGCACGAGTGGCAGCGAGGCGGGATGGGCAGGGGCACCCGGGTGTCGACCTCCTTCCGACCGCAGCCAGTGCAGCGCACTTCCCAGATCGAGCCGTGGAACTCCAGGACCTCCTCGCTGCCGGCGCGCTGGTGCAGACCGTCCACGTTCTGGGTGACGATCTTCACCCGGGCGGTTTCGGCGAGCCGGACCAGCGCCTCGTGGGCGGGGTTGGGCGCGGCGGCCGCGATGAGCCCTCGCCGCCAGTCGTACCAGCGCCAGACCAGCTCCGGGTCTCTCCGGAAGGCTTCGGGCGTGGCCAGCTCCTCCGGTTGATGGTTCTCCCAGAGGCTGTCCTGGGCTCCCCGGAAGGTCGGGATGCCGCTGGCGGCGGAGATACCGGCGCCGCTCAGGACAGTGATCCTGGTGTCGGATCCGATGGTGGCGCGAATTCCGGCCAGGGATTTTCGGGTGGTGTCGTCCAGGGTATTACCTCCTCTATCGGTTGCAGTCGCCCTAGATGTCGGTCATCATTGAGCGCCCCGACCTGGCTTGTCAAGCTGGGGGAAGTGGCCCGGCCAGGAACCGGCAGGAGGGAATACCATGACGAGGCGGAGGGGAAGGCAGCGGAACCGCTGGGCTGCCAAAGCTGTCGGTGCGGCCTGCTTCGTCGTGGCGCTGCTGGCGGGCTGGCCGGGTGTCGGTCTGGCCGACCAGGCTGACCGGTCCCCGCCCTGTCCGGAAATCCTTTTCGAGTGGGAGGGGCCGGCTGGCTGGGCGGCGTCCCAGCGCTGCCTGGCCGTCCTGGAGAGTCGTGGCCCCGACCTGGCCGCGGCGATCATGCCGCCCGGGAAATCCCCCGCGCCCATCCGTTGCCTTATGCTCGACAGCGAGGCCTTCCGGGAGCGTTTCGGCGGCCGCCTGCCCGACTGGGGGATCGGCACCGCGACGTCGGACGGCAAGCTGATCGCCCTGGACTGCCAGCGCCGGCCGGGGGCCGGTCGCAACATCGAGGAGCTGTTCCTGCACGAGCTGACCCACGCCCTGGTGTTCCAGGCGACGGAGGGCGCCTGGTTGCCCACCTGGTTCCACGAGGGGGTGGCCCTGTGGTATTCGGGGGAATGGAAGTTCCTCGACACCGTCGCCGTGGTTCTCAACGGTGGCCTGCCTCCGCTCTGGAAGCTGGGCGGACCCTTCCCGGCCACTGCGGCCTGGGCGGATCAGGCGTACCGGACCAGCTTGCTGGCCGTCGAGGCCTTGCGGGATGATTACGGCCCGGACATCGTCGCCCGCCTGGTGGAAGGTGCGCGGCGGACCGGAGACTTCGACACGGCGTTCGCGCAGGTGACCGGGGAGCCGACCGATCTGTTCGCAGATCGGTTCGCCGGCAAGATGAAGCTCCGCTTCGGCTGGCTGTTCACCCTGACCAGGTGGCCCGGGCTGTTCGTCCTGCTGGCGCTGCTGTTCGCCGCCGCGGCCATCGCTCGTCTGATCCGTAACCGCCGGCGCCTGGCCGCCCTGGCCGACGAGCCGCCCGGCCCCCTCACCTCCGCCTAGGTTTGCGCAATCGGCGCAGCAGGGCCAGGTCCTCGGCGAAGGCCTGCTCGCCGCCAGGAACCTCCAGGATCTTCAGAGCGCCCGCCAGCCGGCGCTTCCGCAGCAGCAGCCGGAAGGGCTCGCGGCCGATGAACCCCCGGCCGATCCGGGCGTGCCGGTCCACGCGACTGCCGCACTCCCGCTTGGCGTCGTTCAGGTGCAGCACCTTGACGCGCTCGAGGCCGACGGCGGTGTCGAGGGCGGCCAGGGTCTTGCCGATCTGATAGCGGTTGGTCAGGGAGTAGCCCGCCGCGAAAACGTGGCAGGTGTCCAGGCAGACCTGCAACCGGTCGCCGTGGCGGGAGTCGGCGATGATTTCCCGCAGGTGTGCGAAGCGGTAGCCGAGGTTGGTGCCCTGACCGGCGGTGGTCTCGAGGCAGATGTCCACCACGGCGGTCCCCGGGACCGGCCCCGCGCCGGCTTCTTCGAGGCAGCGGTCCAGGTTGCGGGCGACCTTGCGCAATCCCGCCGCCTCGCCGGCCCCGAGATGGGAGCCGGGGTGCAGGACCAGCAGGCCGATGCCCAGGCGGGCGCATCTTTCGATCTCATCTACGAGGGCCGCCAGCGACCGGCGCCGGGTCTGCTGATTGGTGGCGGCGAGGTTGATCAGGTACGAGTCGTGGCTGCACACGTGTCCCGGCTGGATTTGAAAACGGGTAAGTTCCTCGTTCCAGCGGGCCACGGCCTCGTCGGTTAGAGGTTTTCCCCGCCACTGGTTCTGGTTCTTGGTGAAGATCTGGAAGGCGGCGGCGGGCAAGGCCGCGGCCCGGCCCGGAGCGTGGAAAACGCCGCCGGCGACCGAGACGTGGGCGCCCAGGAGGTCGGTGGCCGGTCCCTTGCCCGGCGCCCCGCGAGGCGATTGCCGGCCCAGCTTGGATTGCATATTGCACTTGTGCGGCAAAATAAACAGGCCCCTTTGGTAAGGTGACCCTGGCTTCCGGCCGATAACCTAGCACGACCGGAAAGAGGGGACAATAGGCCTTGACACTGCACGTGAGATGAGTTTCCTTCATCGGGTCATTTGGCCTTTTCGGGCCAGTTTTACCCCCATTTGCCCGGTTCGGGCCAATCATGGGTTTTTGGATATCAGGGGATGTCGGCTCTTCTCGATCGAGGGGTCTGTGAGGCGGGAGTTTACTGGTTCTAACGGTTGAGCGGGTGCCTCGCGATGGCATTGAAGTTGCAGTGAGCGGCGCTGTCGGGCCACGAGCTGGGATTTCGGATGGGGGACACCAAGAGGCACCGAGGTGGTCGGAGTGAAACAAGGACGTTGGTTCGGCGCTTGGTTCCTGTTGCTCTGCGGGAGCTTGTTTTTCCCTTCTTTTGTGCTGGCCGATCCGGTTCCCGTGGCCTTCCACTGGACCGCCTCCCCGCTCGTTGACGACGAGGGGCAGCCGTGCGCCGAGGCGGTCGGCTACCGGGTTTACGTGGAAACCGACCATGGTCCCCTGGAGCTGACGGACACCGTTCATGACACCCTGTACACCCTGATGGCGGAGGTCGGCGTCAACTACCGGCTGCAGGTGGTCGGCTTCGACAGCCAGGGCCGGCTCGGGCCGGCGAGCGATTTTTCCTCTGACTTCGTGATCAACCAGCCCCAGTCCCCGCCCATGGAAGAGATCGTGCCGCCGATCCCCACGCTGCGGCCCAACTTCCCCAATCCCTTCAATCCCTCCACCACCCTCAGGTACGCCGTCCCCGCGGATTACCAGGCGGGGGCAGCCGTTTCGCTGGAGATCTTCAGCCTGCGCGGCCAGCGGGTGCGGGCTCTGCCGGTCACGCCCGCGCCGGGCACCTGGACCGAGGTCGAGTGGGACGGCACCGACGATTCCGGCCGCACCTTGCCCTCGGGACAGTACGTCGCCCGGTTCATCTGCGGCGATCAGGCCCAGACGACCAAGATGACCATGCTCAAGTAATCCCGGACCGGGATCTTCTCTCGCGACCAGTTCCGCAGACGATCCGCCACCGCCGCCGGTTTGCGTTTTCCGGTTCCCCGGGCGATTTTGTTCTTCTGCGTTCCGGTGAGCCCTTGAAACCGCGGCGAGGAGAAACATGCCCGAGACACCTACCCCACTGCCCAGCCTGACCAAGCTGGGCAAGCTGGCCAACGGCCGGAAGTTCGAGGCCCTGGAAGCGGCCTGGCTGCCGGTGGTCGAGAGCGAGCAGTACGACCCGGCAGACCTGATCCGGATCGCGGGCCAGGTCCACCGGCTGGGCGAGACGGGGCTGGCCGAGTCCCTGGCCTGGACGCTGCTGTCGAATACCGAGGAGAAGCACGGCGCGGCGGCCGCGCTGGAACTGGGTCGCCAGGTCGGGGCTCAGCTTCCCGACAGTGACAACCTGCGGCGGGAGCTCTCCCGGCTCTACCTTTCCGTTCATGCTGACTACCCGGGAATGGAGCCGCTCCTGGAGCGGGTCCTGGGCGAGCAGCTGCCGCTGGATGAGACCAGCGCCGCCCTCGACCGATACTTGCAGCTGCGGCCGGGCACCTTCGTGGCCGATCCCAACTTCCTCACGCCCGGGATCGTCGAGGAGATCGACCCCAGCAGCGGGGTCCTGACGGTTCGTTTCGACCAGCGCCGGCAGGAGTACGGCCGGCTCACCCTGACCAAGATGATTCCCCTGCCGCCGGACCACTTCGGCGCCCTGGTCCTGTACGACCCGGACCAGTTGCGCGGTCTCGCCGCGGAGCAGCCGATCGATTTCGTCTTGCTGGCGCTCAAGTCGGCCAAGGGAGGCAAGGTCGGCTATCGGGATCTCAAGACCCAGGTGACCAGGCTGCTGGGGGAGAAGGGCTGGCAAGCCTGGTGGAAGGGGATCCGGCCGGCCTTGAAACGGGAAGCGAAGATCGATCTCTCCAGCGGCTCCCAGCCCACCCTGCGCCTTTTGCAGCGGGGCCGGAGCTACGAGGAACGTCTGCGCCGCGAGTTCGACTCCCTGGCGGATCCGGCCGCCCGTCTGGTCAAGGTGCTTTCATACCTGGATGAGACGGCGGTGTCGACCACGACGAAGCGCCCGGACGGGGGTGAAGGTGAGGCAGCGCCGGCCGCCGATCCCGATCTCCTGGTGCACCTCGGCAACAGCGCCGCCAAGCAGGCGGTCGCCAGTCTCGCCAGCGACCCGGCACTGTCACTGGCCTGCCTGGCCGTTCACGCCGAGGTAGCCGCCAGGGGGGCGGCGGTGGCCCGGCCCAATCCCGCCGCCGCGGCCAAGGTGCTGGCCAGGATCGAGGATCCGGTCCTGCTTGCGGATAACCTCCCCGAGGCGCTCCTGCTGCGGACCTTGCAGTATGTTCGCACCAACCTGCCCGACCAGTGGCCGGCGGTCTGGGCAAGGACCATCCTGCGGGCGGGCCGCCGGACCTGCGACCTCCTCGCCCGCGGTCTGGTCGCGGCCGGGCACGCGGGTGAACTGCGGGCCGTACTGGATCAGATCCTGGCCCGGCCGACCGGTTCGCCCCAGGCGCTTTGCTGGCTGTGGCGGGCTCGCTCCGCCTCGGGGCGGGGTGAAACCCAGGCCGAGCTGGCCGCGATTCCGGCCGCTCCCATCCTGGCCGGCCTGCTGAACCTGGCCGATGCGACCGGCAAGCTGGTCGCGGTCTCCGGGGAGGACCGGCATCGCAAGACCCAGGAGATGGTCCAGCTGACCATTGCCCTGCAGGCCGGCCAGCCGGTCGCGGAGGTGTTCGCCGCCGCGACCGCGACCGAGGCGGGCCGGTTCAAGGAACAGATCGACAGCAACAGCGGCCTCGCCGCCAGCGGCCGGGGTCTTCTGCTGGGCCTGTTGCGAGGGAGGCACGCCGAGCTTTTCGCCGAGGACGGCAAGCCGTGGGAGGAAGACCTCATCTACACGACCGAGAGAGGCCTGGCCCGGCGGCAAACCGAGCTGAACGAGATCCTGCGGGTGGACATCCCGGCCGTCGCCAAGCAGATCGGCGAGGCGGCCGCCTTCGGCGACCTGAGCGAGAACGCCGAGTTCACCGCTGCCCTGGAAAAGAGGGACCAGCTGGCCAGCCGGGCGACGAACATGGAAAATGAGCTCAAGTCCGCCCGGGTCATCACCACCGAGATGGCCGACAGCGGCTTCGTCAACATCGGCTGCCGCGTCACCGTTCGCAACCTGGGGACCGGCCGGGAGGAAAGCTACACCTTCCTGGGGCCCTGGGATGCCGACGTCGAGCGGAAGGTCATCACCTACAATGCGCCCCTGGCCCTGGCCTTCATGGGCCGGAAGGTGGGCGAGGAGGTATCCTTCGGCGAGGACGAGGACAACCGGCGCTGGGAGGTGCTGGCCATCGAGCCCGCGATCTGAAACGCCGGGCTTGCCCGGGTAATTCATGAATAATCCGGGCTTGTGGAGGGAAAAGAAAAACCGCCCCGCAAGGGGGCGGTTTTTCTATCCGCAGAACGGGATTCTACTTGTACAGCGCCTTGACACTACCCCAGGTAGCATCCTCGCTGTCAACCACCTGGCAGTCACCGTTGATGACTGCGCAGACCAGGCCCTCGTCCGGACCGGCCGAGTAGCCGCAGCTCCTCAGATCGCCAGGATCGTCACCAGCGGCGTAGCCGGGCAGCGGCGGGGTGAACGACGAGAGGTTCGCCGGATGGAGCATGAACTCGATCGCTCCGGGCGCGAAGACACCCACCGTCATCGTCAGGACCATGATCGCCGGCTGCCAGGGCAGGGGGCTGGCCAGACCGACCGCGAAGTCGGGCGGGCTGGAGGCGTTGATGGCCGAACCGGTGAGGGTCCAGGCCAGAACGTAGACGCCAGCCGTGATCTCGACGTTTGCCTCCCAGCCGTAGAGACCGGCGGGGCAGGAAATGTTCGTGAACATCAGGTAGGCGTCGAAAGGCGCCCCGACAGGAGCGGTGGTGCAGTAGATGTCGGCGTTCATGTCGAAGTAGACACCGACCATGTCCGGATCCGGATCGATGACGGCGCCCGCGGTGCTGGCGAAGCCGAGGCTAGCCAGACAGAGAAACACTACCATTCTCTTCATGATGCCCCCTTTTCGATAAGAAAGGTTGGGTTAAGTTGATACTGCAGCCCCGACTATACCCCATTTGGATGGATAATTCAACGAAAGATTCTCTTTTACCCCATAATCCACCAAAATACTCCGGTTGTTGCCGGATATCGCAATCTGGCGACCAGGCAAGGCATTCCGAGGGGTCAGCCCTTGATCACGCCCAGCGGTTTCAGGCGCGCCACCTTCGAGGCCAGGCCTGCCTCGTGGACCGCCTCGACCACCGCCGAGACGTCCTTGTAGGCCTCGGGCATCTCCTCGGCGACCGTGCGGTGGCCCCGGGCCAGGACCGTGACGCCGTGCTTCTTCATCTCCTGGATGAGCTGGCGGCCGCGACCGGCCTTCAGGGCCCGCTTGCGGCTGAGCAGGCGGCCGGCCCCGTGGCAGGCCGAGCCGAAGGTCTCGGCCAGGGCCTTCCGGCGGCCGCGCAGGACGTACGAGCAGCGGCCCATGTCGCCGGGAATCAGGACCGGCTGGCCGGTTTCCCGGTACCGGCCCGGCAGCTCGGGTCGGCCGGGGCCGAAGGCGCGAGTCGCACCCTTGCGGTGGACGCAGAGACGGCGCTCGCGGCCGTCGACGGTGTGGGTCTCGATCTTGGCGATGTTGTGGGCCACCTCGAAGACGGTACCCAGGCTGGCGGCGGCCCGGTCGCCCAGGACGCTGGCGAAGGTCTCCCGGGCCAGGTGAGTGATGATCTGCCGGTTGGCGAACGCGAAGTTCACCGCAGCCGCCATGGCGGCCAGGTAATCCCGGCCCTCGGACGAGGCCAGGGGCGCGCAGCAGAGCTGCCGGTCGGGCAGGTCGATGCCGTACTGCCGGCTGGCGCGCAGCATCACGCGCAGGAAATCGTCGCAGACCTGGTGCCCGAAGCCGCGGCTGCCGGTGTGGATCATCAGGGTGGCCCGGCCGAGGGCCAGACCCATCACCCCGGCCGCCTCCTCGTCGAAGACCTCCTCGACGTAGCCGATCTCCACGAAGTGGTTTCCCGAGCCGAGGGTGCCGAGCTGATCGCGGCCGCGCTGGCGCGCCCGCTGGCTGCAGAGCCCGGGGTCGGCTCCCGGCATGGCGCCCTGCTCCTCGATTAGGGGCAGGTCGGGTGGTTGTCCGTAACCCTGCTCGACCGCCCAGCCGGCGCCCCGGATCAGCACCTGATCCAGGTCCTGCTTGCCCAGCCGCAACGGCCCGGTGCTGCCCACCCCGCTGGGAATCCTCTGGAAGAGGGCCTGCACGAGGGTGTCGAGCTTCGGCAGGATGTTCTCGGCCAGGACATCGGTGTGCAGCAGACGCACGCCGCAGTTGATGTCGTAGCCCACGCCGCCGGGTGAGATCACGCCCTCGTCGAGATCGAAGGCGGCCACGCCGCCGATGGGAAAACCGTAGCCCCAGTGGATATCGGGCATGGCCAGGGAGTGGCCGACGATGCCGGGCAGGTGGGCCACGTTGACCACCTGCTGGTGGGCGTTGTCCCGGGTGATGTCCGGCAGCATCGCCGCGGTGGCGTAGATGCGGCCGGGCACCCGCATCCGGTCCCGTCGGGGGATCTCCCAGAGGGCCGGCCCGATTCGCTTGAGGTCCCTGGTTGACATGGCGATTCCCCGCGAGTGGTTACTTCCAACCGGTTCGATCTTCCTTGGGGACAAGATAACCACGCCCCGGCCGCTGCCGCTGCCAGGCTAGCCCGGGTTGTTCATGGTTCATCCGGGCTACAGATCGAAGATGACCTGACACTGCCAGCGGTCGGCCTCGGCGCGGACGAAGGCCTCGCCGAAGGTGACCGCCTTGATCTCCTGGGCGATGTGGTGACGGTCGGGATCGAACGGTTCACCCTGGGCGGAACCGGACAGCCGGCAGGGAGGCTGATTTTCCCCGGCGTCGCCGTCGGGGGAGGAATCCTTGTCGTCCGGTTCCAGGGAATCGATGTGGAAGCTGTCGTAGAGCTCGTGGTGAACCGCCATCAGGCTGTTGATCTCGGTCAGCCAGTTGACCAGCAGTTCCACCAGGTCGTGCCCGGTGGCCCGGACGGGCCGGGCCACCGAGCGCCGGATCGTGCTGTCGGGGCAGTGGAGCAGCACCATCTGCTCCGCGCAGGTCGTGAACAGCAACGGCAGCGAGTCGGCGGTGATCCGGAAGCCGGCGTCGCCGGTATGGTCCAGATGTTCGATGTCGGCCGCTCGCGCCATGGCTTGGTTTCCTGTCGGTCTCCTTCTGGGGCCTGGCTGCCGATCTGCGGAGCCAGCATACCCCAACCGGCCGGTCGGGGCCCGGGAAAAAAATCCCGGCCAGGTGGCCCCGGGCGCTGGCCTACTCGATCCATCTGGTCAGCCAGCCCATCACCTCTTCGTGCCACTGGATCGAGTTCTGGGGCTTGAGGACCCAGTGGTTCTCGTCCGGGTAGTAGAGGAGCCGGGCCGGCACGCCCAGGCGGCGCAGAGCGGTGAAGGTGGACATTCCCTGGGTGTCGACCACCCGGTAGTCGCGGGCGCCGTGCACCACCAGCGTCGGCACGCACCAGTTCTCGACCTTCTCGATCGGGTTGAACTCGCGGTAGGCGCCCTCGGGGCCGGTCCAGGGGGTGCCGCCGTTCTCCCACTCGGGGAACCACAGCTCCTCGGTGTCGAAGTAGGCCATCCGCTCGTCGAGGTTGCCGTCATGGCAGACGAAGGCCTTGAACTTCTTCGCGAACGGCTGGCCGTGCATCCAGTTGATCATGTAGCCGCCGAAGCTGGCGCCGGCGGCCACGACCCGGTCGCCGTCCAGCCACGGGTACCTGGCGAGCATCGCGGCGAAGCCCTTCTCGAGATCCTCCAGGGGACGGTCACCCCAGTGCCGGCTGATCGAGTCGGTGAACCGCTGGCCGTAGCCGGTCGAGCCGTGGAAATCGACCGCCACGGTGGCGAATCCGGCCCCGACATAGGCCTGGGGATTCCAGCGGTAATGGAAGTCGTTGCCGAAGCTGCCCTGCGGCCCGCCGTGGACCAGGAAGGTCACCGGCCACTGCCGGCCGTCGGGGTTCTCGGCCGAGCGGGCCTGGGCGGGGTCGAAGTCGTACGGCTTGACCAGGTAGGCGTGGACGATCTCGTCGTTCCAGCCGGCGAAGGTGAACTGCTCGGGCTCGCCCACCAGGCAGCGCGCCAGCTGACAGTGGTTCAGGTGGGTGATCTGCCGGCGGTCCTTGCCGTTGGTCTTGATCGTGTACAGCTCGGTCGGTGATTGCAGGTGCTGCTTGCCGAACAGCAGCCGCTTGCCGGCGAGCTGGAGCGAGCTGTTCCGGCCCATCTTCTCGATGAGCCTGACCTTGCCGCTCTTGACCTCGATCGAGAAGATCGACCGCTGACCCACGTAGGGCGCCGTGCAGTAGATGGTCTTGCCGCTGGCGGACCAGACCAGGCCGCCGGGGCTGAGCTTGATTTCCCCGAGCACGGGGTCGTCCCAGACCAGGTCGAGGCGGCTCTGGAGCTGCCCGCTGGCCCAGTCCATCAGCTCGATGTGGAACCGGTCCGCCTCGAAGCCGGGCCGATCCATGGCCAGGTAGGCCAGCGTCTTGCCGTCGGGAGAGAAGACCGGGGCGGTGTCCCAGGCCTCGTTCTCCGTGGTCAGGCAACGAGGCTCGACCGGCAAGCTGGTCGACACCGCGTACAGGTCGTAGTCGGTGCTCCAGGCCGGCTCGCTGCCGGGCTTGATCTTGGCGGTGAAGACGATCTCCGATCCGTCCGGAGAGACGACGAACTCCTCGACGCCGCCCCAGGGGCGCGTCGGCACGTCAGTATCGAGCTTCGGCATCAGATCGCGCACGAACTTGTCGCACCCCTTCAGCTCGCGGATGAACAGGTGCGAGCGCTTGCCGTCCTCCCAGGTGTCCCAGTGGCGGAAAAGCAGTTCGTCGTAGATCAGGCCGGTCCGCGGGCAGGCTTCCTTCTTGGCGTCTCTCTGGACGGTCTCCTCGATGGACAGGCCGGCATACACGTCCAGGGAGAAGACCAGACTCTTCAGCTGGGGCACGATTTCCAGGTTGGACACGTCCAGGGGCAGGTCCGTGACCTGCCTGGCCTCGCCGCCACTGGGGTCGATCTTCCAGACCTGGGCCGAACCGGACCGGGTCGACAGGAACAGCAGATGGCCGCACGGGGTCCAGCGGGGGCTCCAGTCGCCGGCCGGGTCGCTGGTCAGGCGCCGGACCGTGGCCTTTTTGCCGCCCGCGACCGAGGCCAGCCAGATGTCGGTGCGCCCCCGGTTGGCCTCCAGGTCGGTCTCGCGCACCGTGAAGGCAACCCACTCGCCGCAGGGAGAGACCCGCGGGTCGCCGATGCGATCCATGGCGAGCATGTCGTGGACGCTGAACGGGTGCTTCTCCTTCCCGGCGCACTTGGTGGCGCAGGACTCCTTGTCGCCGTGATGGCCGGACTCCCCGCCCTCTGCGTGGCAGGACTTTTCACCCGTGGGATGACAGGACTTTCCGGCCGACTTGTCGCAGGGTTTCCCGCCTTCGGGGCCGGCGAGGGTGATTACGGGACAGAGGACGGCGGCGCTCAGGGCCGTCAGGAGCAGGAAGGTGAAGATCCGGGTCCGGGTTCGCACGGGAAACCTCCAGGTTTGGCTGCAAGGGGCGCGCCTCGGGCGCGGGCGGTTGAGATCTGGTGGTCGGGCCAATATAACGCCCCGTGGCAAGGGAAGGAAGAGGATGCCGCCGGCTGGCTCCAGTCGCCTCCCCTTTCAATGGTCTGGAGTTGATGGTAAAATGTACCCGGACAAGGGGGATCGACATGAGACCAGGAAAGGGAATTAGACCAGCAATCCTCGGCCCGCTGGCGATGGCGCTGGTGGTTGTCGGGGGCTTCATCACCGGCGGGCCCGGCGCCAGG
>CAZAHC010000044.1:0-16718 GCA_964484595.1 uncultured Fibrobacteraceae bacterium | reverse complement strand
GGTGTGGCCGATGTTCAGCTCGCCGATCATCTCGCCGATCAGGTAGTTCAGATCGGCCCGTACGCCGCAGAAGGGCACGAACTTGCGATACTTGGCGCCGATCTTCTGCCAGTTCACGCCGTGCAGGCCGGGGTCGTAGAACCAGTCGCGCTGCACCCGCCACGCCTCGTCGAAGATCTGCAGGAACTCCTCGGCGCGGCAGACCCGGAGCCGGACGCCGGACAGGTCAACCTCGCCGTCGCCCACCGACGCCTTCTGGCCGGCGTCGACCACGCCGTACCGCGAGCCGGCGCGGTAGATCAGCTTCTGGCCGTCGGCGGAAAGGTGATAGTTGGCGATGCCGGAAAGAACGCTCTCGGCGGACTCGTCCTCCAAGCCGTACTTCAGCAGGTCCAGCGAGTCGCCGGTGCCGTCGTTGACGTTCTGGTACTTCAGGAACTCGGGCTCGTCCTTCTTGAGGACCAGGAACCCACCCTCGATGGCCTCGAGCCGGAAGTAGTTGCCGGCCTGGAGACCCGGCACGGCGAGGACCCGGCGCTGGATGCTGTCCAGGTCGACCGCGGTGACGGCGTCGGCGTCTTCATCGGCTTCCTCGTCCTCGCCGTCCTCGCCGTCGTCCTCATCTTCCGCGACCTCCTCGCTGGTGTCCTCCTCGCGGAAGGGCGACTCGCCGTCCTGCAGGAGCACCAGGTAGGCCAGCCCCATGTCCAGGAAGATGTGGTTCTGATCCACGAAGCCCATGATCGGGTTGAAGGTCCGGTTCGAGAGGAAGTAGAGGTACTTGCTGTCCGGAGAGAAAGACGGGCTCCAGTCGGTGGTGAACTCGCCGGTCAGGCGGGTGGTCTCGCCGCTGTCCAGGGAGTACAGGAAGATGGACTCGTGCAGGTTCTGGGCCATCTCGGTGTAGGCGATCCAGCGGCTGCAGGGGGACCAGACGTAGTCCTGGATACCCCACCGCTCCCAGGCGTCGTCGTAATCGCCCTGGGCAATGACCTCGGCCTGCCCCTTCTCGACGTCGAGCAGGTTCAGGGCCATGGACTTGTCGCTGAACAGCAGGTACTTGCTGTCGGGGGACCAGACCAGGGGCAGCAGGAAACCCCGCTCCTTCTTGGTCACCTGCCGCCACTCCTGATCACTCTTCTGGCCGACCAGGTAGATCTGTTCCTCGCCGCTGCGGTCGGACACGAAGGCGATCCAGCGGCCGTCGGGCGACCAGGCGGCGTTCTTCTCGCGGGAAGCCGAGGTCCGGCTCAGGTTCAGGGGGTCGCCGTCCTCGGCGGGCAGGTTCAGGATCTCCCCACGCGCCTCCAGCAGGACCCGCTTGCCCGAGGGCGAGAGGCCGAACGAGCCGGTGCGGGGGGAGATCTCCACCAGCTCCGGCCGCAGGGGCACCCGGTCCGAGGGGATCCGGACGGGAACCTTGGTCACCTGGCCGCTCTGCAGGTCGAGCAGGTGCAAGGTTTCGGCGTACTGGAAGATGATCTTACCGTCTCCCAGCGAGGGATACTTGACGTCGTAGTCACGGTACTCGGTCAGGCGCCGGCAGGCGCCGGTCTCGGTGTCGTAACCGTAGATGTTGAGGGTCCCGTCCTCGCGGTCGCTGGTGAAGTAGATGTCCCGGCCGTACCACATCGGGAAGTTGTCGGTGCCGACCCAGTCGGTGATCCGCTCGATCGCGCCGGACGCGAAGTCGAGCAGCCAGACGTCCTGGGCGGTGCCGCCCTGGTGACGTTTCCAGGTGCGCGCTTCGCGGGAAATGCGGTTGAACGCCAGCCGGGAAGCGTCCGGGGCCAGGCTGGCCAGGCCGCCGCGGTCGACCGGGATTCGCTCCGGCAGGCCACCGGTGATCGCGATCCGGTAGAGCTCCTCCGCCCCGTACGGATAGTCGCGCCGCGAGCGAAAGAGGATGCTCTGGCCGTCGGGATACCAGTCCAGCATCCGGTCCGGTCCGGGATGGAAGGTCAACCGCTCGGGTACGCCGCCGCGGGCGTCGACCACGTAGATGTCGGTGCCGCCGTCGTACTGGCCGGTAAACGCGATCCACTTGCCGTCGGGGCTGAACTTGGCCCACCCCTCGAAGCCGGGGTGGTTGGTGATCCGGCGGGCGTCGTCACCGTCGGCCGCCGCGAGCCAGAGATCGTCCTCGTAGGTGAAGACGATCCGGTCGCCGTGAACGTCGGCGTACCGCATCAGGTGGCCTTCCTCGGCCGCCGGCGCGGCGCCGGCCGCCAGGAGAAACAGGCAAACAAGAAGCAGCTTTTTCACGGAGAAACCCCTTTCCAGCTTGAGTGACCTTTTCCGGCCCCGGATCGTTGAGTTGCCCTGGCAACGGGATCACGAGGAGATGAATTCGCGTCAACGGGAGTTCATTCGAAATCCCCGGGTGATGGTTACAGGTTGGACCGGAAAAATCCGGCCTTCGCCGGCGCCCTGCGCCGGACGTCCGGCGCAAGGTCGATTTCAATCGCAGTCCCCGTTCAGCACGAACGGGGCCCAGAAGTACGGGTGGGCCAACGCGACGTCCGCCCCCGGGATCTCGCTTCCGGCCCGGATGAGCCGCCGCTTCGCCTCGGCGAGGGCCCGCGCCCGTCCGGCCCCGCCGGCCAGAGTGCCGTAGAAATCCTGCATGAACCGCGCGGTGGTCTCCCCGGCCACGTCCCATAGGGCCGCGACGACGCTGCGGGCGCCGGCATACATGAAACCACGGGTGAGCCCCACCAGTCCCTCGCCGGTGACCTGATGGCCGAGGGCGGAGGAGCAGGCCGACAGCACGACCTGCTCGCAATCGAGATCGAGGCCGAAGATCTCCGTCACGGTCAGGAACCCGTCGTCGCCGGCGGCGGGATCGGGGCTGAGCACCAGTCCCGAGTACTGGGGACGTTTCTCGTTGAACAGGCCGTGAGTGGCGAAGTGGACGAACCGGTACGGCCCGCTCGCAGCCGCCTCACGGAGCCTGGCCACGGTGGCGCTTTCCTGCTGCAGTCGGGAAACGCCGCCGCCGCCGATTTGCCCGTGGATCCCCTCCATCTCGCCGGCCGCGAACGGCAAGGGAGCCTGGCCCACCGCTCCGGCCACCTCGGCGAAGATGCTGGTGGCTTGCGGGCCGGCCAGGACGGGATCGCCGACGAGCAGCAGGTCCGCCGCCGGCGCCGGGCTGCCGGTTTGGGTGGCCCGCAGCCGGGCCAGGGCGCTGACCGAGGGTACGTACGAGACGTCCTTCCCGAGCACCAGGAAGGGCAGGGAGGAAAAATCCCGCCGCTCGGAGAGATCCACCTCGCCGAGGAGCAGCGCCTCGAAGGGCAAGTAATGCAGGATGCCGTCCGGGGCCAGGATCAGCCTTTGCGCCCCCGCGAGTTGCCCCGCCACCGGCTCCAGGACCGACCGGTACAGCTCGGACGCGGCCGCGACGTAGTAGGTCGGATCGGGGCCGAGGACGTTGTAGTCGCCGAGCAGGGGCAGGAAGGCGCGGACCTGCTCCTCGATCTGTTTCCGGCCCGGCAGGCGAACGAACCGGAAGTCCGAACGACTGATCACCCAGACGAAGGAGGCGTTCCTGGCGAGGAAGAACTCGAGCAGCGCCTCCCCGTCGGCCAGCACCTCCTGTTGCGTCTGCTCGAGATCGCAGGGGCGAGGGTAACGCAGCTCAGCGTACCGGGGATCCGCCTGCCGCAGTTCCGCTTCCAGCAGCTCCAGCTCGTTTTCCAGGCTGCTGATTTCCGTTTCCAGGATGGGTATGCTGTCGGCGGGCGCTGTATGCCGGCGCCGGTCCAGGGCGGCGATCCGGGTCAGGATGTCCGCCTCGCGGCGCTGGTAGGTCTCGTCAGCGCGGCAGCGCAGGTCCACCGCGGTCTCGGCGAGCAGGTCGAGGAAAGACCGCGCCTTGGCCAGCTGGGCCGTGTCGAAGGCGCGGCGGTCGAAGCCGGCGCCGGGGTCTTGCTGGTGCATCTCGTAGAGCAGGTCGACAAGCTCGGCGAAGGAGTCGTTGGCCTGGCCGATGTACCCGCTCTGGATGCTGGGGGCGCCGCCGCTGCGCCGCCGCGTGGTGGCGATGACCTCGAGGGCCTCGGTCAGGAACTCGAGCGCCTCCCCGCCGGCTCCTCTCTGCCGCGCCACCTGAGCCCTGCCCAGCAGGGCCGACTCGATGATGTCGAAGTAGCCGATCTGCCGGGCCAGCTCGCTGGCGGCGGTCAGGGATTGCAGGGCCGCGTCGAGGTTGCCCTGCTCCAGCTCGCAGTCCCCCTTGAACAGGAGGGCGTAGGCCTCGGTCATGGGCATCGACCACTCCCGCGCCAGGGTGGTGGCCTGGTCGAGCTGCTGCAGGCCGCGCTCGAACTCCTCCAGCCCGCAAAGGCTCTGCCCGATGGTCTTGAGGATCTCGGCCTCGTTGCGCCGGTCGCCGATCTCCCGCAGGATCTCGTGCGCCTCCTGGTAGCGGGCGAGAGCGGCGTTGTGCTCGCCCTGGAAGGCCAGGATCAGGCCGAGGTTCAGCTTCAGGTACCAGGTGCGCCGGGGATCGTCGCTCAGGCGGGACGCTTCCTGGTACTGGGCGAGGGCCCGGTCGAAGTTGCCCACCAGGAAGTCGACGGCCGCTAGCTCGCCCAGGCAACCGCTCTCCACGCCGGCATCTTCCGCCCGCCGCGCCATGGCCAGCGCCCGGCGGAGCATGGTCATGGCGGTGGTCAGCTCGCCGCGGAAGATGTGGATCGTGGCGATGTAGTGCAGGCTGCGGGCCTGTCCCGCCTCGTTGCCGGCGGCGGAGAAGGCGTCCAGGGCGGTCTGGCGGTAGGCGAGGGCCTCGTCCAGGTCCATCCGGAACCGGCTGATCACGGACAGGGCGATCGCCGCGATTCCTTGCCAGTTGGGTACGTCCAGTTCCTGGGCGGCGGCGAGGGCGGCGCGCAGGTGCTCGGCCGAGAGGTCGATCTCCCGGGTGCGCACCAGGGCGCGGCCGAGGTGCAGGTGGCTGAAGGCGGCCGCCAGGGGCAGCTGCAAGCTGTCCGCGGCCGCCAGCGAGGCCGTCAGCTGCCTGACAGCGTCCTGGGGCCTGTTCAGGTGGATCAAAAGGACCCCGAGCTGCTCGCGGACCACCAGCGCGCCTTCGGGGTCGCCGCGCTCGAGGAAGACCTCCAGGGCCCGCTTCAGTAAATTTTCGGCCTCGGGCGGGCGGTCCAGGAATCCGGCCGCCACCCCGAGAGCCAGGGGCCCGGTCCCGGAGGGGTCGTATTCCTGGAACAGGGTGAGAGTTTCCTCGCCGCGCCCCTGTTCGCCGAGGGCCGAGGCGAGGCAGAAGGCGACCCTGGCGGACATGCCGTCGGCCAGGATCCGGCGGGCCGCCGCCTCCGCGCCCGCGGCATCGCCTCTGGCGAGCTGGGCCCAGACCTTTTCGGCGGCCGGGAGGTCGGCCGGGCCGGACGTGGCGAGGGAGGCCGGCGCCAGAGCCGCGAGCAGAACCGCGACCAGGCAGGCGACCAGGATCGGCGTTGGCCAGGGGAGCGTTCGGCATTCAGGCCAGAGGGGGGTCCGGTACCCGCCGGTCCAGCCGGAAAGCCCCACCGGAGGGCTTTGAGTTTTCATGTTAAAGACTCCAGGTCGGGTCATTCAAGGAGCCAGGGGGATGCTGGCGCCAGACCGCCAGTATGCATCTCGAACCGCTGCGAGGCAACCCGCGGCTTGGCCCGGACAGGTCCCGGCTCCACCCAATTTCCACCAAACTTGATAGGTGGTGAGATATCTGGTAGACTGTCAAGGAGGGGGTCCAACCTGGAACTTCCCCCGCCGGATTCTGCTGATCGTCTGGAGGTCGGATCATGAAAACCGGTCGCGTCTTTACCCTTGTTCCCGTGATTCTGATCCTGGGTGCCCTGTTCGTCTACGCCAGCGGCCAGGAGTCACCCGGCGGGCGATCGGACTGCCAGATAGGCAATCTCAACCCTCCCGTTCCCCCCAGCGTGCATGGTCTGTTCACCGGCGAGGAGGGCTTCGCCTACCTCGTCTATCCCGACAGCCAGTGCACCTGTATCGAGGGCGGGTTCCAGCTGGAATCGGTTTCGATGATGCTCGAGTTCGAGCCCTGGATGCTCCCGGTCACCTTCTGGGTGCACGGCGGCCTGCTGGAGGCCGTCTTTGAACCGGCCGATCTGTGCTGGGTACCCGGCCTGGAACTCTGCGTCTCGGCGCCGATCGAGATCACGATCACCACTCCGGGGGAACACACCATCACCGTGCCGATGCTCGGGGTCTGCGATTGCTACCCGATGGACGACTACTACTTCCTGTACATCGAGTTCCTGGATGGTTTCGACGCCAACCTGCTCATCGACGACCAGCCATTGCCCTGCATCGTCTACAACCGGAAGGTCGGGTTCGACTGGATAGACATGTACTGGATGAAAACATCCGGCGGCAAGGGCATCGTCTTCGGCGACATCATCTGCTGCGAGCCCCCGATCGGTACCGAGCCGAGCACCTGGGGTGCCATCAAGAGCCTCTACCGCTGATCCCGGTAGACTGGGTCTACGAAGCCGCTCCGCCCTGGCGGGGCGGCTTCTTCGTGCGGAAAGGTCATCGCCAAAGGTTGTGGACCTGGAAGAAACCAGCGAGCAGGAACAGCACCAGGGCGGCGCCCAGCAGTGAAACGGTCCCGGAACGGTTCCGGTACGGCCGGCCGATCCAGGCGCTCCGGCCGCCCAGGATCAGCAGAACCAGCGCCAGCAAGGGGATGAAGGCCGCCCCGATCACCGCGTAGTACTTCTGCACCTGGGCGAACGGGTGTCCGACCTGCAGCAGCGGCAACGACGCGATGGCCAGCAGGTAAAGACGGTAAGGTCGGCTGCTGGTGCTGACCGGGGTCGGTTCGCCGGTAGGCCAGTCGCCGGGGGGGCGGCGCCGGAGCCGCCAGTAATCGGCGAAGATGTAGGGCACCGCCTGCCAGACTCCCAGCAGGCTGCTGAACACGGCGGCCCAGGCTCCGATCAGGAAGATCCAGCGGCCGGCAGGGCCGATCTGGCCGGACAGCTGCCCCGCCAGGCCGACGATCAGGGTCGAGCCGCGACCGTCCAGCTCCAGGCCGGCGGCGATGATCACCATCGCCATGCCGAACAGCGCCGTGGCCGCGTACCCGACCGCCAGGTCGATCCGGCAGGTGCGCAGCGCCGACGGGTCGAGGCGTCCCTTCTCCCGGATCCAGTAGCCGTAGCAGAGAATGGTCAGGGTGCCGCCCACCCCGCCCAGCAGGGCGACGGTCCAGGTCAGACCCCCGGCCTGAAAATGAGGGATGCGGGGCAGGCAGAGCCCGGCCAGGATGGCGAGCGGATCCGGTTTCAGGAGCACGGCCGTGGCGATCACAGCGACGAACATCACGGCGATGCAGCCGGCCATGACCTTCTCGAACAGGCGGTAGCCACCGGTCCAGACCAGGATCACGCCCACCAGGCTGTGGGCGGCGCCGTAGATCAGCTTGCCCCGGACCGGGTCCTCGCCGAGGGGGGCCAGAGCCTGCATGGTAACGCCGCAGGCGCTGATCAGCGCCGCGCCGACGAAGAAGCTCCAGGGCAACAGGTAGACGGGGAAGAGCAGCCGGATCGATGGTCCCAGCCGGGCCACCGCGCCTTCCAGGATGGTCTGGCCGGTGGCGAGCTGCCAGCGGGCCAGCCCCTCGTTGAGCACGAACTTGAGGATCGCCCCCAGCGCCACCGCCCAGAGGACGGCCGTCCCGAGCTTGCTGCCGGCAAAGCCCCCGGTCGCCAGATCACCAGCCCCGACCCCGGTGGCGGCCACCAGTAGACCCGGGCCGACGACGGCCAGGAGATTGGATCGTCCGGGGTTCCGGTTTGCCAAGGCAATTCTCCCGCCGGGGTTGGCCGAAACGGTGGTCCTGGCGGCTCGACCCTAACCGATGCCCGGCAATGGGTCCACGCCCGCCTGTTGACATCCTGCAGGCGGAGGAACATCGTTCCCTCCGCGGGGGTCTTCTCCCCGCAGGAGGCTGATTCCATGTCCGAACCGAAGAAACCGACCTACCCGGTCAACCTGTGCCTGGATACGATGCCGGTCCTTGTGGTCGGCGGCGGCAAGGTGGCGCTGCGCAAGGTCCGTCGCCTGCTGGAGGCGGGCGCCCGCGTGACGCTCGTCGCGCCCGAGGTGGAGCCCGAGCTGGCGGAGCTGGCCGGCGGCTGGCAGATCGAGTGGCGGCAGCGGCCCTACCAGTCAGGCGAGGCCTCCGAGTACCGCCTGGTCTTCTCCGCCACCGGCAACCGGAGGATCGACTGGCAGGTTTCCTACGACGCCGCCACGGTCGGTACCTTTGTCAACGTGGCCGACGAACCTTCCCTGAGCACGTTTTTCCTGCCGGCCGTAGTCCGGCGCGGCAGCCTGGGCGTGGCGGTCGCCACCGATGGGGCCGCCCCCTTCGCCGCCCGCCGGCTCCGCCAGGGACTGGACCGGCAGTTCGGGGAGGGCTTCGCCGCCTGGATCGAGGGCGCAGGGGCCTTCCGCAACGCGGTCCGGGCGGCGGTGTCCGACCTGCGAGTGCGCGAGGAGCTGTTCGACCGGTTCTGCCGCGAGACGCTTCCCGGGGCCGACGACGCGGCCCAGACCACCGAACCGATCGACCTCCCGGAAGCGGCCTGGCGGGAATGGATAGCGGCGGTGGCTCCGGACGGGAGCGAGGACCGAGCGGAGGAGTGAGACCATGGCGGGCCGGAAAGAGCACGGCCGTTCCGGAGAAGATAACGTGGGCCCGGTTGCCGGCACTGTCTACCTGGTCGGCGCCGGCCCCGGCGATCCCGGCCTGCTGACCTTGCGCGGCCGCGAGATACTGCGGGCCTGCGACGCTGTGGTCTACGACCGGCTGGCCGCCACAGTCCTGCCGCCGGACCTGGCGCCCGAGGTCGAGCTGCACTACTGCGGTAAGCGCGCCGGTTCTCACCCGATGCCCCAGGCCGAGATCAACGACCTGCTGGTCCGGCTGGCCCGCGAGGGGAAGTCCGTCTGCCGGCTCAAGGGAGGCGATCCGTTCGTCTTCGGGCGGGGCGGGGAGGAAGCCGCGGTCCTGCGCGAGGCGGGGATCCCGTTCGAGGTGGTGCCGGGGGTCACGGCGGGGATCGCCGCGGCGACGTATGCCGGCATCCCGGTCACCCAGCGCGGGGAGGCGGTGCGGGTCTGCCTGGTGACCGGGCACGAGGATCCGACCAAGCCCGACGGGCAGGTCGACTGGAAGTCCCTGGGCGCCGACCCCCACGGCTCGGTGGTCGCCTACATGCCGGTGTCCAACCTGCCCGCCATCGTGGCGGAGATGGTCGCGGGCGGGCTCGATCCGCAAACTCCCGCCGCGGTCATCGAGCGGGGCACCCTGCCCGGGCAGCGCACGGTGACCGCCCCCCTGGGCGAGCTTCCCGACCGGGTTGAGCAGGCGGGGATCCAACCGCCGGCGCTGTTCGTGGTCGGCAAGACTGTCGCCTGGCGGGAGCGCCTGGCCTGGCGCGACGAACCGCCCTTGAGCGGCAAGCGGGTCATCGTCACCCGGCCTGCCGACCAGGCCCGGCGGTTGGTTGCCGGGGTGCGCGGGCTCGGCATCGAGCCGCTGATCTGCTCGGCTATCCGGACCCGGCCGGCCGCCGAATCGGAGCTGGCGCCGCTGGTAGCGGATCTCGATCGCTACGACTGGGTTTTCTTCACCAGCGAGAACGGCGTGCGGTACTTCTTCTCCCTCCTGGCGCGGCTGGACCGGGATGTGCGGGCCCTGGGCGGGGCCAGGTTCGCCGCCGTCGGTACCGGCACCGCCGAGCGACTGGCCCGGTACCACCTTCGCGCCGACTTCCTGCCCCGAACCTTCCGGGGCGAGCAGATGCTGAAGGAGTTCCTGGCCGGGCGGGAGGTGAGCGGGCTCGATATCCTGCGGGTGCGGGGAGACGTCGGTCCCACCACCCTGGAGGACGGACTGAGAGAGGCCGGCGCCCGGGTCGACACGCTTCTGGCCTATCACCTGCTGCCGGCGCGAATCCGGCCCGACATCGCCGAGACGATCGCCGCCGAGGGAGCCGACGCCATCACCTTCACCAGCGGGTCCGCCGTCGCGTCCTTCGAGGACCTGCTGCCCGGACACGGCCTGCACGACCGGATCCCCGCCGTTTGCATCGGCCCGGTGACCGCGGCGGCTGCCACCGAGGCCGGGTGGGCGCGGGTGGTAACCGCCAAGGTGAGCACCGTCGACGGGCTGGTCGGCAGCCTGGCAGAAACCCTGGGCGGGGATTGAAACCACCGGCCGCCTCCCGTTTCCCCAGCCCGACTAACTCCTCGACTTGATCGCGGTTTGGAAATACTCTCTGCAGGTCGACCGCCTCGTCGTCTGGTTTGCCGCCGGAGGAGTTCGAGATGGATGTCAGGGTCCTGCTGATCTGTCACGACCAGGAAGCGCTCGCGGAGTATCAGAAAGCTCTGACCGAGATGGATATCGCCTTCGATTCGGTGTTCACCCTGGCCGCGCTCGAGAGCAGGCTCATCGAGAAGCAGTACAACGGGCTGCTGCTGGATCTCGAGACGATGTCGCGAGCCGCCCCGAGCGAGAAGGACATCGCCAAGGATCTGCTCGGCCTGTTCCCTGTGATCCGGCTGCGGTGGGATGCGGAGAAGCACAAGATCCGCACCATCTTCTACGGGGAATTCGGAGACGGCACCCTGGAGCTGGCGGATTTCCTCGAGCAGCACTGCAAGCCCTTCAAGAAGCGGAGTATCCGGCGTTGCGTGCGGCGGCCCATCCACTTCAACGTCCTGGCCTGTTCCGACCGGGAATTTGCGCCGGCGACGGTCCGGTGGACGAACACCATCGACGTGTCGGAGGACGGCTGTTTCCTATACGCTGGCGAGGATTGGGCCGGTTGCGAGGAGGTCTGGCTCAAGGTCCAGGAGCTGGGCGAGGAACCGGCGATCCTGGGCCACGTTCGCTGGGCCACTCCCTGGGGAACGGCGCTGCAGTTGCCCGGGGTCGGTCTCGAGTTCGACGAGATCACCTCGTCCCAGCGCGAGGAGATCAAGAAGCTGATCTTCCCCTTTGCGGGGAAGGAAAGCCGGCCCGAGGGGTAACGCGCCGGTCACCCGGGGGAAAAACAGTTGTTTTTTAGGGGGTTCCGATGTCAGTCAAGAAGAGATACCTGAAGAGCAAGCCGGTCGGCAAGGTCACCTTCAAGTTGTCCAGGGAGGCGACCCGGTCCGCCAAGGTGGTCCACATCGTCGGGGAGTTCAACGGCTGGGACCCGGAGGCCACGCCCATGACACGGCTCAAGAACGGTGATTACTCGGTGACGCTGGATCTGGAAACAGGCCGCGAGTACCACTATCGGTTCCTGATCGACGGTCAGGCCTGGGAAAACGACTGGGAGGCCGAAAGGTACGCGCCATCTCCGTATGGCGGTGTCGAGAATTCCGTGGTCGAGGTTTGAGGCCGCTGTAATTCCCCATTCACGGCTCGAGGAAGGCAATCGCCCGTTCGCGCGCCTGCTTGAAGCGTTGGCTGCGGCGCAGGGAACGGGAAGGATTACCGTAGATCCGCCAGCCGCATCCTCCTGCATAGCGCAACGGATACAGGCCCATGAAACCGAGCACGTCCTTCAGGGGGTAGCTCAGGACCAGGCCGACCTCGTGCGGGACCCTGCCGCTGGCGCGCCAGCGGCGCCCGATCTCGCTGAGGAACTCACCGTGCCCGATGCCCGGCCGGTAACCCATCCGGACGAGGATTCCCGGCGGCACCCGGGCCAGACGCTGCTGGGCCCGCACCCGGTCGTAGACGATCACCCGCAGGCAGGATGAACTGCGGAAGAGGAGCCGGCACCAGAATCGCCACGACCGCGACAGGCGGGCCAGCCGCTGCAGGCGCTCCTCGAGGTCCAGTTCCGATCCATCGGCCCGCAGCATGATCAGCTCGCCGACCTTTTCCCCGAGCAGCACCCCGGCGATGCTGACGAACAGCTTCCTTTCGAACTCGGCCTCGGCCTCGGGAAGAGACCGGACGCGGGCCCGCCAGGATCGATATTCCGGTTTCATGGCCATGGGCTCCCTCAATGCTACCCTCACTCCCAATATAGGCCTGATTTCCGGGATCGGTTGTAAGCCCGGCCAAGGGAATTGACCAATAGCCACTTAGCTCGGCTCAACCCCCGGGAAAAGGGGGAGAATTTGCAATATAATTACAAGTATACGTGTACTTTTTCGTTGTAACCTGTGTAAAATCAAGGTGGCACGCAGGTCGCAAGATAATACATCAAAAACATTCCGGCCAGGTTCAGAGGAGCGCGCCCTCCCGCAGACCGATCCTGATCAGCTCGATCCGGTCCGGATCTGCGGTGCCGATTCCGTGGCGAGTGTCGGCCAGCCGAACGTGCTTGGTCGAGGTTCCGCCCCGGGGCGGACTGGCGAAAAACCGCCGGCGTTTCTCGGCCAGCAGCTTCACGCCCAGCGCATCGAGGGCCACCGGGTCGGTGCCGACCAGGAGGCCGCCGTACGGCCAGAGGTGCTGCGGGTCGAAGTGGTGGGGCCCGATGCAGTGGAACTGGGGTGTCAGCACTTCCAGGATGTTCAGGCGGGTCCGGCCGCGGCAGACCGGCAGGGTCCACAGGCGGCCCAGATCGGCGCAGGAGTCGTCGTGCCACTGCCAGGGCCGGCGTACGAACGTGATGTAGTTCTTGAGGCAACCTCCGATGCCCGACCAGTGATGGGCGCGCAGGGGACGGACGTTGATCAGGGCGGTGGCCCTCCGGAAGACCGGATCGTCGAGGACGCCCCGGTCGTCACAGGAGATGTTCTCGACGGGGATGCCGGCCTGCCGGGCCCTGGCGATTATCGCCCGTTCCAGCTCCGGCGGGGTGGGCAGGTCCGGCCATACGTTTGACTTGAGGCCCAGGACGTCCTCGGCCTGGAGGATCCGTTGCCAGACAGCGGCCGGGTCGTCGCTGTCGTACAGGGCGCAGACGGCGTCGTCCAGCATCCCGGCCAGGACCTTGCCGTCGATCCGGCCGGTGTCGCCCAGGACGCCGGCGTGACGCACCAGCACGGCCCGGGTCAGAATCCGGGGGGCGGTAGCAGGGGTGGCGGGATCGGGTTCGCTGGCCCGGACCGCGAGCGGTAGCCCGAAGGCGAGTCCGGCGGCGCCGCAGGCGGTGCCGCGCAGGAAATCCCGGCGGGTGATCTTCTTTTCCTTCATCGCTGGCTCAACCTCCCTCGCGGGTGATCCGCTCCCGGGCGGTGCCCAGCAGGGCGGCCGCGCGCTCGGGGGTGGGGGCGTCGAAGACGGCCACGAGGTGGATCCCGGCCAGCGCTGCCGCCGCCCAGGAGCCGTCCTCGATCCGGGCGATCCCGGTCGCTTGTCCCTCCGGCAGGTAGCCGCCGATGAACTGCCGGTGCGCCGATTCGGCCAGGCCCTGATTGGCGTAGCGAACGATGAGCAGGAAGAGAAACTCGCCGGGGCGACGGTAGCTGGCGATCACGGCGTCGGTCCGGGGCCCCAGGTCGAGCAGGTTCTCCTCGGCCAGGAAATAGTGGTGGTTCAGATCGGTGTGCCGGTGGAAGTAACGGACCGATTCGGAGACCAGGTCCTCCTTGGGCAGCATCGCCACCAGGTCGGGCGGATTCCCTTGGCGGGGAACCGCGGCGGCGATGGACCGGCCCAGCTCGAGCACGGCCTGGCGGGAACGGTCGGTCTCCTGACGGGTGAAGACCGTCACGAAGTACCGGTCCTGCCAGAAAACGAGATAGCCGGAGCGGTATTCGGAGCCCTGGCCGACACCGACGTCCGGCCCGGCCCGGTTGCGCGAGAAAATCCCGAAGGCGTCGGCGGAGTTGCCCATGTCGTACAGCTCGACCGTGATCTCCTCGGCGGCGAGGTCGGCCGCCGGCCTGAACCGGCGGACGAACAGCTCACGGAAAGCAAAGCAGAGGTAGATCTCTCCGGCTCCATCCATGTACTTGAAGATGGATTCGCGATCGTAGCGGGCGTCCTCGCCGCTGCGCTGCCAGGGACCTAGACTCTCCGGGACCAGCTCGGCAAGTTCCATGGCAAGGTCCTCGCCCGGTGGGTTGGGGGTCGGGTCGGCCGGGGCGGCAAGAAAGAGCACCGCGTAAACGATGGCGGCAGCCAGGACGATCGGTCCTGCGAGGCCTCCTGACATCCGGGTTTCCTCCCCGCGGTCGGGGCAGGGGGATCTTGCCGGCCCTACCGGTACATGGCCTTTACCGCGCCCCAGGTGACCGGCTCGATCGGGACGGGGTCGTCCCGGATGCCGCTCAGATCCATCAGGTAGTCGAACTCGTTCACCGGGCCGATGAAGTCCTGGGGCGCCACCCAGAGCCAGAACAGCTGGCCCGTCGTGGCGGGAATCTGGATCGTGTTGTGCGTACAACGGTCGACTTCCTCGGTGAACACCAGTTCCATCAGGTTGCAGTCGGGCAGGATCACGAACTGCAGGACCGGGTGTTCGGCGAAGATCGTCCAGTCGACCTGGGCGCCGGCTGCCACCACCTCGAACCAGTCGGTGTCGCGGTAGTCGTCACCGTAGTAGTCGTACCAGCCGCTGACCGCGCACATGGTGGCGCTGTTGTTTCCCTGGCCCCAGATGGGCTGGAAGGGGTAGATCGGGTAGCCGCCGCAGCCGCTGTTCCAGAAGTCCTCGTAGTCGTCGACCAGGGGCGGTTCACCCTCCAGCAGCGCTCCGGGAGGACACTCCACGACGCACGGGATGGGCGAGAAGATGACGTTCAACAGGTACTCGCCGCAATGGCTTCCGTAGCCGTCCACCACGATGTAGTAGGTGTTGCCGGCGAACACGGGCAGGAACTCGAGCTTGGAGACCCACGCTCCGCAGGGATCCCCCGGGACGTAGAAGTCGTCGTTGCACGCGTAGGGGGCTCCCCAGGTGACCTCGTTCACGTAGACGAAGACCTTGGTGTCGTACTGCGACCCGCAGAGATCGATGTCGATGCTGGTGTCGTGGTCCGGCGTGTAGCCGTAGACCACGTCCGGCGAGTTCGAGCCGAAGTAGGGGCACCCCTCGTCGTAGTCGTGGATGTTGTCGCAGGTGGCCCCGGTGTCGGTGAAGGGAAGGGCCGGGATGGGGAAGGCGGTCTCGACCGTCTCGCCGCCCTCGCGGCCGTCCACCGCCGGCTGGTACCCGGCGGCAGGTTTGACCTCCTTGGCATCTCTGTAGGGGCCGAGGCTGGTGGCCAGCACCGGGCTGGCGAGGGCGAGCATGAGACCGGCAGCGAGCAGGAAACGCACTGTCACTTCCTCGTTTCCCCCTGCAAAAGCACGGGCGCCGGGCTCCGGGTGCGGGGTCCTCCCGGACGGGCATACGACCGGAGTATATCACAGGCAAGCGGCGGGGGACAGGGGAGGGGAAGACGCTACGTATTCCTCCTCGCGGAGCGGCCGTCAGTGGCCGGGAGTTCGATTCCCAGCGCGGCTATCTTCCGGTAGAGAGTCGTCTTGTGAATCCCGAGCTCGTCGGCTGTGGCCTGGCGGTGCCATCGATTTCGTTTAAGGGCCTCGATGATCGCCTGCCGCTGGATGCCCCGGAGGGATCTGGTCTCCCGTTCGCCGGGGCCTTCGCCGGCGGCGCCCGGGAGGCGGAAGCAGTCCGGCAGGTGATGAACCTCGATCAGACCGCCCTGGCAGAGGACGAACGCGTGCTCGATGACGTTCGCCAGCTCCCGCACGTTGCCCGGGAAATCGTGACCTGCGAGCAGGGCAAGGGCGGCCGGGGAGATGCCGGCGAGGTCCTTCCCCTGCAGGTGGTTGAACCGGGTGATGAAGTGATCGACCAGCAGGGGGATGTCCTCCTTCCGTTCCCGTAACGGTGGCAGGACGAGGCGAACGACGTTGATCCGGTAATAAAGGTCCCGCCGGAACTTGCCTTCGGTGACCATCTCCTCCAGGGGGCGGTTGGAAGCCAGGACCACCCTGGCGTCGGTCTGCTCGGTTTCGGTTCCCCCGAGCGGCTCGTAGGTCTGTTCCTGCAGCACCCTGAGCAGGCGCACCTGGAGCGCCGCTGAGATGTCCCCGATCTCATCGAGGAAGATGGTGCCTCCCTTGGCCAGGGCGAAGCGGCCGGGCTTGTTCCGGTTCGCGCCGGTGAAGGCCCCCCGCCGGTACCCGAACAGTTCCGATTCCAGCAAGGTGTCCGGCAAGGCGGCGCAGTTGGCCACGATGAATGGTCCCTGACGACGGGGACTCAGGTTGTGGATCGCACGCGCGACCAGTTCCTTCCCCGTGCCGCTCTCACCCGTGACGAGGGTGATGCTGCCGCTTTCGGCCACCTGCGGCATGATGGCGAAGAGTTCCCGCATGCGATGATTCTTGCTGATGATGTCGGCGAACGAGTACTGGCCGGCCAGCTCCTTGCGCAGCTCGGCGATGAGGGTCAGGTCCCGGAAGGATTCGACTCCCCCCATCAGGCGACCCCGCCCGTCGCGAAGGATGGCCGTCGATATGCTGATCGGGATGCGCCTTCCCTCGGCGTCGATGATGTAGATTGCCTTGCCGACCACTTGCTGGCCCGTGGCGATGGTGTGACGCAGGGCGCAATCGCTCTCGCAGATGCTGGCGCGGAAGACGTCGCAGCAGGTCTTGCCGATGGCCTCGCTGCGGGGAATGCCGGTGATCTCCTCCGCCGCCCGGTTGAAGGAGGTGATCTGCCAGTCCTTGTCCACGGTGAAGATGCCGTCGCATGTGGAGT
>CAZAHC010000043.1:0-16826 GCA_964484595.1 uncultured Fibrobacteraceae bacterium | reverse complement strand
AGGGGGTCGCCGGCTCGAGGGAGCGGAGGGGTTTCGGCGCGGCCGAGACAACGGTTCGTCTGAGCCAGGTGGTCGAACTCGGCGGCAAGCGCGGGGCGCGGAGCCGGCTGGCCGGCCTGGAGGGGAAACTCGCCGGCTGGGACTACGAGGCCGAGCGGCTGTCCCTCCTCACCGAGACCACGATCGGGTTTGTCGATGTGGTCGCTGCCCAGGAGCGGCTCGGGCTGGCGGAGGATTTCCTGCGCCTGGCCCGGGAGACCCTGGATGTCGTCAGCGAGCGCGTCAAGGCGGGCAAGGTGTCACCACTGGAGGAGACCAGGGCCTCGGTCGAGCTGGCCAGCGGCAAGATCCGCCTGGCCAGGGCCGGCAGCGACCTGCAGGCGGCCAGGCGGCGGCTCGGGGCGACCTGGGGCAGCGCCCACCCCCGGTTTTCGCGGGCGAGCGGGACAATCGACGAGGTGGACGAGGTTCCCCCGGTCGAGGCCGTCGAGAGCCTCATAGACCGGAATCCCGAGATCGCCCGCTGGACCGTGGAGATGCAGCACCGCCTCGCCATTCTTGCCCGGGAACGGGCGGAGCGAATCCCGGATCTGACCCTGAGCGCGGGCACCCAGCGGTTCGCCGAGACCGGGGATCACGCCTTCACCCTTGGCCTGAGCCTGCCCGTGCCGCTCTTCGATCGGAACCAGGGCGGCCTTCTCGAGGCGCGCTACCGGCAGGCCCGTTTCGACCATGAGAAACACGAAGCCGAGATCCGGGTCGCAACCGCTCTGGCCGGGTCGTACGAGGCCCTGACCGTCGCCCGGGCCGAGGCCCTCGGCCTGCAGGAAGAGGTCGTTCCGGCCGCGAGGCGGGCCTTCGTGGCCGCCCGGGGCGGCTACCAGCAGGGAAAATTCGGCTATCTGGAAGTGCTCGACGCCCAGCGGACCCTCTTCGAGGTCAGGGCGAGCCTCCTCGATGCGCTGGCCCGATATCACCGGGCGGTGGCGATCGTGGAGAGTCTCATCGGAACGCGACTCGGGTCGGTGGCGGACGCCGTTGATCCGGGAAGGGAGGAACAGCCATGAGAAGGATCCTTCTTGTCGGCGGCGCACTGGTTCTTTTGGCCGCGATCGCCACCGTGGGGGGTGTTTTCGACGGCGGCCAACCCACGGACAGCCAGCACCCGGAGCCGGCGGACGAATGTGCCGGGCACGAACATGGCGAGGCTGGCCATGGCGAGGAAGCTCCCCTGGCCATGACGCTGGCGGAGATCGCCGCCGCACGGTGCGAGCACGGCGTCGCCGCCTATCAGTGTGACAACTGCCGCTATGAGGTGGGCATCGTCAAGGTGGCGCCGTCGTTGCGGGAAGGATCTCCGGCGGCCGGAGGCGGTCTGGTCGGTACAGAGGTCGTGACCCGGCGGCCGGTGGTGGCCGGTCTCGACGTGACCGGGGAGATCCGGTTGAACGAGAACGCGGCGGTTCATATCAGCCCGCGCATTCCCGGGATCATCGAGAGCGTGCAGGTGGATATCGGCGCCCGGGTCGAGCAGGGTGATCTCCTCTTCCGGATCAACAGCTTGAAGCTGGGCCGGACCCTGGCCGAGTACGAGCGCAACCTCGCCCTCACGGAGCTTTCGCGCCGGAACCTGGTCCGGGAACAATCACTCCGGGAGCAAGGGATCTCCTCGGAGCAGGACATGATCGAGGCCCAGATGGTCCACGAGCAGCACAAGACCGAGCTGAAGGCGGTCAAGCAGGCGCTTCACGTCTTCGGGCTCACCGAGGACGACCTGGCGGCCCTGCTGAGCCAGGAGCAAGGTGTGGGCGAGGGATGCCTTCCCGTGCGAGCGCCCGGAGCGGGAACCATCATCGAGAAACATGCCGTGGTCGGCGAGCTGGTCGAACCCGGGAAGGACATCATGCTCCTGGCCGACCTCGGTGCCGTCTGGGTGTGGGCGGATATCTACGAGCAGAACCTGCCCCAGCTGCTGGCGGCGGAAAAGGAAGGGGCGATCCCGGTGAGGATATCCGTGAAGGCTTTTCCGGATCGTGTCTTCCAGGGAACGGTCGACTACATCGGCGCCACCATGGCCGAACGCACCCGGACGGTGAAGGTTCGCGCCACCGTGCAGAACCCCGAGCGCTTGCTGCGTCCGGGGATGTTCTGCGAGATCCGGATCGGGATCGGCGGCGGCGAGGAGGTCCTCGCCGTACCCAGAGCCGCGGTCCTGTCGGACGAGGGACAGGACTTCGTCTTCAAGCACTGGCAGGGGGATTTCTTCGTCCAGTGGCCGGTACGCAGGGGGCGTGACCTGTTCGACGCCGTCGAGATCGTCAGCGGCCTGGAACAGGGCGAGACGATCGTGGCGGAGGGTGCCTTCCTCCTGAAATCCGACGTTCTGCGCGAGAAGATGGGCGCCGGCTGCGCCGACTAGGAGGCAACAATGATCGACCGCCTGATCGGTTTCGTTCTCAACCAGCGCTTGCTCGTCCTGGTCGCCACGGTGGTGTTGATCGCCGGGGGAATCTTCGCCTGGCGGTCGCTTCCGGTCGATGCCTTCCCGGATGTCACCAACGTCCAGGTGATGATCCTGACGGAGGCGCCGGGCCTGGCCCCGGTTGATGTCGAGCAGCAGATCACCTTTCCCATAGAACTCGCGATGCAGGGACTGCCGGATATTCGGCAGGTCCGTTCCCTGTCGAAGGCCGCCCTGTCACAGGTGATCGTTGTCTTCGCCGATCGGGTCGACACGTACTTTGCGCGGCAGCTGGTCTTCGAGCGGCTCCAGTCGGCCAGGGAATCACTCCCCGGATGGGCCGAACCGGAGATGGGGCCGATCAGCACCGGGCTCGGCGAGATCTACCAGTACACCCTGGAGAGCGACACCTGTTCCCCGCTGGAGCTGCGCACGATCCAGGACTGGCTGATCGCCCCCCAGCTGCGGGCCCTGCCGGGGGTCAACGAGGTCAACAGCTTCGGCGGGTTCGTCAAGCAGTACCAGGTGCTCGTGAACCCTGCGGAGCTTCTCAAGTACGGGATCACGCTCGGCCATGTCCTCGAAGCCATCGAGAAGAACAACGCCAACGCCGGCGGCAACTTCATCGTCCAGGGCTGGGAGCAGGCCTATGTGCGCAGCGTGGGCCTCATCCAGACGGTTGCCGATCTAGAGAACATCGTCCTCGAGGCCGAGGATGGAACGCCGGTGTTCCTGAAAGATGTCGCCACGGTGGAGATCGGCCCCGAGACGAGGCAGGGAGCGGTGACCCGGGACGGCGCGGGCGAGCGGGTGGCGGGCATGGTCATCATGCTCAAGGACGAGAATTCCCGGATCGTCGTGGACCGCGTGAAGAAGGCCATCCCCAGGATCCAGATGGGTCTGCCCGAGGACATCCGCATAGACACCTTCTACGATCGAACCTCCCTGATCCAGGCTTGCATCCGGACCGTGGGCGACGCCCTGCTGCAGGGCGGCGCGTTCGTCATCCTGGTGCTGTTCCTGTTCCTCGGGAATTTCCGGGCAGCCGCCATCGTTGCCCTCTCGCTGCCGTTGACGGCGCTGGTGGCCTTCGTCCTGATGGGCCTGCAGGGCGTCACCGCGAACCTGATGAGCCTTGGCGGGCTGGCCATCGCCATCGGGATGATCGTGGACGCGTCCATCGTGATATCGGAGAACATCACCCGGCACCTGGCCGAGAAGGCCGGTTCCGGGATCCCCCGCACCAGGATCATCTTCGAGGCCGTGCGCGAGGTCGCCCGTCCGGTCCTCTTCGCCATCCTGACCATCGTTTTCGTGTTCCTGCCGCTGTTCACGCTCCAGCAGATGGAAGGCAAGATGTTCCGCCCGCTGGCCCTGACGGTGTGCTTCGCCATGCTGGGGTCGCTGCTGGTCTCCTTCACGATCGTGCCGGTGCTCTGCTCGCTCTTTGTGCGGGGCCGGCAGAAGGTGGGGGAAGGTCATCTCATGCGGGTTGTCAAGGGGGCCTACCTGTCGCTGCTTTCCCTTGCCCTGCGGCGCCGCTCGCTCACGGTGATGGTGGCCGGGGCGGTCCTGGTGGCGTCGTTGCTGCTGATCACGCAGGTCGGCACGGAATTCCTCCCGCAGCTCGACGAGGGCGCCATCGCCATCAACGTCGTGCGGCTCCCCTCGGCCTCCCTCGACGGATCGGTCGCGGTGGGAACCGAGATCGAGCGGCGGCTGCTGGCCGGTTTTCCGGAGGTGGAAACCGTGGTGACCAAGACGGGCCGCGCCGAGATCTCGGAGGATCCGATGGGACCGGAGCAGAGCGACGTCTTCATCATGCTGCATCCGCAGAGCGAGTGGAACTCCGGACGCGACAAGGCGGACCTGGTGGCGGCAATCCAGGAGGAGCTGAGGGAGATTCCCGGGATCCGGCCCTCCTTCTCGCAGCCCATCGCGCTGCGCGTCAACGAACTCATCTCCGGGATCAAGAGCGACCTGGCGATCAAGCTCTTCGGGCCGGACCTGGAGGTGCTACGCGAGAACGCCAACCGGATGGCGGTCGTCCTGGGGGGTATCCGCGGCGCGGAAGACGTCAAGGTGGAGCAGGTGGCGGGATTTTCCCAGCTGGAGATCGTCGTGGACCGAAGGGCCATCGCTCGGCACAAGATCAACCTGGCTGATATCAACGAGATCATCGAGACCGCCGTGGGCGGCAAGGTGGCCTCCACGGTGGTGGAAGGACAGATGCGTTTTGCGGTGCTGGTTCGCTTCCCCGCGGAGAACCGCAGCGACGTCGAGGCCCTGAAACGGATCCTGGTTCCGTCCCCGGCGGGCCAGCACGTTCCCCTGGAGGGCCTGGCGACGATCGGCGCGGTCGAAGGACCGGCCCAGATCAGCCGGGAGAACGGCCAGCGGCGCGTTGTCGTGGAGTGTAATATTCGCGGGCGCGACATGGGGAGTTTCGTCGCGGAGGTTCAGCAGGAGGTCAGGCCGATCGTCGCGGAGTTGCCCGGGGGCTACTTCGTGGAATACGGCGGGCAGTTCGAGAATCAGGAACGGGCCATGCAAAGGCTGGCCATCGTGGTGCCGATCTCGATTCTGCTGATATTCCTGATGCTCTTCTCGGCTTTCGATTCCCTGCGGAGCGCTCTGCTCGTGCTGGTGAACCTGCCGTTTGCGCTGGTGGGCGGCATCCTGGCCATCTTCCTGCTGCGGATCAACCTGAGCGTGCCGGCGGCCGTGGGTTTCATCGCCCTGTTCGGGATGGCGGTGGAGAATGGCACCGTCCTGGTCGCCTTCATCAACCAGTTACGTGACCAGGGCCTGGGGACGATCGAGGCGGTCAAGAGGGGGTGCGAGCTCAGGTTCCGGCCCCTGCTGATGACCGCGCTGACCACGTTTCTCGGCCTGACCCCCCTCATCTACGCGACCGGCAGCGGTTCGGAGATCCAGCGCCCCCTGGCGACGGTGGTCATCGGGGGACTGGTATCGGCGATGTTACTCACGCTGGTTGTGTTGCCGGTTCTCTACTCTCTCGTGGAGTCCAGGTGGCCATCCCGGCGGCCGGCCGCGGATCTACCTCCTACTCCACGATCCGGCAGCAGATGATCTCCATGGGCCCGGCCTCGTCCTCCTCGCCGAGGTCGACGTTCGGGACGCCCAGCCGGGTCCAGCGGGCCAGGACGTGGCCCTTGATGAGCAGGGCGCGTCCGTCTCCCAGGAACTTCAGGCCGTCCCGGGCGGGATTGCCCTGGCAGCGGACCGAGACCTCCTGCAGCCAGGTGCCGTCACCGGCGAAGGTATCGTAGGTCAGCATGACACCCTCTGCCTGGTCGAACCCGCTGCGGCTGTGCAGGACCCAGAGCACGTTCCGGTCGTCCACGAAGAGCTCGGTGATCGCCGGTTCGCAGGAGTCGATGACCTGGTCCACCTCGCCTGGATACCCTTGCAGCCAGGAATCCATCAGGGCCGCCACCCGGCGGCGGCCCCGCTCGTCCCGCGGCAGGTTCTCGAACTCCCGGCCGATCACCCGCTCAAGGACACCCGCAGGGCTGTAGACCTCGATGGCGTACTCGTCGCGACTGCGGGCCGTGTAGACGCGGCCGTCGGGCCCGACCGCGCTGACCAGCAGGAAGGGGGGGAGCAGCTCGGCCTCGACGAGGCGCGGCCTCTGTAAATCGAGGGTCATGACCGCCTCGCGGTAGCGAACCAGCTCCTCGCCGCTCTCGGCGATCCGCACCAGGAACTGGGTGCGGTCCTGGCGGCCCTCGGCCGGGGTGTCCCGGCCGGCCGCGACCACGATGGTTCCGCCCCCGGAATCGCTGCTGAAGGCCGTCCAGAAGCCGGTCCGGGGATCACCGTTTCCGCCAAGTAGCAGGTCGCCCCGCGGCTCTCCGTCCAGGCTCAGCTTGACGAACTTGCCCGGGATCAGCACCACGACGCCCAGGTTGCCGTCCGACAGTAGTACCAGGTCCTGGGGATAGCGCAGCTCTCCCGGGCCGTCGCCCTGGCGGCTGATGGTGCGCAGGTGCTCGCCGGTGGGCGAGAAGACCTCCACCTGGCATAGCTGGGCGTCGAGCAGGTACAGGTTGCCGGCGGCATCGGTCACGCAGTCGATCACCATCCCGAAGATGGACTCGTCGTCCTCGCCGCCGACCCGCCAGAGCTCCTCCAGCTGGATGGTCCGGGCTGGTTGAGCCGGCGCCGAGACGGCGGCCGGCGGGATGGTTGCGATTACCAGAAGAAGGCAGCAGCCGGCGGCGAGCACCTTCGGTGATGACGGGAATTGCATGGCAGCCTCCAGTCAGACGAGGCCGTGGCGGCAGAACGGGCAGACCTTCCAGTTGCTCGCCACCGGCTGGTTGCACCCGGGACAACGCCGGTCGCCGTGCGACCTGCGCACGAGGTAGAGCACGATCCCGAGCAGGTAGGGCAGGAAGGTCGCGACCGAGGCCCACAGCCAGGGGTCCAGGCCGCGCCGGGCGGCATCACGGTACACGATGGGCGCGACGATGCAGATGTACAGCAACACGAGGACGAACAGCGGCGCCAGGGCGGCCGGCTGCAAATCAATTCCGAGCAGGCCGTAGCCGGCCAGCCGGGCCAGTCCGCCGGCGGCTGCGGTCAGGAGAATCACCAGCACCCAGAAGACGATCAGGAAGGGAGATTTGTGCGACATGACATCCTCCTTCAACGGCAACCGGCGGCGGCCTCGAGCCGGCAGAGGAAACCCTGGACGCGCCGGCGCGCGGCCGCGGTCAGCACCGCCAGGACACCCGCCGCGGCCGCCAGCCCCACCTGCCCCAGCACCTGCAGCAGGGCGGATACCCCGGCATAGAGCAGGTAAACCTGGGCGCCGCCGATGGTCAGCAGCTGCAGGCCGATCCCCGCGCCGACCAGGACCGGCAACCACGGATTGCGATGAATTTTCCGCCGGGTGCGGGCTAGCAGCTCTGCCGAAGGCATGAACTCTTCCTGCCCGATCTCGGCGAGGATCCGGTCGACTTCAAACTCGTTCATGGCAGACTTCCTCGATCAGCGAGCCCAGCTTCCGGCGCCCGTTGGCCAGCCGCGACTTGACCGTCCCGGCGGGGATCCCGAGCACCTCCGCGATCTCCGCGACCTTCATCTGCCGGTAATAGAAGAGCAGCAGAGGCAGGCGGTGCTCGTCGTCCAGGCGGTCGAGCGCCGCCCGGACCAGGGCCTTCGTTTCGGCCTGGATGAGCTGCGAATCTGGCCCCGGACCGTCGCTCCCGACGTTCGCCGCCCGGGCTTCGAGGCCCTCGGCCTCGCCGAACCGGACGACTCGCCGGCGCCGGCCCTTCCGTTTCCGGTAGCGGTCCCGGTAGAGGTTGATGCAGATGGTCAGCAGCCAGGTGAGAAACGGTTTCTCGGGGGAAAAACGGCCGAGGGCCCCGAGCGTCCTGACCCACGTGTCCTGGAACAGCCCGTCGGCGTCGGCGGTGCCGCGGGTGAGCTTCCGGCACATCGTGTACAGGGGGACCTGGTACCGCTCAACGAGCACGTCCAGGCACTCCCGGTGCCCGGCCAGGCATCGTCGGACCAGCGCGCCGTCCTCCAGCATCCGCGTCACCTCCCTGTTAGTATCTACGGGCCAGGGAGGGGACGGTTCAGTACGGCAGCTCTTCCTGCAGCGTGTCTCCCTCGGCCACGGGCAGCTTGAACTGCTCCGGCCGCCGGGCGAGCACCTCGCGGAACCAGGCCTCGGGGTAGGTCTGCTCCTGGGGATGGCCGTTCTCGTCCTTCACGTAGCCGTCGTTGTACTTCGTGATGAGGTGTTTGGCGAGCTCGCGCCAGTGGTCGACGGCCATCTCCGCCTGCTGGATGGAGTAGTCGGTGAGGTACCTGCGCATCAGGTCGGGATGGTCCTCGGCGAGAGCGAGGGCGGTCTTCTCGACGACCGGCTGCAGGGTCAAGAACCCGGTCTCGAGCTCGGCCTGGACCGCCTTGATGTCCTCGATCATGTCGACGTAGCGGAGGTTGGCGTAGTTGGCGGCCAGGTTGAACATCCACCAGGCGCTGTCCCAGCTGAACTCCTGCAGGTTGCCGGTGGCGTAGGAGGGCGGCACCCGGTCGATGCCGCAGTAGAGCGGGACGTAGCAGGTGGTGTAGGTGTCGTCGAGGCCGTACCAGAAGACGCCGCCCATGGCGTCGGGCAGGTCGCGCCGCGACTGGGACACGAAGGAGAAGCCGGTCTTCTTGGTGCTGATGGGCCGCTCCCAGGTGTACTGGACGCCGTCGATCTCCCAGCCCATGGGTTGAACGCGTACCGGGCAGCCGAACGGGCCGGCGTCGACGCCGACAGTCATGTCGTAGGGCGTGCCCTCGTAGTGGTCGCGGATGAGGGCGAAGACGTCGGCGGTGGTCAGCTTCTCGTCGGGCTCGATCCAGAGGGGATACGGTTCCGCGCCGGGCACGCCGCGGTGGTAGTCGGCCGGCCAGTCGCGCGACGGCGCCGCGCGGCGGAAGACGCTCCACACCCGCGAGGCGCAGTAGCGAAGGTCCTGGGCGGTGGCGGGCCCGTAGGCGTCGCGCCAGCGGAACGGCTCGCCCGAGCCGGGATCGTAGTAACCCTTCTCGATGGCGAAGTCGACGACACGAGGCTCGTAGAGACAGTTGCGGGGATCATCCAGGGGAACCTCGCCGATGCGCAGGTGGTTGGCGTAGGCGCTGATGCAGCCGTCGGGCACGCGCCTGGCCACCCACAGGGCGCCCTCGCCGCCGGGGCCCGGGCCGATCATCTCCAGGATCCAGGCCTCGTCGGGACCGCCGATGGCGAAGCTCTCGGCGGTGCTCCGGTAGCCGAACTCGCCCGCCAGGGAGGTCATGACCTCAACCGCCTCGCGCGCGGTGGTGGCCCTCTGCAACGCGAGTTGCATGAGATCCCAGTAGTGGAGCAGGCCGTCGGGATTCTGCAGCTCGAGCCGGCCGTCGGTGGTCGTCTCGCCGATGGCCACCTGGTGTTCATTCATGCAGTAGAGGACCGCGTGGGTACGGGCGGGCTGGGGGATGCTGCCGCGAACCTCGCCGCCCCAGGTGCGGATCTCCTTCATCACACCTGGTTCATGATCCACGGCGGGGGTGATGCGCAGGTGCGGGTGGAACTCGCCGTCGCAAGTGTAGACGATGTTGACCGCCCCGTCGGCCGAGGCGCCGCGGCTGACGAGTATGTTGGTGCAGGCCAGCGCCGAGGTGGCCGCCACGAAAACGGCGGCCAGGACCAGGACGACCAGAAGAACGGTGGCGTGGCCGGAAGCCCGGCGGAAGGGCTGGAACGACGATGGCATGGTGGGTCCTTTCGGGAGTAAGCGGAGTTCGGCTGAACGCACTTGTTGGGCCATTCATTACCCTTCGATCTACAGCTCATCCGCCAGATAAGAGTGCCTTCGCAACATGTACCTGTCAAAATGAGGAACCGTGAATGCAGCCAACCCAAAGCCGGGCGTGTAAAGCAAACCCTTGTCGATCAGCCTTGAACGAATGGGCCCTGCTTGTTCCGTGGTGCGGTGGATTCGCCTTGCCACTTCACTGGCGCGATGAGCATCTGGACCAAGCTCCGCCATTGCGAAGAGATACTTCAGCTCCAGTTCGGTTGTTCGCTCAGCACGGACCCGGAAAAAGTTCTCATCGAGCTTGGCTTCGACGAGCGGCAGCACCTGTACGGCATCACTACGCGTGATCGGAGAATCTGATGCTTCATCCCACAATAATTTCCCATATTCCTGGATGAAATATGGATAGCCTTGAGTGTACTCAACGACAAAGTCAACAGCATCCGAATCGAATTCAACATCCAGGTCCTTTGCCGGCACGGTCAAGGCTTCACGAGCGTCCGAGTCAGGACATAGCACATCGATTCGCGGGAACTGGAATAGTCGCTCGCTATAAGATCTTGCCTCTCCTGCAAGGCGCGGGATCTGTGGCAGCCCCGCCCCGACCAGCGTGACCGGAAGAGACCTGCGAGCGCACTTGTGCAGTGCCGTTATCAAGGCCTCGAGATTGACAGATTTGAGGTACTGGATTTCATCCAGCAGGAATATGACGCCAGGCCCCATTTCCTGCGCAGCCTCACCAAGAGCCACGAACAGGTCGGTGAGATCCTCGGCGATATCACCACTGTCACCCGAACCTGCGAGTGCCTCCACATTCAGTCCCGCCGTTACAGCCCCGTCTGGATTGAAGGTGATTGTGAATGATTTCAGGATTGAAGCAGCTTTTTTTGCTCTATCAGTCCAGCGAGCCTTGGGGGCAATCTGAAGCAATGCTCGGCGTACCTGTGATGATATTTTGGGCCCAAAGGGAGTGTTCTTCTCGACCTCCCATTCTACGGTCGCCCAATTTCGGCCTTCAGCGATATTCCGAAAAACATCGAGCAGAACTGTCTTTCCGACCCCCCTCAGCCCCGTGATGATCATCGATTGCTCCGAGTACCCGTTTTCAAGTCGTTCGAGTAAAACGTCGAAGGACTCGATCTGGGTGTCACGCCCGACGAGTGCCGGCGGCCGTGTTCCTGCCCCGGGCGCATACGGGTTCTTCCTGGGATCCATCTTGGCCCCCTTCACAAATTAAACCAACCTTATCACGAATCGTTTAGGTTTGTCTAGGCTGTAAAAGTGGCAATGGCCAGCCACCGCCAATCATGTAACTTGTTGAAATCCAATAGAAAAACATGTGTGCCGGGCCTCCGGCAGGGCAGGACACAATTTCCTGGCACAGCGGGTTTTTGCCACGTGTAAAAAAAAACAGGGGAGCCTGCCTTGACATACATTGTAGCGCTATGTATAATGCTGTAAGGTATTCACGAAGAGGTAAACCGTGACGCTCTCCAGGGAACTGATCGCCGCGTCCACGATCCCCCTCGTGCTGTCCATCCTGGACCGCGAGGAGTGCTACGGTTACGCCCTGATCAAGCAAATCCGGGAGCTTTCCGGCGAGCGGATCGCCTGGTCCGACGGCATGCTCTACCCGGTGCTGCGCCGCCTCGAGACCCAGGGTCTGATCAAGTCCTACTGGCGATCGGCCGACACGGGCCGGCGCCGACGCTACTATCGCCTCGAGAATGCCGGCCGGCAGGAGCTGGTCCGACAGCGGGAGCAGTGGGGCCTCGTGAGCTCGGTGCTCGGGCGGCTCTGGAAGGAGGATCCGAGATGTTCGACCTGAACGGAGCCATCGGAGACTGGCGCCGGCGCCTGGAAGCCCAGCCGGACATCCAGCCGGCCGACCTGGCCGAGCTGGAAGATCATCTGCGCGAGAGCGTGGAAGACCTGCGCTCCAGCGGATTGAGCGAGGAGGAGGCCTTCCTGGTCGCGGCCCGGCGCCTGGGCGATCCGGAGGCGCTGGGCGGCGAGTTCGCCACCGCAGACCCCGGCCTGCGCCGCAGGCTGCGTCTGCGCTGGATCATGGTCGGCGCGGTGGCGTTGCTGGCCCTTTTCCTCGTCGCCGAGGTGGTCGTGTATCTCTCCGCCAGCGGGCTCACCTTCCTGAATCCTGGAATTCCGGCCCTGGGCCTGGTCCTCGGCCTGTTGCGCCTGGCAGTTTTCCTGATCGGTGGTGTGCTGATTTGGCGCCTGTTGACGCAGGATTCGGCGGCGGGGCGCATCGGCAGCCTGGCCACCTGGGGCGCCGGCCTGCTTGGCCTGTTCCTGCTCCTGGTCCTGGCGGCGACCTTTCTCTTCGGCGGCTTTGCGGGCCTGCGCCACATCGGGGCTCACTCGATTCACTGTCCGACCCTACCCCTGGTAGGCTCCTGGTTCCGAACCGGACTTACCGTGTTTCCACTGGTGGTGATGCCGCTGGTTCTGTTGCTGGTTGTAATCTGGCTGGTGGCTCGCCAGGGCCGAAGTTCTCGCTGAGGGAGGGAAGGTCAGACCCCGTACCACGGGCCGTTTCCGGAGGTGGACAGCGAGACCATCACCCGCGCCCCGCCGGACCGCCGCAGAAGGAAGTCCGCGGCCAGCCCGTTGTTTCTCCCCAGCTCGGCACACATCCTCTGCAGGGTGACTCCGTCCACCAGGGCGACGGTGTTTCCGAAGGAACCACGCCAGGCCGGAGGTGTGCGGCCGGGGGCCGAGGGGTTTACCGGGACCGGATTCCCGTAACAGCGCGCTGCGCTCGTCTGGTGTCTGGCTGGAGGTTTCATGACTGACCTCGCGGTCTTGGAGCGGGAATCGTTGCCTCGATAACTTCGTTTGCCGTGATCGACCGGCCTTACAGGCGCTTCCCGGGAATCCAAATCTTGAAATGTTCCCGGACTTGCCGTTCCGGATGGTGTAAACTCATTGACCGGTAAACGTTGGGAATGCCCTCTTTTCGGGAAGGGGATTGTCATGTCCGGACGGATCCTTGTCTTTTCCGCGCTGGCCCTTCTTGCGCTCCAGGGGCCCGCGGCTCGGGCAACTACCTGGTTCGTGACGCCCGACGGCTCGGGAGACGCCCCCACCATCCAGGCTGCCATCGACTCGGCCAGCAGCGGGGACGTGATCGAGCTGGCCGACGGCGTCTACACCGGGTACGGCAACCGCGACCTCAGCAACATGGAGAAACGGATCCTGCTGAAGTCGGCGAGCGGCAATCCCGAGGCCTGTATCATCGACCTGCAGGGATCTCCGACCGACCCGCACTGGGGCATCTCCATCTTCGAGGGCGGGTGAAAGGACGACATCGCCCTGGGTCTTCAGGGTATCACCATCACAGGCGGATATTTCACGTTCGGGGCCGCGGTGACCTGCTGGGAAGTTGTCCCGCCGGTTATCGACAACTGTATTTTCTCCCACAACATTGCCGTGGAAGAGGGTGGTGCGGTGGTCAGCCTCGGCGGTTCGCCGCTGATCACCAGCTGTCTCTTCGTGGACAATTCGGCCGACCGCGGCGGAGCGGTGGCCGGACTGGGGCTGGGAGAAATGCGCCTGGAGGGCTGCGTCTTCGAGGGGAATTCCGCCACCGACGGAGGGGCGGTCCTCTTCGATTACGCCTATGCCTGCACCCTCACCAGCTGTACCTTCGCCGCCAACCAGGCGCCGCGGGGCGCCGGGATCTCCGTCGTGTCCTGCAACCACGGGCCGATCGTGCTCGCTGGCAGCATCTTTGCCTTCGGGGCGGGAGGAGAGGGTTTCTACTGGGACGGGGTCGGCGATCTGACCCTGTCCTGTCTCGACATCTACGGCAACGAGGGGGGCGACTGGGTCGGTTTCATCGCCGATCAGGCAGACAGCAACGGCAACTTCGCGGCGGATCCACTCTTCTGCGCCGAGCCGGGTTCCGGCGAGCCCCTGACCATCGCCGCCGAATCGCCCTGTGCCCCGGATAACAACCCCGATTGCGGTCTGGTGGGCGCGTTGCCCGTCGGGTGCACCGTCAGCGGGTTTGCCGATCCCGGACGGGCGCCGGGCGGGTATCGCCTGCATCCCGGGGTTCCCAACCCCTTCAACCCCTCGACGACCATCGGCTTCGACCTGCCGCGCCCGGAGTGGATAGACCTGCGGATCTTCGACGTCTCCGGTCGGCTGGTTCGCGTTCTGGTCGGGGGTCAAACGATGGCGGCCGGTCGCCACCAGGTGGTCTGGAACGGGCAGGACGCCCGGGGCAGAACCGCGGCGGCGGGTGTGTACTTCTGCCGGCTCGAGGCCGGCGCCTTCAGCGCCATCGCTCGTCTGACCATGGTCAAGTGAGGGTCGTCACCGCCCCGAACGCTTTTCCCGGCCGGCAGCCGCCAGCAAAAAGGGCCCCGGGAAAACCCCGGGGCCCGGACAAGGCCTGAACAGCCGCTCGCGGCTATTTCATCAGCATCATCTTCCTGGTGAACACTTCCTCGCCGACCTGCAGCCGGTAGAAGTAGACGCCGCTGGAAACCTGGCGGCCCGCGGAGTCGTTGCCCCGCCACACGATCTCGTGCCGGCCGGCCGTCACCAGGTCGTGGACCAGGGTCACGATTCGCCGCCCGCGCAGGTCGAACACCGCCAGATCGACGTTGCTGGCCTGCGGCAGGGCAAAGACGATGCTGGTGGCCGGGTTGAACGGGTTGGGGTAGTTGCCCTCCAGGGCCAGCACCCTAGGCAGGCCCGCTCGCTCGTCCACGTCCGAGACGACGTCCGGCGCCACGATCGACAGGCACCAGGAGTTCAGGACCCCGTTGTTGCCGATGCCGTAGTCGTAGATGTACAGCACCCAGTCACCGGCGAGGTTCTCCAGCAGGAAGTTGTCGAGGTCGCCGTACGGGGTCAGGTCGTACGGATACCATCCGTGCAGACCCTCGGGCGGGCCGGCCGAGCGGCTGTGCAGGCGGACGTTGGTTCCCTGGGGCGAGATCAGCTCCATCACGAGGTCGCTGACGTCGCCGTGCGGTATGTCCACGAACACCTCGATCGAGTAGATCTCCGACTCCAGGGTGAGGTTAATGGTGTCCCTGACCGCGGAATAGGGCGGGATCGGGGTGCCCGGATTCCGGCAGGGCTCCAGGTGCGCCAGGGGCGCCTGGTTCAGCACCAGGTCCACCGTGTTGGGGCCGTAGAGCAGGAAGATTTCCTCGGCGGTGGTCAGGTACCCGATCTTGTCCACGTAGACGTCGTAGTAGCCCACTGGCAGGTCTTCCCCGACGGCGTAACTGCCCGACCCATTGGTCAGCTCGTCGAAGACCGGGTTCTGGCCGGTGGTGTCGGAGCCGGCCGGGTAGCCGTAGACCCGCGCGCCGGGGACCGGGTCGAGGGTGTCGCCGTCGACCACCGTCCCGGCGATGTTGCCGAAGGACTCGACCACGGGGATGGCGCTGGTGTGAAGCTGGTAGCCGGTGCGGGCCAGGGCCGCGGTGATCTCCCCGATCTGGGTCGGGGTGGCGTTCAGCGTGACCACGTTACCCGGGTCGCTGGCCGAGGTCTCGACCCCGCAACCGGAGAGGTACAGCGTCAGGCCGGATTCGGCAGCCTGTCCGGTCACCGTGCCCTCGATGTGGGGCGTCAGCGAACCGACCAGGCCGATCGAGGCCACCTCGGCCGTGATCGTCGGGTTGGTCAGAGCAGGCGCGCCGGTCACGGGCAGCACCTCGTTGAACAGGTCGTAGGTGGCGGCGCTTTCGCGGCCACGCACCAGGAGATCCTCCCCGAATACGGGGCTCACGTCGAAGAACGCCTGGCCGGCGCCGTTGGTGACCTGCTCCAGCTGGACCTGGCCGAAGCCCGAGATCCAGACGGTCACATCGGGAATGCCGACGTCGAGGGTGTCGGTCACCGTGACCGTCACCGGGGTCGTGACACCGACCGGCACGGTCTCGGGACTGATGGTGACCAGCGCCGGCACGACCGCGGTCAGGGCGGTCTGGTAGGTCTCCCGGTTGTAGGCGGTGACGGTCAGCGTCACGTCGCCCGGCACCAGCACCGGTTCATCCAGGACGATCTCGACGTGCCCGGTGGCGTCGGTGACGCCGACGCCGTGAATGACGCCGTCCCGGTACAGGCAAGCGGTCGCGCCCTCCAGCCCTGGCACGTCCACGGTGTAGGTGGCCGCGCCCAGGGGCAGGATGGGCAGGTGATCGACGGCCATGGCCTGGGCCGTCTTCGTGCGCACCTTCACCGAGGGATCGCCGAAGATCATCCAGTTGCGGAACTCGTTGATACCGCCGGCTCCGTTGACGTCGATCATGAAGCAGGAACCGTTGAACCACAGGCCGCCGACGGTCCGCATCACGTCGCCGACCAGCAGGTCGACGGCCTCGTCCTGGGCATACATGGGCGGGGACCAGGATTGGCTGATGTAGGACATGTAGCAGGCGATGGCGCCGGTCGGCTGGCTGCCGTTGGTGGCGCGCAGCCACGCCTCGCCGAAGCAGGTGCCGCTGGTGAAGGTGCCGTTGTTGCAGGCCACGCTGCAGATGAAGGGGAGCATCCCGTCGTTCACCAGGGAATTCACGTGGCTGTTGCTGAAGCCGGTCGTCGACCAGGAGGTGGTGCTGCCGTGGCCGCAGTAGTTCGCGATCCCGCGCCCGTTGTTCAGCGCGTTGGACACCATCGTGGCTGTTCCGAAGGGATCGTAGATCTGGTCGACCAGGGTGTAGCCATAGGCCAGCAGGTCGGCCCGGATCAGGTCCATGTGCTCGTCGTCGTACTCTCCGTAGTGGCCCGGTCCCTGGTTAGAGGCGATGCCCATTCCCTTCTGCGCCCAGTCCGAGCCGACGCCGGCTGCCACGTCACGCTCGTAGTAGATGGTGCGCTGGACCTGGGTCTGGACGTGCGTGGTGTTCTCGGCGGAGAAGCGGCCCACGAAGATGTCGGGATAGCTGTCGCCGCCGGCCAGGAGCGAGTAGCAGGGATCCGAGTCGGAGCCGTACTTCGGCACCTGGGACGCGTCGCCGATCAGCAGCACGTACGCCAGG
>CAZAHC010000042.1:0-17027 GCA_964484595.1 uncultured Fibrobacteraceae bacterium | reverse complement strand
TGGCATTTGACCAGCCGCAGTAGGTCATTCATGAATTATCCGGGTTAAGGGAGTGAGCCGTGCCGAAAACGGCAGCCCTGATGATCCTGGCGCCGACGACGGTGGCGGTTTGCCTCCTGGCCCTCCACGACGTCTGGGCGACCTTCCTGTGCTACCACGTCCTGATCTGCCTGGGGATCCCGCTGGCCGATTCACTGGTCCACCGGAAGCGGACCTTCACCGGCCACCTGGCCTACCTGGGACTTGCCGGCCCGCACTGGCGGCGAGGGGTTGCGGCCGGCCTGTTGCTCGGCCTCGGCTCGGGCGGCGCCGTCGTGGGCGGCTTCGCGCTGTGGGGCGAGGAGCTGCTGGCCGGCAACCGGATCCTCGAGATCCTGGCCGACTGGGGCGCCGGCCGCGAACGACTGTTCGCGATGTCGGTCTTCCTGATCCTGGGTAATGGTCTTGCCGAGGAGCTCTTCTGGCGCGGCTACCTTCATCGTCTCCTGGAGACGGTCCGCCGCCGGTGGCTGGCCATCGGCCTGCCGGCAGCCTGCTTTGCGAGCTATCACGTGGCGACCATCTCGCGGTTCGTGGACAGCGCGGCCACAGCCGGCCTCTTCCTGGGCACGGTTCTCGGAGCGGGAATCCTCTGGGGCTGGCTGCGAGAGCGGACGGGCAGCGTCTGGCCGGCCCTGCTGGGACACAACGGCGCCACCGCCGGCTACGTCGTCGTTTTCTGGAATTGGGTGATTGACTAACCCGGATTATTCATGAATGACCGTAGCGAGGGTGAGGAAAATGCCCGCCAGAACACGACCTCGCAAGGATCGGCGAGGGAGGCGTACCCACTGCGGTACGTTGACCGAGCCGATCCGAGAAGGCGGGTTCTGGCGGGCATTTAACCAGCCGCAGTAGGTCATTCATGAATTATCCGGGCTAAACCACGAACGAGCACAGGGGATGCCAGTCGGCATCCCCCGTGCCCGTCAAAGGCGGGGTCGCTATTTCAGAAAAAGCCTAGCTTGCAGGATCCAGGCCGCCCAGATCCTTGTCCCGCACCGGGTGGCTGGGAGTGATATCCTTGCCACCGTCCTGGTCGTAATCGCCGTAGACCCCGAGTTCGATCTTCTGCGACTTCAATTGCGGTTTGATGTAGGCCTTTTTGTTTTCCTTAGCCATCCGAAACCCTCCTAGTCGAGAAATGGGCCCTCCGTGAGTCCCTTCTTGAGTCCTATTATACAGTAAAAGAAAAATCTGTCGCAACATATTTTTTGCCTCACGGTCATATTTTTCTGGCCTCGGCCTCTCTTTTCGGCAAATCCTGGGGGAACTTGACGCCAATTGGCAGCTCCCGGGTGGAAAAGCCGCTTCTTGCGGGCGAGATCGGCCCCGGTCCCCGCTGGTTAATCATTTAACAAAATTGGCCGGAAACGGTGGCCGATTGATCCGGGGGGTAAAAATCGGGCCAGGGTGGCGATGGTGGCGTTAGCCTTGTGTTTTCAGGATCTAAGCGACAGGTTGGCCGGCGCCGAACTCCCTGACAAAAATCTAACGTCCAACTTGACTCCGTTGCGGCCAAAACCTATTTTCGACTGCTGGAAAAAAGGACCCGCACTTTTTTGACCGTTCTGGATCGTCTTGCTCCCCGGTATTCAACGGGGAAACGGAACCCATGCGGGCCCGCCGGGTTCTGGCTGTCCCGCATCTGGCGGCGGCCGGCGACCGCCCGCGGAGTCGCGTCTGACCACCGGATCATCTCAGAAAAGGAGCACAGATGGCAAACCCTGAAACCCCAAAGCTGGACGAGCTTGAGAAGGGACCTTGGCCGAGTTTCGTCAAGGAGATCAAGAAGTCCGCTGAAAAGAACCCGATGGCCAGGGGTGTGCTTGGCCTGCTGGAGAAGTCCTACAATACGAATATCGGCTACTGGAAGCACGGCGGCATCGTCGGCGTGATGGGTTACGGCGGGGGCGTCATCGGGCGGTACTGCGCCTTGCCGGACGAGTTCCCGGAGGTTGCGCACTTCCACACCATGCGCATCAACCAGCCCTCCGGATGGTTCTACACCGCCGATGCCCTCCGCAAGATCTGCGACATCTGGGAGGAGCACGGCAGCGGCCTGACGAACATGCACGGCTCGACCGGCGACATCGTCCTGCTGGGAACCCGGACCGACGACCTCGAGCCGGTCTTCCAGAAGCTGGCCGAGCACGGCTTCGACCTGGGCGGCTCCGGCTCCAACATGCGGACCCCGAGCTGCTGCAACGGAATGGCCCGCTGCGAGTTCGCCTGCTACGACACCATGAAGGCCTGCAATCACTTCACGCAGGAGTTCCAGGACGAGCTGCACCGGCCCCAGTTCCCCTACAAGTACAAGTTCAAGTTCGCCGGTTGCGGCAACGACTGTGTCGCCTCGATCGCGCGGGCCGACATGTCCTTCATCGGCACCTGGCGCGACGAGATTCAGATCGACCAGGCGGCGATCAAGCAGTACGCCACCGACGGCGTCGACATCCAGGCCGATGTCTGCGACAACTGCCCGGCCAAGTGCGTCAAGTGGGACGGCAACGAGATCGACATCGACGACTCGCTCTGCTTCCACTGCATGCACTGCATCAACGTCATGCCCAAGGCTCTCCGCCCGGGCAAGGACCGCGGCGCCACCGTCCTGCTCGGCTCGAAGGCCCCGATCATCGAGGGTGCACTGCTGTCGAGCGTGCTGATGCCGTTCGTCAAGATGGAGGAGCCCTATCAGGAGATCAAGGACGTCGTGGAGAATATCTGGGACGTCTGGGGCGAGGAAGGCAAGAACCGCGAGCGCGTCGGCGAATTCATCCAGCGGGTTGGCCTCGGCAACTTCTTGGAAGCCATCGAGGTCGATCCTGTTCCCGAGATGATCAGCGAACCTCGGGAGAACCCCTACGTGTTCTACGAGGAGTACTACGAGGAAGACGAGGACGAGGAGTAGTCGTCGAATTTCGGGAATGGATCACGGGCTCCCGGGCCCGGTTAGCCCAGAGAGGAAGTGGATAATGGCTGAACCCGCAAAGAGAATCACGGACATCGGTCCTCCGCACTACGAGCAGTTCTTGCCGCCCGTCATCAAGGAAAACTACGGCAAGTGGAAGTACCACGAGCTCCCCAGACCGGGCGTGCTGGTGCACGTCGCCGAGTCCGGTGACAAGGTGTTCTCGGTACGCATGGCCTCCCCCCGGCTCCTGAGCATCGAGACGATTCGCTGGATCGCCGACCTCGCCGACAAGTACTGCGGCGGCTACCTGCGGTTCACGAGCCGCAACAACGTCGAGTTCCTGCTGGCCGACGAGGCCAACATCGATCCGCTGATCGCGGACATCGAGAAGGAAGGCTTCCTGGTCGGTGGCACCGGCCGCTGCATCTCGAACATGGTTCACACCCAGGGCTGGGTGCACTGCCACAGCGCGGCCACCGACGCCAGCGGCATCGTCAAGGCGGTCATGGACGAGATGGCCCCCTACTTCCAGACGACCGACCTGCCGGCCAAGTGCCGCATCGCCCTTGCCTGCTGCCTGAACATGTGCGGCGCCGTGCACTGCTCGGACATCGCCGTGCTGGGCATCCACCGCCGGCCGCCGAAGATCCTCCACGAGGACATGACCAAGCAATGCGAGATCCCGAGCACGCTGTCCTCCTGCCCCACCGGCGCCATCCGGACCGCCACCGTGGACGGCAACCCCTCGGTGGAGATCCTCGAGGACGGCTGCATGTTCTGCGCGAACTGCTTCACGGTCTGCCCCGCCATGCCGATCGCCGACCCGTTGAACGACGGCGTCTCGATCTGGGTGGGCGGCAAGGTGTCCCAGGCCCGCTGCGAGCCCCGGTTCTCGCGCATGGCCGTGCACTTCCTGCCCAACACCCCGCCGCGCTGGCCCGAGACGGTCGAGGCGGTCAAGACGATCGTCGAGGCCTGGAAGGACGGCGCCCGGAAGTACGAGCGGGTGGGCGAGTGGATCGAGCGCATCGGCTGGCCGAAGTTCTTCGAGATCACCGGCTTCGAGTTCACCAAGTACCACATGGACGACTTCAAGCACGCGGGGCTTACCTACAAGCGCTCGCTGCACTTCCGCCAGAAGTAGGGGTGTGAGACATGCCTAGTATCGAAGAGATCGCCGACTCCATGTTCCAGATGGTGGAGCGCGATACCGGCACGAAAAAGTACAAGCCGAGCGACCTGTCGAAGGCCATGATCGCCCAGTTCGGCGGCGAGGTGGACAAGAAGACCTGCAAGAAGGCCATTCGCCACCTGGTCGACAACGGCAGGTTGGTCTACACGTACTTCGGCGGCTCTTACCTGGAGATCCCGCACAAGGAAGGTGCGGCTCCGGACCAGGACTAGGTCGGCTCGTTCGGAGCTGATCGGGCTCAAAAACCATCATCCCCGCCGGCCGTTCTCGCGAGCGGTCGGCGGGGTGCAGGAAAGCTCTCCACCGCTCACGGATGGCCCGTACGACGGCACGCCGCGTGCGGGCTGGCTTGATAGAGTGGTGAGCACGACCGGGACAGGCGGCATGGCCGGTTCGTTCTCCCGCATTTTGATCGCCGGCACGGGCGGCGATTCGGGAAAGACCATCCTCTCGCTCGGGCTCCTCGCCCTGTGGGGAGAGGAGGGGCGCCGGCTGCGTGCCTTCAAGAAGGGCCCCGACTTCATCGACGCCGCCTGGCTGGGCTGGGCTTCCGGCTCCCCCGGTCGCAACCTCGACACCTACCTGATGGGCCCGGAGGTGGTCGCGCGCTCCTTCCGGGAGCACGGCACCGCCGAGGGTCTCAACCTCATCGAGGGAAATCGCGGTCTGCTGGACGGGGTCGACACCTCCGGGACGCACAGCAGCGCCGGCCTGGCGAATCTGCTCGACTGTCCGGTCGTTCTCGTCGTGAGCCCGGTGAAGGTGACCGCCACGGCGGCGGCCACCGTACTTGGCTGCCGCCAGCTCGCGCCGGAGATCGAGATCGCCGGGGTGATCCTGAATCAGGTCCGCGGCGAACGACACGAGCGAGTGGTTACCAGGGCCATCGAGGAAAACGCGGGCCTGCCGGTGCTGGGCGCCCTGCCGCAGCTGGACGGCCCCACGCTCGTGAGCCGTCATCTCGGCCTGGTGCCGCCGGCCGAACACGGCCCCGCCGAGCAGCTGCGCCGGACCTTGCGCCGGAGCATACGGGGCAACCTGGACACCGACCGCCTGCTGGCCATCGCCGAGGCGGCGCCCGGGCTCGGCCCCGTCGCCGCGGAGGAGCCCGCCGCCGGGCCCGACCCGATGCCGAAGATCCGGCCGGCGGAGCCCGGGGTGAGAATCGGCTACTTCAACGACTCCGCCTTCACGTTCTACTACCCGGAGAACCTGGAAGCGCTCGAGCGGGGCGGCGCCACCCTGGTGGCCATCTCCGCCTTGACCGACCGGAACCTGCCGCCGCTGGACGCCCTTTACATCGGCGGGGGCTTCCCGGAGACCCACACCCGGGAGCTGGCCGCCAACTCCTCGTTGCTCGCCGACGTCAGGCAGGCCGCAGGTCTTGGCCTGCCGATCTACGCCGAGTGCGGCGGCCTGATGTACCTGGCCGAGTCGCTGGAGTGGCACGGCAAGACCGTGAACCTGGCGGGCGCCCTGCCGATCCGGGTCCGCATGCACGACAGGCCTCAGGGGCACGGCTATTGCCTCATGACGGTGGACGCCGCCAACCCCTTCCTGCCGGTCGGCACCGAGCTCAGAGGACACGAGTTCCACTATTCCCGCATCGTGGGTGGAGCGGCGGGAGTCAAGACCGCTTATTCGGTAGGCAAGGGCTGCGGGTGTATCGGCCAGCGGGACGGGATCGTTCACGACAACATCCTGGCCAGCTACGCGCACCTGCACGCTCTCGGCAGCCCGGAGTGGGCCGGTGGCCTGATCCGGGCCGCTCGGGCCCGACGCGACCGGGAGCAGGGCGAAGACCTGGCCCGCTCCTCGACCGCCTAGAAGCAAGGGAAGACGGCCCTGCGGGTGTCGTCACAACCGGAAAGAAGCTGCGCCATGGCGAAGATCGTCAAGAAGAAGAAGAGGAAGCTGGGAGCCCGCGGCGGAGTGTCCTCCGGCGGGGCCGAGCAGTCCCCGCTGCGGCCGTACAACGAGGAGAAGCGGGCGCCTTGTGGCCTCGGGGGCTGTCCCAACGCCAACCCGATCCGCAAGGTCATGCGAATCATCAACGACTACGACTTCAAGGGCCGGAGCGAGGACGAGACCTGGCAGGAGTGCTTCCAGGTTTTCAGTGACACGACCGCCCTGCCGGCGACCATGGGCCGGATCTGCCCCGGCCTGTGCGAGGACAAGTGCAACCGCACCGGCGTCGACGACAAGCCGGTGCACATCCGCTGCATCGAGAGGTTCATCGGCGATTACGCCCTCGAGCACGGCCTGAAGTACGACCTGTCCGGCGTGGAGAAGCAGGCGGAGAAGGTGGCGATCTTCGGCACGGGCCCCGCGGGCCTGAACTGCGCCTATCACCTGGCGAAACTGGGCTACGGCGTGACGGTCTTCGAGGCGTTCAGCAAGCCGGGCGGCATGGTCCGCTACGGCATTCCCGACTACCGCCTGCCCCCGGACATCCTCGACCAGGAAGTGCAGCGGATCGCCGACATGGGCGTCGAGTTCAGGTACGACACCATCGTTGGCAAGGACGTCCCCTTCGAGGAGCTGCAGCAGAGCTTCGACGCCGTCTTCGTCGCGATCGGCGCCCACAAGGGCTACAAGCTGCGGGTCGAGGGCGAGGAAGCCGAGAACGTCATGACCGGCACCGGCTTTCTGAACCTGGTCAACTCCGGGCAGTCAGTCGATGTCGGTGACAGCGTCATCGTCATCGGCGGCGGCGATACGGCCATCGACGCGGCGCGCATCGCCCGCCGGCTCGGCGCCAACGCGACCATCGTCTACCGGCGGACCATCAAGGAGATGCCCGCCATCGAGCCGGAGATCGAGGAGGCCCAGAAGGAGGGCGTCAAGATCGACTTCCTGGCCGCGCCGGTGAAGATCCACACCGAGAATGGGTGTGCCACCGGCATGACCTGTCTGAAGATGGAGCTGGGCAAGCCGGATTCCTCGGGGCGCCGCCGCCCGGTGCCGATCGAGGGGTCGGAGTTCGACATCCCCGCCAGCTTCATCGTGCCGGCCATCAGCCAGGAGCCCGACTTCGAGCCCCTGGAGAACCTGCGCGAGGGCAGGGACTGGATCAAGATCGCCGCGGACTGCAAGATCACCACGATCGACGGCAAGATCTACGGCGGCGGCGATGCGACCAATCTCGGCCTGGCGACCGAGGCCCAGGCACACGGCCGGCTGGCCGCCGACGCGATCCATCGCTCCCTGCGCGGTCTGCCCGAGCCGGAGCAGAAGGAAATGCCCGTCGTCGCCGCCGACAAGCTGGGCAAGAACTTCTGGCTGGAAAAGAAGCAGACGCCGGTGGCGGAGGAACTCATCCCGGTCGAGGAGGCCCTGGCCGAGCTGACCCGGGAGACCAGCCTCACCTTCACCGATGAGCAGGCGCGCACCGAGGCGGCTCGCTGCATGAGCTGCGGCCTCTGCTTCGACTGCGAGACCTGCTTCAAGTTCTGCACCGACAACGCGGTGATCCGGCCGACCGAGAAGGGCGGCGAGTACAAGTACAAGCTCGAGTACTGCACCGGCTGCAAGAAGTGCATGGAAGAGTGCCCCTGCGGGTACGTCAACATGCGGTAGGTTCCCGGGTCGATCGAGCCCTGCTTGATCGGCCGCGGGACGGTAAAAAGAACAAGGCACAAATTCCGGCGGGGCTGGCCCGCACGTGCTCATACCCCAAACAGGAGGAAGCGGAGAATGCCTATTTTCGAGCACGGTGACATCAGCATCGAAGTGGACGAGGACGGGTTCATCCAGGAGCCGGATCGGTGGGATGACAAGGTCGCGGCCGCCCTGGCCACCACCGAGGGCGTCGATGAGCTGACCGAGGACCACTGGAAGGTCATGAACTACCTCCGGAACTACTACCTCGAGTTCGGCGTCGCCCCCATGATCCGGAAGCTCTGCAAGGAGACGGGATTCCCGCTCAAGCAGATCTACGAGCTCTTCCCGAGCGGCCCCGCCAAGGGCGCTTGCAAGCTCGCCGGGCTGCCGAAGCCGACCGGCTGCGTCTAGTCCGACCGGCCACCGGGAGGGGACGGCCGGCAAGACCGCGGCCGACCCCTCCTCGTTCCTGCCTTGGCCGCCGCGCCGGCTCCTCGCCAGCAGCACCCCGCAGACGGCTGCGAGGGCGCGGGCCGGCCCGTGCACGCAGGGCGGCCCCAGCATGAGGAGGGCGGGTCTTGGCCAGTGAAAACAGCCAGAGGATCGTAGTGGTCGGCGCCTCGGCCGCCGGCCTGAAGGCGGCGGCCCGGGCCCGGCGTTTGCTGCCCGCGACGCAGATCACGGTCCTGGACGAGCGCACCTTCATCTCCTACGGCGCCTGCGGGCTGCCTTACTTCCTCTCCGGCGACATCGAGAACCTGGACAAGCTGCGCGAGACCTCGTACGGCGCTGTGCGCGACCCCGAGTTCTTCGCCGCGGTCAAGGACCTGCAGGTGCTGACCGGCATCCGGGCGGCCCGCATCGATCTCGAGCATAAGCAGGTCGAGGCGGTGCGGTTGGGCGGGGACGAGCGTCCCGTCTTCCCGTACGACCAGCTGGTCATCGCCACCGGCTCCGGCCCGCGCCGGGTTCCGGGAATCGAGCCGGGTGAGGCGTGCTGCTTCTTCCACACCCCCGAGGAAGCGAAGGCCCTGCGTCAGGGTCTGCAGGCGGGAAAGATCGGCAGCGTCGTCGTGGTCGGGGGCGGCTTCATCGGCTGCGAGCTGGCCGCCGCCTTCGCCGAGCTGTGGGGCTGCGAGGTTTGCCTGCTGGAGGCCGAGCCGCAACTCCTGCCCCAGCTCCTGGATCCGGACCTGGCCGACCTGGTCGCCGGCGAGCTGCGCCGCAACGAGGTGGATGTCAGGTGCGGGATGCCGGTCACCTGCGCCGCGACCGAGGACAACCGGGCCACCGTCACGGCGGGCCCGGAGACCTCGCGTGAGACCTTCACCGCCGACCGGGTGGTGGTCGCCGTCGGCGTGGAGCCGCGCGTGACCTGGGCCGTCGAATCCGGCCTCGCCGCCGGCCCCCGCGGCGGCCTGGTGGTCGACGAGCAGCTGCGGACCAGCGCACCCGATGTCTTCGCCGCCGGCGATTGCATCGAGGTCACCAGCCTGGTGACCGGCGCCCCGGCGCTGGTTCCCCTCGGCTCGCTGGCCAACCGGCAGGGCCGCGTGGTGGGCGACAACCTTGCCGGCAAGGGAACCCGCTTCGGCCCCGTGGCCGGGGCCGCCTGCGTGAAGGTGTTCGGCTGGAACGTCGCCTCGTCCGGGATCAGCCTCGCGCAGGCCGGCCGGGCCGGGCTGCAAGTGCGAGCGGCCTGGGGCACGTTCTTCGACCTGGCCCACTACTACCCCGAGCACGACCAGGTCTTCCTGAAGCTCGTCTACGAGGAAGGTACCCGCCGGCTGCTGGGCCTGCAGGCGGTCGGCGGCGGCGAGACCGTCAAGCGCGTGGACGTGTTCACCGGCCTGCTGCAGCGCGAGGGCAAGCTGGAGGATCTGCTCGACCTGGAGTTCTGTTACTCCCCGCCCTACAACGCGGCTCTCGATTCGCTGCACGGCCTCGGCTGCGTCGCCCTGAACCAGGAGGAGACGGGGGTGCCCGGTCTCGGCCCTGGCAGCGAGCCCGGCGATCGCTTCGTGCTGGACGTGCGGGCCGCCGACGAGATCACCGAGGAGTTCCCCTCGCCCCCGGGCGCAGTGAACATCCCGTTCGCCGAGCTGCGCGGCCGCCTGAACGAGTTGCCGGCCGATCGCCCCCTGTGTATCGTTTGTGCCGTCGGCGTCCGCTCGTCCGAGGCCGCCCGCTGGCTGGCCTCGCAGGGGCTCCGGGACGTCGTGTTCCTGGCCGGGGGTATGAACATGCGGGTCCAGCGATGAAATCGCCGCGGGCGCAGCCTCCGGAATCTCCCCCTCCCCATTCCCCCCGCTTTCCCGGCCGCGATCCGGAGGTGAGCTCCTACGCCGAGAGCGACACCGAGCTGGTCCTCGGCCTCGGGAAGCTGGTCGTGGTCGGTTTCACCCATCGGACGGCGCCCCTGGCGGTGCGCTCCCGGTTCGCCGTGGCGAGGGAAGACCTGCCGCACCTGGCGCGCCGGTTCAAGGCGCTGCCGGGCGTGGGCGGTTGCGTGCTGGTGGCCACCTGCAACCGCCTGGAAGCTTACCTGGAGATCCGTTCCGAGGCGGAAGCCGAGGCCGCCTTCGTCGACCTGGTGGGTGGGCAGGATCTGGATGGCCGGGCGATCCTGGCCCGCAGCCTGATGGTTCACGGCGGCGAGGCAGCGGTGAAGCACCTTTTCCGGGTCGCGTCCGGGCTGGACGCGATGGTCCTGGGCGACGCCCAGATCCTCGGGCAGGTCAAGGAGGCGTACCGGACCGCCTGCAATCACGGCACCGCGAGCCCGCGGATCCACAAGGCCTTTCACATGGCCTTCCGCTGCGCGAAGAAGGTGCGCACCGAGACCAGCCTCGGCGGCGGCGCCCGGTCGGTGGCCGGGGCGGCGGCCTCCCTGCTGGCCCACGAGATGGGCGGTCTGCGGGGCAAGGAGTTCCTGCTGGTCGGGGTGAACGAGATGACCGAGGCCGCCGGCCGCCGGCTCGTCAAGGGCCGCGCCGCTCGCATCCTGGTCGGCAACCGGAGCGCGGAGCCCGGCCGCGAGCTGGCCGCGGCGCTGGGGGCGGGCGACCGCGAGGTCACGCCGGTCGCCCCGGTAGACTGGGCCGATCTGACCGAGGCCGTCGCCGCGGTGGACGCCGTGATCACCTGCACCGGGGCTCCCGAGCCCGTCCTTGCGCGGGCTGACCTCGCGGCGGCTGCCGCTGCCCGGTCCGACCGAACGCTCCTCGTGATGGACATCGCGGTGCCGCCGGACGTGGAGCCGCCGGCCGCGGAAACCGAACCTGACCCGCCCCCGGACAACCTGCGGGTCTTCGATCTCGAGGACGTCGGAACCTACCAGGAAGAGGTCGAGCAACGGCGCTGCCAGGCCGCGGCGGCGGGCGAGCGGATCGTCGGGGAAAGGGTGGCGGCCTTCGGCCAGTGGCTGCGCAACCCGCCCCGCGGGGCCAAGATGGAGCGACTGCGTGACGAGGCGGAGCAGGCTCTCGCCAAGGAGCTGCGGCGACTGCCGGGCGAGCTGCCCGAGGCCGAGCGCAACCGCCTGGCCGGCTTCGGCCGGACCATCATCAAGCGGTTCCTGGGGGCGGTCCGGCGGATCGAGGATGGGGAGTGAAAGATCGGGGCGGCTTCGGTTCCGCTGTTTGATCTCATCAGGGATCATTTGCAACATCGTTGGTCCAGGACTAGATTTCCAGGCAGCCAGGCGGTGGTCCATGTGTCTGGCCGGACCAACTGCGGAATCCCGCGAGGGTTCGTCGTGTTGGCGATCGAGATAACAAGCCGCCACCAAGCCTATGAAGGATAACCGCGCCAAGCCACCGGCCCCCCGCGGGCGTCGCCTCATGCGAATCGAGGAGGGCGCCCGGCTATCCCAGGCAATACTGGACTGTGCCAACCACAACCTTACCAGAGTGGATTTCCTCCGCGAAGTCTCGGCCGTGCTCCTGGAGTATTGCGGCTGCGATGCCGTCGAGATTCGTCTCAACGAGGAGGACCTTCATTATCGCTGGGAGGCCACGCAGCAACCCCGAAGCGGGGTCCGTTTCGAGCTCGTTCGCTGGACGGCCGGTGAGGACGGCGGGGTGATTCCCGCCCTCAAGGACAACACGGATCTGGAACGGCTGTGTACGGACGTTGCCTGCCAGAGATTTGATTCGACCCTCCCCTTCTTCACTCGCCAGGGGAGTTTCTGGATCGATGATACCTGGGAGCCCTTCTTCGCGGCGGAAAAACTGTGTGTCGGCGGGCATTACCGGTCGCTTGTCGTGACCAGGTTCATGGTCGACTGGCAGACGGTCGGTCTGCTGCACATCAAGACCGAGCGGCCCGGCTCCTATACCGAAGAAGAGGTTGAATTCTGCGAGGAGGTCGCCCAGGCGCTCGGTCTGGCGGTTGCCGGCTGGCGGGCGCAGGCAGCGCTGCGTGAGCGCATCAAGGAATTGACATGCCTGTACGGGATCGCCCAGGTGGTCGAGCAGGACGGGATCTCGCCCGAAGAGATCCTGCAACGTGTGGTCAAGCTTCTTCCTCCCGGCTGGCAATTCCCCGAGAATGCCGCGGCCAGGATAATTCTCGACGGCCGCTCGTTTTGTACCCCCGGCTTCCGGCCAACCGAATTCATACAGTCGGCTGACATCGTAGTGCGCGGGAGGAGGCGTGGCGCGGTGGAGGTTGTCTACCTGGAGGACAGACAGGAGCTGGCATCTGGTGTTTTTCTCAAGGAAGAGGAGAAACTTATCGCGGCGGTGGCCAGGGAAGTGGCGCTGATTGTGGAGAGGAAGGAAGCGGAGGAAGAGAAGTCGAAGCTCCACCAGCAGCTCATTCATGCCGACCGGCTGGCCACGATCGGACAGATTGCGGCGGGTGTGGCACATGAGCTGAACGAACCACTGGGCAGCATTCTCGGGTTTGCCCAGCTTGTTCAGAAAAGCCCCGAACTCTCCGACTCCGCCGAGCAAGACATCGAGAAGATAATCACCGCCTCGCTGTACGCACGCGAGGTGATAAGGAAGCTGATGGTTTTCGCCCGCCAGATGCCGGCGAGGAAGAGTTGGGTTCACCTGAACCAGGTCGTCGAGGAGGGGCTCTATTTCCTGGAGGCCCGGTGTGTCAGGGCCGGCATTAACCTCACTCGAGAGCTGTCGGAGGATATTCCGGAAATCTCCGCAGATCCAGCCCAGCTCAAGCAGGTTCTGGTCAACCTGGTCGTCAACGCCGTGCAAGCCATGCCGGACGGCGGAACGCTCTGGGTGGACACGCAGGTGAGTGGTTCCTCCGTTGTCCTTGGCGTGAAGGATACGGGAGATGGTATTAGCGAGGAGATTCGTGACAAGATCTTCTTGCCGTTCTTCACGACCAAGGACGTTGACGAGGGCACCGGGCTCGGCCTGGCAGTGGTACACGGAATCGTCCAGGCGCATGGTGGCTCCATCAAGACCGAAAGCCAGTCCGGCCAGGGCACCCGGTTCGAGGTACACCTGCCGGTCCCTGGGCCGGCAGATTCGGAGGAGAGGTCAGAAGATGGCTCCCGGCAATGAGAAAGAGCGCATCCTGGTGGTGGATGACGCTGTCGAAACCATTGAATTGATCCAGCGACATCTTACAGAGAATGGTTATCGGGTGTTCTCTGCACCGGGCGCAGCCGAGGCCATCCATCTGCTGGACAGCACACCCGTCGACCTCGTCATCACCGATCTGAAAATGCCTAAGGTCAGCGGGCTGAACCTCGTTCAGCACGTTCGGGATAATTTCAGGGATACCGAGGTAATGATGGTCACCGGCTACCCGACGATCCAGGGTGCGGTGGAAGCGGTCAAGTCGGGGTCGCAGGAGTATCTTACCAAGCCCTTCACCGAGGAGGAGCTGCTCTCGGCGGTGAGGCGGGTTCTGGACACCTTGAAAGCTCGCCGGAACGCGCAGGGCGCCCCGGCCCGGGTGCCGGCGTCGCGGGGAGGGCTGATCGGCGAGTCACGGGCCATTCAGGGAGTGTTGAGGGCGATCGAGAAGGCGGCCCACGCGAAGGCCACGATTCTCATTTCCGGGGAAAGCGGAACCGGCAAGGAGCTGGCGGCCAGGGCAATTCACTACAGCAGTCCGCGGGCCTCCGCCCCCTTCGTGCCCGTCAACTGCGGGTCCATTCCAGAAGACCTTCTGGAAAGCGAACTTTTTGGACACGTCAAGGGAGCGTTCACGGGAGCGCGGGAATCCCGGGCGGGCTTCTTTCAGACCGCCGACGGCGGAACCATATTCCTCGACGAGATCGGTGACACGAGTCTTCCGATGCAGGCAAAGCTGCTGCGGGTGCTTCAGAACGGGGAAATCTACATGGTGGGATCGTCGCGTCCCCACGAGGTGGACGTGAGGGTTCTGGCCGCGACGAACAAGGACCTGCACAAGCTGGTCGACAATCGGGTTTTCCGGGAGGATCTTTTCTTCCGCCTGAACGTCATCACCGTCTCCATGCCCCCGCTGCGGGAACGCGAGGACGACGTCCTCCTGCTGGCAAGCCACTTCACCAGGAAGTTTTCCGAAGAGCTGGGCCGGCCCGTGCCGCGATTCTCGGACAAGGCCCTGCAGGTTTTAAGAAAGTACCATTGGCCGGGAAACGTCCGGGAACTCGAGAACCTGGTGCAACGCTTGGCGGTCATGACCGAGGGCAAAATGATCGATGTCCCTGACCTGCCCTCGACGATGCGCTTTTCACTGTCCCGGGGCGCGGGCTTGAATCGAACCCTGGCCGAGGTCGAGGTCGAGCACATTCGCCGCGTCGTGGAAAGCGTGGGGGGCAACAAGACCAAGGCTGCGGAAATCCTCGGCATCGACCGAAAAACGTTACGGGAAAAGCTGAAGAGCCAAGGTGCCGATCGAGCCTGATAGGGATTCCGGACCTTTCGACACCGGGGCGAAACGCCCCGGCGATTCAAATCTCCCCGATATTTCCCCCCGATAGTCAACTCCTGTTTTCCATTCGAAAAATCGATGGCTCCTTCCGCCGCGGACGCTCCGTCCGCTAACATATGGCAATTGAATAAGTTATCCACCGCAAGGCCATGATGAAATCGGTACAACTTACTGCACGGTACTGCCCCTCCCCATGGCGGCACGGTCAGTGCATTGGGCCTGGCCAGCCCGGGCGGCATGTTGTTTTTCGTCAGGCGAAGCACGGTTGAGTAGCAACGGAAACCCTGACCAGAACATCGGGTCACGGAAAGCTTCCGTTTCAGATGGGATGACGAGGAATGAAACCCTGGGAGATTGGCGCTATGCGACAGATCAACGGGACAGGCGGTCTTTGCATTACGTGCAACAACCTGCCGACCTGCTACTACAACGCTCGCAGGGGGCCCGCCCTTTTCTGTGAACTGTTCGATGACCACGTCGGCCCCGTCGGATCTCCCGGCGAGCCGACAGTTTCTCCATCCAGAGGGACCGCGCGAGGAACAGAAAAGGAGACCAAAACCTTCGTCGGCCTGTGCATGAACTGCGAACACCGATTGACGTGCATGCACCCCAAGCCGACGGGCGGGATTTGGCACTGCGAGGATTACGAATGACCGGTAAGGCTTCCCGGCACCGTGCCCAGGCGCCGGAAAAGCCGCGCAACCAGAAAGCCCGGATTCTCGAGGCAGGGAAGTAATGATGAAGGCAGAGGAAATTCAGAGCATCCTCAAGAAGCACGACGGGGATCGAGGTGGGCTGATTTCGATTCTCGAGGAAATCCAGAGCAGATACAGCTACTTACCTGTCGACGCGTTGAAGATTGTGGCAGAAGGGACCGGCAGGTCTCTAGTTGATGTCTTTGGAGTGGCCACCTTTTACAAGTCGTTCAGCCTCGAACCCCGGGGCAAACATCTATGCTCCGTCTGTCTGGGTACTGCCTGCCACGTCCGCGGAGCCCCGATCATTGCCGAGGAGTTCGGTCGACAGCTGGATACAAGGCCGGGCGAGACGACCCGGGACAAGGAATTCACGCTTGAAACGGTAAACTGTCTGGGCGCGTGCGCCCTCGGGCCGATTGTTGTTGTGGATGGCCATTACTTCTCCAAGGTCAACTCCGCGCGGGTCAAGAGGATCATCAAGAAGACACGGGCCGGCCTCGACAAGATCGAGGTAGAGGGAGACAGGCGCATCTTCCCGGTGTCGGTCAGCTGTTCGCGATGTAATCACAGCCTGATGGAACCGGGCCATCTGATCGACGGCGCTCCTTCCGTCCGGGTGACGATGTCTTTCCAGCGGAAGCACGGCTGGCTCAGGCTGTCCTCTCTTTATGGCAGCTACGCTCTTGAGTCCGAGTACCCCATCCCTCCCGACACGGTGGTGGACATCTTCTGCCCGCACTGTCACGGCGAGCTGAAGGCTGCTTCAGATTGCCCGGATTGCGGCGCCCCGATGGTCTCCATGATCGTTAGCGGAGGGGGTATCGTGCAGGTTTGCTCGCGCCGCGGATGCAAGATGCACAGGCTGGATCTAAACGGCGGCGGCTTCTGAGTGGTGTCCGAGGTCAACCGGGTGGACTGTCCCTGAGCGGACCATCAACAGGATAGGTCAATGGAACGATATAAATCCCCCGAAGATTTCAAGGCCTTGCAGGAGCGCCTCACGGGCGATCGGGATCCCAGTACTCCCTCGATCGTGATCCCCGCGGGAACCTGTGGCCAGGCGAGCGGAGCGAACGACCTGATTCGCGTGGCCAAGCGCGAGCTTCTGGAAAGAGGCCTGGCGGACGAGATCCATCTGCGCATCACCGGCTGCCACGGATTCTGCGAAGCAGAACCCTCCGTGCTCATCGAGCCCCATGGAACCTTCTACCCCAAGGTGAGCCTGGAGAAAATGACTCACATCGTCGAGGCCGTTGCCAGGGGGGAGGTGCTCCAGGACTACCTCTATGTTGATCCCGCCACAGGTAAGGCGATCGAGAAGCAGAGCGAGATCTCCTTCTTCAAATCTCAGGTGCGGACGATTCTGGCTCGTAATGAAAAAGTCGATCCAATTCGCGTCTTCAACTACATCGAAAACGGTGGATATTCAGCCCTGGCCAATGCCCTGGAAGGTGGAGACGGGGACAGGGTTATCCGGGAGGTCAAGGCCTCCGGCTTGCGGGGTCGCGGCGGTGCCGGGTTCCCCACGGGATTGAAGTGGGAGCTCCTGGCGCAGCAGCGGAATGGCCGGGGCAAGTTTCTCGTCTGCAACGCCGACGAGGGAGATCCGGGTGCGTACATGGATCGCAGCGTGCTGGAAGGCAACCCTCACAGCGTGATCGAAGGCATGCTGCTCGGCGGC
>CAZAHC010000041.1:0-17107 GCA_964484595.1 uncultured Fibrobacteraceae bacterium | reverse complement strand
CCACGTGTACGGCAACGTGGACTGGGGCATGAGCCTGTATTCCCCGGAGGGCGATTTTTTCGCCAAGTCCGATGCCGTCGACGGCGGGATCGCCTGGCAAAACGGCGAGGGCGAGGACGAGGAGTTCAACCTCGAGATAGCGGGCGGGCCATATTGCCTGGCGGTCTGGAAGGTCAGCCGGGAGGATATCGGCGCGAGCGGCGCGTACGAGATCGAGATCGTGCAGGGGGTGACCGGCATCGAGGAAACCCCGGACCTGCCGCGGGTGACCTGCCTGAAGGGGATCCACCCCAACCCGTTCAATCCGCAGACAACGGTGTCCTTCGACCTGGCCGCGCCGGCGCGGGTGGAGGTCGCGGTCTACGACCTGAAGGGCGCCCGCGTGCGCAGCCTCGTCACTCAGCACCTGCCCGCCGGCCGGCACAAGGCCGTCTGGGACGGCCGCAACGATGCCGGCGGCAAGGTGGCCAGCGGGGTCTACTTCGCGCGCATGGTGGCGGGCGAGGTCAAGCAGGTACGCAAGATGGTCCTGGTGAAATAGGCCGCTTCTCCAGAGACAGCCCGGTGATCAGGTCTCCGCAGACCTGGTTACCGGGCTCATTTTTATTCCCGGAAATCCACGCGGGGTCGCGGCGGGTGTGTTAATATCGAGCCACGGGTAACGCCCGGGCGCTAACGGCCCCGGCCGGAGCCAGCATGGGCCAGCCCCGGGCCAGCGACAGGGGGGATCATGAAACGCCTCTGGGTTTTCCTGGTTCTGGTCTCGTGGCCCGGCAGCCTCGCGCTGGGCGAGACCATCGTCGTCACCCCGTTCGGCTCGCTGACCATCCAGCAGGCCATCGACCAGGCGGCCGTGGGCGACACGGTCGCCCTGCTCGACGGTACTTACCAGGGCGACGGAAACCGCGACCTCGACTACCGGGGCAAGGCGATTTTTCTCCGCTCGCAGAGCGGGGATCCAGCCGCCTGCATCATCGATTGTCAGGGCACTGTCCTCGAGCATCACCGCGGGTTTCTCTTTGAAAGCGGCGAGGGCCTCGATTCGGTTCTCGAGGGCATCACCGTCACCGGCGGGAACGCCTACTGGTCGGGCGGCGTGTACTGTCAGGGCGGATTCCCCACCATCACCGGCTGCCGCTTCATCGACAACGTCGGTACCGAGGGCGGCGGGGTCAGCGCGTGCGGTCCCGTGGTCGTCACCGACTGTCTCTTCCAGGGCAACGAGGCCATCAACGGGGGCGGCATGTCCGCCGCCTGCTCCGTGGGTGAAGTCTCCACCGTCGTCCGCTGCACGTTCGTCGGCAATTCCGCCTCCGATTACGGGGGCGGCTTCCGGGCCTGAATGGCCAGTGGTGCACTGGTCCAGTGCACGTTCTACGGCAACGCGGCGCCCTACGGAGGTAACGTCTCTTCCGACTGTAGCGGCAGCGTGGACATGGACGGCTGCATCGTGGCCGCCAGCACCGAGGGAGAGGGTTTCTTCCGGGATGGTACCAGCCAGGCCACAATCACCTGTTCCGACATCCACGGCAACGCGGGTGGGGACTGGGTAGGCGGCATCGCCGACCAGTACGGGCTGGACGGCAACATCTGCCTCGATCCTTTTTTCTGCGACCCCGGCGCCGGCGACTTCACCCTCACCGAAGGCTCACCCTGTCTGCCCGACTTCAACCCCGAGTGCGGGCAGATCGGCGCCTTTCCCCAGGGCTGCAGCGGGCCCAGCCCGGTTCCTGGCGAGGCGGACCTGGTCGCCGGTTTCCGGCTGGTCAACTTCCCCAACCCGTTCAATCCGATCACCACCATCCGGTTCGATCTACCCGGCCCCGGGCCAGTGAGCCTCCGGGTCTTCACGGTGGCCGGACGCCCGGTGGCCACCCTGCTGGAAGGACCGGTGGCCACCGGCCGGCACGAGGTGAGCTGGGACGGCCGGGACGGCGAGGGCCGACTCCTGCCGTCCGGCACCTACTTCTGCCGGCTGGAGGCCGGCGCCGTCTCCCTGACCCGGAGCCTGGTACTGCTGAAATGACCCGGCAGGAGCAGGCACTTCCTGAATGATCCGGGTTACCTCGCCAACTGACGCGATCCATCCTTGCTTGCCGGTTGAGTTGACCGCTTTGGCGGGGTATATTGCGATCCGTCTGCCCCGACGAATCGATCGTGAGCACAATTCAACCGGGAAGGGGCGCGTCATGAAATACCTCAGCCGGTTCCTGGCCTTGTTCTGCCTGCTGGTGGCGCCGGTGGCGGCTTGGCCGGCGGACGAGATCCAGTTCGGAGTCAAGGGCGGCGTTTCCTGGGCCAAGTTCAGCGGTGACGATGTCCGGGAACTGGGGGCCGTCGGGAAGCTCGAGTACCGAACCGGCCTGACGTTTGGTGGGTTCGCCTGTATCCCCCTGTCCGAATCGATCTCTTTTCAGCCCGAGCTGCTGTTCCACCGGAAAGGAGCCAGGGAGGTGATCCCGCTTAACGAGGAGAACCTCGCGGATCTGGCCGAGCTGGTCGGGCAGGACCTCGGCGAGCTGATTCCCTACCTCGCCGGGACCGATATGGAACTCACCGCCAAGCTGGATTACCTCGAGATCCCCTTGCTGGTCAGGTTCACCCTGCCCGCCTCCGGGATGGCACCCTACTTCTTCGCCGGTCCCTACCTCGGCCTGTCGGTCGGCTCGCGGGTGGCGGTGGAATCCATGGGAGTCGGTCTGGAGATCCTGACCGGTGGTCTGATCCGGGATACAGACCTCGGAGCCGTCTTCGGAGCCGGGGTCCAGACCGGCCGGTTCCTCCTCGAGGCACGCTACGCCCTGGGTATGGCCTCCTGCGTCGAGCTTCCGGCCGGCGCGGAGGAGCCCGATCTCCAGAACAAGGTCTTTGGTATCCTGGCCGGGGTTGCCTTCTGACCCTGCGCAAATCCGGCGGCCGGCAAGTCCGGGTAAGGACCCGGGATTTCCGATGGGCGGTGCATGACTGTACGGGATCACAGCTTCGTTCCGTACCGTCTGAGCCAGGTCTTCCTGGTGCTCTGGCTGGGTACGATCCCCTTCAGCACCACGGTCTCGGAGATCTTGCTGGGTCTGGCGGTGCTCGCGGTCCTGACCGACCGCTTGCTCCCCCCCGGCGAGCGCGGCGGCTGGGCGGCCTTCGGCCGGGGCGGTCCGGCCACCAGGCCGGTCCCCGTTCTCTGGCTCGCGTTGATCCTGCTGTATCTGGTCTCGGTTCTGGCCGCCGTCGATCCCGTCACCAGCCAGGGCAGGGTGCACAAGCTCTTCCGTTACGCCCTTCTGTTCACCCTCCTGGGAGCGCCCTTCGGCGAGGCTGCCTGGCGCTGGCTGTTTCGCAGCCAGGCGGTGGTGCTCGTGGTCCTGATCGCCATGGTGGTTCCCGACCTGCACTTCGGCTGGGGTCGGGCGCAGACGGCCAATCTTCATTACAACACCATGGCCCAGGAAGCCGGCCTGATCTCGCTGTTACTGCTGGCCGCCGCCGTGTACGGGCCGGGCGCCGAGGCACGGCAGAGACGTGAGCGGTGGGTGCTGGCGATCTTCTCCCTGCTGGCAGCGGGATTGCTGGCGGTGACCCTGAGCCGGGCGGCCTGGCTGGGCTGGCTGTCCGGCGTCGCCCTGGTCCTGGCGCTCAGCCTGCGCAGGCGGCTGGTGCTGTTGGTGCTGGCGGTCGTGGTGGTGCTGCCGATCGTCCTGGTCCCCTCGGTGCGGTGGCGCCTCGGCCACTTCGCCGACTTCCAGGATCCCGAGTTCACCCGCCGTTTCGACATGTGGCGCATGGGCGCGGACATCATTCGCGACTTCCCCTTGACCGGGATCGGACCCGGCGGGATCGACGCCGTCTACCACCAGTACAAGACGGGGGTCCTGATCGCGGACGAGAAGGTCTGGCCGACGGTGCACAACGATGTCCTGCAGGTGGGCTTGAGCCACGGCTTGCCAGCGATCGCGGTGTGGCTGGCCCTGATCTGCTGGCTCTACCGGGCGCTGGGCCGCCGGTTGCGCAGGTTCCGGGACCTTCCCGGCTCCTGGACCAAGGCCGGTTTCGCCGGCGCGGCGATGTCCATCCATCTCTTCTACGTCTGCGGGCTGATGCACGACAACTACGTCATCTACTTCAAGATCTGCGTGTTGCTCTTCCTGTGGGGCTCGCTGGTGGGAGCGGACCGGCGGCTGGGGCCGCTGCCGGCCGCCGGCGGACCTGCCGGTGGGGGAGGCTCCGGCCCATGAATCCCGACTCGCCGCGGATATTGCTGCTGCTGCTGGGGCTGATCGGGGACACCATGATGCGCATCCCCGCGGTGCGGGCGCTGCGTGAGGCGATGCCCGAGGCCGAGTTCACCGGTCTCTGCCATCCCCTGACCGCACCTATCCTGAAGGTCAATCCCCTGTTCGATCGGGTGGCAACCCTCGACAGCAAGGCAGCGAGCTGGCGAGACCAGGCGCGACTGTACCTGGAGTTGCGGCGGCGGAGATTCGACATCGTCCTCGATTTCTACTACGGCGCGCGCACGCCTTTTCTGGCCTGGTTCACCGGCGCGAGGCGGCGGATCGGCCCCGCGCCCAGCTGGCAGGCCAGGCGGTTGCTGACCGACCCGCTGCCATTTCCACTCGCCCCGGTCCACATGATCGACCGCCATCTGGCGATCGTCCAGCCGCTGGGAGTTGCCGCCCTGCGGCGGCGCTGGGAATTCCCCTTGCCGGCCGGCGCTGCGGCTGCGACGCGGGAAGCCCTGGCCGCGGCCGGCATCGCGACGCCCCCGGGGGAGGGAGACCTGGTGGTGACCGCCGGCGCCGGTGATGTCTCGAAGCGCTGGGAGGAAGAGTTCTACGAGGATTTCCTGGCCCGGGCGGCGAGCGGCGAGCTCGGGGGGGGCCGTCGGGTGCTGCTGGCCGCGGATCAACGCGAACCGGTGCTGGTCGAGCGCTGGCGGGGAATCGCCGGCGTGCAGGTCCTGCCCCCCCTGACCCTGCCGCAGCTCGGAGCGCTGTTCGCTGCGGCGGACCTGGTCTTCGTGCCGGACACCGGCCCGATGCACCTCGCTCTGGCGAACGCCCGTCGTCTGCTCACCTTCTTCCAGTCGACCGATCCCGTCCTCCACCGGGCGGAGCGGCCCGCCTACCGGTATCTCTACCGGGAGGTGTGCCCCTATCAGCCCTGCGACACCAAGGACAAGCACAGGTGCGAGCTGGAGTGCCGGCGGTCGCTGCCGGTCGACGAGGTGATGGCGGCCGCGCGGGAGCTGCTGGTCGGCCCGGCCTGGGACGGTACCTGGGGCTAGCCCGGATCAGCGCAGCGACTTGAGGATCGCCAGCATTTCCGGGTAAGCCAAATCCCTGACCTTGGTGTTGAAGATCCCCAGGAAGCCGAGGCCGCGCTCGGTTTCCTTGGCCGAGGCCACGATCGCCCCCAGGGAAACCTCGATGCCGGAAGCCGAGGTCTTGCCCAACAGCTCCTCGACCAGGATGCTCAGACCCCCGTCGGTGTTCTGCTCGGCCGCCTTGGTGATGGTGTGCATCGAGGGCAGGCTGGTCATCAGGCCGTAGCGGACGTTCTTGTGAATATCCTGGCGATCCTTGCCGAACTTTTCCGCCGGCGCGCCCATCACGGTCAGGGTGCCGTATTCGGGGTGGCTCAGGGTGGCGATGGTCTCGTCTTTACCCGGGGTGGCCGACCAGCCGGCCGGCAGGGTCAGCTGCACCAGTTCGTGCGTGAAGGCTCCCCCGCTGGCGGCGCCCGCCTCGACGACGGGAGCGGCCGCGGCGGACCGGAGCGAGGTGTGCAGCTGCAACGACTGGAAGGCGGTCTCGATTTTCTTGCCCACGCGCTTCTGGTCGTCCGGGCTCATGAACGACAGGAAGCCGATGCCTCCCTGGTCCGCGCAGACGCCGCCGCCCAGGCTGGCGATCAGGGTAACCGTCATCCCGCTGGCCTCGACCTCGAAGGGATACTGGACCCAGCGGGCGGGACAGCCGTTCACCTCCAGGTCGCAGATCGCATCCGCTGGGGGCTCGGCATACTCCGCCGCGGTCATGTTCTCGACCTGGGCGGCGAAGATCTCCTCGAGATCGGCCGGATCGGTGAACAACCTCACCAGCAGCGAGGCGGAGGCCTCCTTCCCCTCGAACTTGTAGATCAGGTTCAGCTGTTCCTGGGTGAGTTCCCAGCCGTCGGGAAGGCGGACCGAGAAGCGTTCGTCAGGATCCTGGTAGACGTTCTTGGCGAGGGCCGGGAAGGTGAGCAGGCAGAGCAGGACCAGAACGGCCGCGATCAGCGTGACCCGGTGAACCGAACGGTTAGGCGTGAGGCAAGCCATGGTTTGACCTCCGGCAGCGGGGAAAAAATCCCAGGTTCAGAACCTCCACCGATCCTACAGCCCCCCGGGGAGATTCGTCACGGCGATTCGTCCTCCCCGGCAGTGAGTTCCAGGACCCGGGCGGCCAGACCGTTGGCCGGGTCCGCCTCCAGGGCTTGCCGGGCGTGGCGAACGGCCTGCGCCCGGTCGCCGGTGGCGTAAAAAGCGCCGGCCAGGGCGGCCAGGGTGGCCGGATCGCCGGGCCGGGCGGCCAGGGCCCGGCCGAAGCTGGCGATGGCGTCGTCGTACATCTTCTGCCGGAAGAAGACGTTCCCCAGGTAACGGTGTATCTCCCAGTTTTCGGGAAAGAGGGTAAGCGCCTGGCGATAGGCCGCGACCAGCTCGTCGGTCCGGCCCAGCTTCTGCAGGGCGTTCCAGAGGTTGCGGTGAGCGACATCGTTGTCCGGCTTGAGCTCGATGGCGCGCCGGAAGCGGGGAACCGCCTCGGCGGCCCGATCCTGTTCCAGCAGCACGAAGCCGAAGCCGTTCTGGGCCAGTGAGCTGTCCTCCTGCAGGCTGGCGGCCCTTGTCCACAGCGCGGCGGTGTTCCGCCATACCCGACATTGTGAGCGGGTGGCCCCGGCGAGAGTCACCACCACCACCACCACGGCGAGGATGCCGGTGACCAGCCGGGTACCCCGCTGCGATCGGCTCGGGCTCCAGAGCCGCACCAGGCCGGCTGCCAGCAGGGCGGACCAGGCGAGGGCCGGCAGGAAGCCGTAGCGGTCGGCGACCTCCTGGTTCCCGCTCTGGAAGAAACCCAGCACCGGAAAGACCAGGATCGCATAGGCGAGCAGCGACACGACGAGGCCGCGCCGCCCGCGCCCGAAGAGGAGCAGCCCGAGGCAGGTCAGAACCACGACCAGGATCGAGACCAGGTACCGCGACTCGCCGACGTCGAGCGGCAGCCGCAGCTCGTAGAGGGGCGACAGGCCGGTCGGGATCAGGGTCTTCCAGAGATAGAAGGCCAGACCGTAGCAGGCCTGGGCGGCACGCTGCAGCAGCCCGTGGGCGGCAAGGGACATCGCCGAGCCCGCGCCGCCCTTGGCCAGCGGCGTGATGACGGTGACGGCGAGGGCCAGCAGGGCAAAGGGGATCTTCTCCAGCCAGACCGGCCGCGCGCGTTGCCCGGTCCAGCCGCGCCGGCCGCCGAGCCGACCCAGGGGGAACCAGTCCAGAAGCAACAGGACGACCACCAAGGGGACGGCGATCGGCTTGCACAGCAGGGAGAGAAAGTACAGGACCCAGCTCAGGGCGAGCGGACCCCGCCGTCCGGTTCCGGCGGCGCGCAGGTAGAACCACACCGCCGCCAGGCAGAAGACCATGGCCCAGAGGTACGGCTGGGCGGTGGCCCAGCCGACCAGTTCCGCCCGCAGGGGATGGACGACGAATACCAGGGTGGCCGTGAGCGCGGCTGCCGCCCGGGCCCGCGATTCGCCCGGCCCCCCATCGGCAGGACCGGCGGCCGCACGCGCCCGCGGTGCCAGCAAGCGCCTCAGGACCAGGAAGCAGAGGATTCCGCTGACGATCTGCAGGATCAGGCTGACCGCGTGCAGGCCGTGGCTGAACGACAGCTCACCGGCCCGGCCGAAGAGCTGGTACTGCAGGGCGATCAGGAACCAGGCGACCGGCTGCCACTGGGCCATGTGGCCGGTGGTGGCCATCCAGCGCAGGTTCTCGCCCGAAAGGCTGCGGATGTGCTCGTTCCGGGAGAGGCACTGGAAGTCGTCCCAGTCCACGAACTCGTTTTCGAGCACGGGAAGGTAAGAAACCACGACCAGCAGGGCGATCAGGACCTGGCTGCCGAGCGTAAACGAGCGGGAAACTGACACCCCTAGTACCCCAGCGCTTCGAGCTGTTCGATGGCCTTCCGGGAGAGGTTGACCCGCTCACCCGCCTCGACCGGGGCCACCACCGAGCGAATGTAGCACCCGGGCGGCGCCTTGACGTAATCCCGGGGCAGGCCGGTCAGTCGCGGATCCGAGCGAACCAGCTCGATCGTCTCCCCGCCCGGAACCGGGGTGCCGGCGCCGAGGAACACGCCCGGTCGCCGCCCCTCGCTCTCGACCTCGATCTCGAAAGTGACCGGAGCGTCCGGCGGCTCGGTGGTGAAGGTGAACTCACCCATCAGGTAGGTGAGGTCGAGGTCGAAGGTCAGCTCCTGCTGGTCCTCGCTGAGGCCGAACTCCCGGAAACTGGCCTCACTGGGTTTTTGCAGGTGGGCCGAGAAGTAACGACGGGGGCTCAGGAAACGGCCGGTGGTGCGCAGCGTGCCCCGGCAGTGCAGCGGATCGGTGGTCAGGGAGATCACCTTCAGGTGCCAGCCGCTGTCGGCCACCATGGCGTAGTCGGCCAGCGCGGCCGACAGCTTCCCGTCCGTGGGATCCAGCCGGAGCGGGCGCATTTCCCGCGGGTCCTTCGCCAGATCGAAGAAGAACCGCATGTCACCCTGCAGGTTGTGGATGGCCTTGTGACCCAGCTGCCGGGCGGCGCGCATCTCGTTGCCGAAGCGGATCGATTCGGCGAACACGATCCGATCCCGGGGGATTTCCCGTTCGAGCAAGGAAGTGCCCTGGACCACGGGCAAGGGCTCGGCCCCGGTCAGCTCAGTCAGCAGGGGGGGCACATCCACCAGCGAAACCAGGTCGTCGCGTCGCTGGCCGGCCGGGAAGTCGGGATGGCCCGCGACGATCAGCGGCACCCGTAGCTGTTCCCAGAACAGCGACTTCTGGTGCCCCAGGCGCCCGTGCTCCCGGAACTCCTCGCCGTGGTCGGAGGTGACGATCACGACGGTGTTCTCGAGGCGGCCCTGGGCGCGCAACCCGTCCAGCATCCGGCCGATCTCGGCATCGACGTAGGCGATCTCGCCGTCATAGAGGTCGATCGCCCTTTGCAGGTCGGCCCGGGGCATCGGCCTACCCCCTGCCAGGTAGGGCATCAGGGAGTTCAGGGTGCCGTCGATGGGCCCGTCATAGCCGGGATCGGTGAACTTGGTGTCGAAGGGCGGGGGCGGGGAGTAGTCCCAGTGGGGATCGTAGAAATGGACGAAGCAGAAGAAGGGCCCGGCGGGAATCCCGGCCATCTGTTCCAGGGTGCGGGTGACCACCTCGGCGGCGATCGGGATCTCCTCTCCGCCCTCTATCAGCGAATCGTCGAACAGTTCGAATCCCCGCTCCAGACCGAACTCGCTGGAGACGTACACGTGGCTCACGACGGCCAGGGTGAAGTAGTCGAGCTGGCTCAGCTGCCCGGCGACCGTGGGGATACCCTCCGGCAGCTTCGCGCCGTCGTCCTGCAGGCCGTGGAAGGCCGGGTACAATCCTGTCAGGAGCGAGGCATGGGCGGGCAGGGTCCAGCAGGAGGTCGAGACGGCGTTCTCGAACACCGTACCCTGGCGGGCAAGCTCGTCGAGGTTGGGGGTGGTCTCGCGGTCGTAGTCGTAACAGCCGACATGATCCTGCCGCAGGGTGTCGATCGAGATCAGCAGGATGTTGAACGGCCCGGTCGGCGGCTCGGCGCCGCAACCGGGCAGCATCAGCAGCAGGGAGAGAATCCAGATCCGCGTTTGTTTCACGGGCAGTTTCCCTTTCGCAGCGGGGGCGGGCTGGTGAAGGAAGAACCACCGGCCGCTGGCCGGGGCCTGACGCCCGATTATAACCGGTCGAAGTTCTTAAGGCCAGGCGTCAGGGAATGCCCCAAGAAATGCCGGGCCGCTGGGGGAGCAGCCCGGCATTTTACCGCCTGCCGGCCGGGGGTGAAGCCGTAGTGCAGGCGTAGGGGAGGGAGTGTGAAGTGAGAAGCTGCCGTGTTCCTCGTGCCGTTCCCCGTCCCTGGCGCGGCCTCGAAGCGACGACAGCCTTTCCGAATGGACCCTCCTTGGCCAACTTGTAATGCTCCGCCTCCTGCGGAGCCTTGCACGAACCACTGCGCTTCTCCCCTTTCCTGCCGGGAGGAAGCGCCTCTGTTCGTCCGCAAGACGGATGCCAGGAGGTACGGTGGGTTGCCGGAATTGTACAAGACGGTTGTTTGCAATTGATTAACACACCAGACGAGCCGCTACGGACCAGCGCCGGAAGGCTCCTGGAGTCCGTTCTATGCACACCGATTCATACCTAATGTGAAAACCGTTTCACACCTTGCCGCTGCCAAGGTCCTTCAGCTTGTAGAGGAGGGCGCGGTAGGAGATTCCGAGCAGCCGGGCGGCCTGGCTGCGGTTGCCGTCGGTTTGCGCGAGCGCGAGCCGGATGTATCTCTGCTCGATCTCGGTGCGGCTGCGCTCCAGGGCCGCCTTGAGGTTCAGATCCACCGGATCGGAAGGGCCGGCGGCCTCGTTCACCGCGGCGGCCAGTTCCGCCTGACTCCCTTCCTCGAACTTCAGGTGCACGGCGTCCACGAGCCCGGCACCGCACAGGACGACCGCCCGCTGGACCGCGTTGGAGAGCTCCCGGATGTTGCCCGGCCACCGGTGCGCGGTCAGGGCTTCGAGCGCCGCGGGGGTGAAATCACGGACCGGCCGGTTGAACCGCAGGGCGCTCTCGCGCAGGAAGAACCGGGCCAGCAGGAAGATGTCATCACCTCTTTCCCGCAGGGGAGGCAGCCAGATACGGAACACGTTCAGCCGGTAGTAGAGGTCCTGCCGGAACTGGGCCTTGGCAACCGCATCCTCGAGGTCCCGGTTCGTCGCGGCGATGACTCGCAGGTCCACCTGGCGGCCGCGCACGTCACCGACCGCCCGCACCTCGTGCGAATCGAGGGCGTGGAGCAGCTTGACCTGCATGTCCAGGGGCAGCTCCCCGACCTCGTCGAGGAAGAGGGTGCCGCCGCGGGCTTCCTCGAACAGGCCCCGGCTCTCGGCGATCGCTCCGGTAAAGGCGCCCTTGCGATGCCCGAAGAGCTCGCTCTCGAGCAGGTCGCGAGGAATGGCGCCGCAGTTGACCGGCACGAAGGGACCGTCCACCCGCTGGCTCTGCCGGTGCACGTGCTGGGCCAGCAGCTCCTTGCCGGTGCCGTTCTCGCCGGTGATCAGCAAGGTGGTGTCCAGATCGACCAGCCGGTTGATCTGCTCCATGACTAGACGCATCGGCGCCGATTTCCAGACCAGGGGCGGGATCTCGGTGGCCTTGCCGGAGAGCTGCAGCCGCAGGCGAAGGTTCTCGGCCCGGGTCCGGGCGGTCTCCAGGGTGCGGAGCACCACGAGTTGCAGCTCCTGGGTGTTGACCGGCTTGATCAGGTAGTGGGCGGCGCCCAGGTTCATGGCCTTCACGGCCGTGCCGGTATCAGGAGCGCCGGTCAGCATCAGCACTGGAACGTCCGGGCGCAGGGCCTTGAATTCCTGCAGGAGCTCCAGTCCGTCGGTTCCGGGCAAGTAGAGATCGGAGAGCAACAGATCGACCGGGGCGTCGGCCCGAACCGCGGCCAGCACTTCCTCCGCCGAGGCGAAGGCCGAGACCTTGCAGCCGGCCTTGGCCAGGACGGCGTCCAGCGTGCGCAGGACGAGCGGCTCGTCGTCCACGACGAAGACGCGCGGGGACTCGCTGGCGGGCCCCGGCCCGCTCGCGGGGGCCGAGAGGGTATGGTCTTGCAGCTCTTTTTTCGTCTTCATTGGAACCGGGTGACGGCAAGGAAAGCGAACCGGAACAGGAACCGCGGGAACTCCCCTCTTATCTCGCTGCGGGAGGATACTAGCGTAAAACGGACAGGTAGGTCAAATCCGGGTTAACGGGCGAGTGTCTGTTGCATCAGGGCCGAGAGGGTATCCAGCCGGAAGGGCTTCTGGATGAAGCCGGCCAGGCCCTGGCCGGCGAAGTTCTCCATCACTTCCTGTTCGGGGTAACCGCTGGAGAGGATGACCCGGACATCGGGCTGGATGCGGCGCAGCTCGGCGAAGGCTTCCCCGCCGTCCATGTGGGGCATGGTCAGATCGAGCAGGACACAGTCGATCTCGGCGTGGCGTTCGGCGAACAGGGCCACCGCCTCGCGCCCATCGATTGCGGTCAGCACCTGGTAACCCGCCTTCTCCAGCAGGCGCCGGCCCAGGGCGCGGACCGCCTCCTCGTCCTCGACCAGCAGGACCGTTCCGGAACCGGCCTGGGGACCAGGCACGACCTGCGCCTGGTTCTTCGGTGATGGTTCGATCCGGGTGGCGGGGTCGGCAACCGGGAAGAGCACGAGTATGTTGGTGCCCCGGCCGGGTTCACTGTCGATCTGGATCGCTCCCCGGTGACTGCGCACGATACCCATCACGGCGGCCATGCCCAGCCCGCGGCCGGTGAACTTCGTGGTGAAGAACGGGTCGAATACCCGCTGGAGGGTTTGCTGGTCCATCCCGCAACCGGTGTCTCTCACTTCCAGGAAGACGTAAGGTCCGGGCGGCAGGTCCTCGGCCAGGTAGGCGCCGGCGAGGGTGGCCTGGTCGCAGTCACGCACCCCCGACGACAGGGAGATGACGCCGCTCCGGTCCCCGATCGCCTCGGAGGCGTTGGTGATGAGATTCATCACGATCTGGCGGATCTGGGAGGGATCGGCGGCGACGGGAGGGATTTCCCTGGTGAGGTCGAGCCTGAGCACCGCCTTCTTGGCGAGGGAGATCTCCAGCATGTGGGCCATGTCGCGGACGACCTCGGAGAGATCGACCGCCTCGATGACGAACTTTCCCTTTCCCGAGTAAGCCAGCATCTGCCGGCAGAGATCGGCAGCCCGTCGCGACGCCTTCTCGATGTCGGCCAGGTAATCGTGGGCGGGGGAGGTGGCCGGCAGCTCCCGGAGCGCCAGATCCGTGTTGCCGAGGACGACCATCAGCAGGTTGTTGAAATCGTGGGCGATGCCGCCGGCCAGCACCCCGAGGCTCTCGAGCTTCTGGGCGTGCTGGACCTGCCGCTCCAGGTTCAGGTGAATCTCTTCCTCTCGCTTGCGCTCGGTGATGTCGCGCTGGATGCCGATGTAGGCGAAGGTGTTTCCCTGGTCGTCCACCAGGGGAAAGACGGTAAGGTCGCAGGGGAAAGTGCTGCCGTCCTTTCGGCGGTTTTGCACCTCGCCCCGCCAGACCTCGCCGGCGGAGACGGTGCCGTAGATGGTGCCCTGGATTTCAAGCCAGTCCGGTTCGGCGTTCAATACGTCGGGTGATTGCCCCAGCAGTTCGTCCGGTGAGAATCCGTACAGGTTCTGGAAGGACCGGTTGGTGTAGGTGATCCGGTAGTCCAGGTCGGTGGCGATGACGGAATCGGACACCTGTTCGGTGATGTGGCTGAGAAACAGCAGCTTTTCTTCCGCCTGCTTGCGCTCGGTGATGTCCCGACCGGTGGCGATCACCGCGACCACCTGCTCGTGTTCGTCGAGCACGGCCGTGTTGACCCAGGCCTGCCAGCGCCAGCCGTCCCTGGTCATGGCGCGGATTTCCACATCGGAGGTGTAAGGGGGCTCGTATACCCTGGCGGAGGCCTCCCGCAGCCGGTCCAGGTCGTCCTCGTGGATCCAGGGCAGGAAAGCCTGGCCGATCAGCTCGTCCTGCGTTTTCTGAAAGGTTCGACAGTAGGAGGGGCTGACGAAGAGCAGGCGGCCCTCGGTATCGAACTTAACGATCAGGTCGGTCTGGTTCTCGACGAGGAGCCGATGCTGCTCCTCGCTCTCGCGCAGGGCCTGCAGCGTTTTGATCCGCTCGGTGGCGTCGGTGAAGAAGGCCACCGAAAAGTCCCGGCCCGCGATCGAGATCTGAGGGCCGGCGGAGATGTCCACGACGACCTCTGTCCCGTCTTGCCTCAGACACCGGGCGTCCAGGAGGTGGGTTTGCTCCCCTCGCTGCAAGGCCTCGAACCCGGCCTGGATCCGGCCCAGGTCCTCCGGCGCGTGAATGCTCTGCACGTCCCGTCGGCACAGATCCTCGGCCCGGTAGCCCAGCAGCCGGCAGAGGGCGGGGTTGGCGAACCGGATGCGCCTGGTCTGCGCGTCGGCGATGAGGATCCCTTCCGCCGCGTTCTCGAAGATGGCGCGATACCTCGCCTCGGATTCCTTGAGGCCTTCCTCGGCCTGCTTGCGGTCCAGGATTTCCCTTTCCAGGGCCTTTGTGTTTTCGATCGCGCGGAGCGTGTTCAATCCCTGCTCCGCGATCAGAGAGGCAATACCGGTCAGGAGGGACATGACGTCCTTCAGTTGGTTCTCGCTGACCACGGGGACCTCACTCAGGGCAGCCAGGTACTCGTCGCGGTCGTAGCCGTAGGTCTCGGCCTGTTGCACGAACCGCTCGCGATCCGGCTCGGCGAGGAAAACCTGGCCCGTGGCCAGGCTGGCCAGGTGCTTGCCGCGGATGTAGACGGGCGTGGCGGCGTCCACCAGCCCGTTGCCGCAGTACTTGATGTTCGTTTCCTTCAGGTTCTTCAGCTTCTCGGTGAGTTCCTTGTTGCTCTCGTGGCAGTGCTTAACGGACTCCGGGTAGGCGCGGTGGAACTTGGTGCAGATGTCCCGCCAGCCGGTGGCGATCAGGACTTCCTGGTCGGGGTAGGAAACGAAACCGGTGGTGAAGCCGGTGGCCCGGGAGAAGACCTCCAGCAGGTCGCGCAGGCGGTCGATATCGACCAGGTCGACGATGGAGAACCTGCCGTCGACCAGGTAGGCAGGGTCGGGCCGGGGGCGGGACGGAGCCGGGGCCGCCTCTTCCTCGTCCCGGCGGTCGGCCGGGGCAGACCCGGGGGAAGCCTGGGCTGTGGCCTTCTGGTCGTCAGGCGCCATGGCGTACCCCCGTGCAGAGCTGAGCTGTGAATCGGTGGGCCGATTGTAGACCCTGGCTCGCTCGCTGACAAGGCTAGTTGACCAGCCACCACTCCGGGTTGCCCCGCGGTCTGGATTTCCGGATATTCTGAACAGGGCCGGTTCCGGCCCCGCGGGTTGCGATCCCCCTCTGCGCGGCTCACCGAACCCCACGCCACCAGCTCCGGCGAGCTGGGAGTATCATGACCGCTCACGTCCTCGACCGGGTTGTCCTGACGGCCAACGACCGCTTCAAGGACCAGTACGGGAAAGTCCTGCGCTGGTCAGCCGTGGTGGCGATGGTCCTGACGATTGTTTTTTGCCTGGTTGCCCCCCGCTACGAGCCGACCCCCTACCGTCTGCGACAGGAGGCGTTGGAGATCGTGTCGATCCAGACCCTCGTCGAGTTGCCGCCCGAGCCGAAGCCGGCACCCAGGCCGCCGCCGTGTATCGAACCAGCGCCGGACCTGGAGGTCCCGGAAGACCCTGACATCCCCCCGATGCTGATTCCCGTAGGGGAGTACGTGTTCCCGCCGCCAGTCCAGCAGGACCACCCGGGCTCGCTGGTCTTCGTGGCCTCGGCGAGCAACCCGGAGCTGCTGCACCTGGCGACGCCCGATTATCCGCTGGTGGCGCGCATGTCCCGGCTGGAGGGAACCGTGGTCGTCCACGTCCTGGTCGGGCCGGAGGGCAGGGTGCTGGAGGTCAAGGTCGCCCAGCCGGGGCACCCGGTGCTGAACCGGGCGGCCCTGGCGGCGGCCTGGAAGTGCCTGTTCCGGCCCGGCTTGCAGCGGGACCGGCCGGTGCCGGCCTGGGTGGGCATCCCGTTCCGCTTCCGGTTGCACTGAGCGGGCGGGTATCCCCGGACGCTGGGGAAGGTTTGCCACGTGGCAAACCAGCCCGGCCCGGGAAAAAAGGCCCGGTCCGAAGATTCTAGGACCGGGCCTCGGCGCTCTACTCGCTCACTCGCCGGGCTTGCTCTTGTCCGGGTACTCAGGGTCGGCGGGGAAAGCCCACCGGTCGCCCTCGTTCGCCAGCTTATTCAGCAGGAAGTCGATGGCCGCGTCGAGCTGGGCGTCGTTGCCGGCGACCACGTCGGCCGGCTCGTTGCGGACCTCGATATCCGGCTCGACGCCGTGCCCCTCGATCATCCAGGTGCCGTCCAGGCCCAGCAGACCGAACTGGGGCGGCGTCGTCACGGCCCCGTCGACGAGGTCCTGGTGCGGCTCGATGCCGATCGCTCCTCCCCAGGTCCGGGTGCCCATAACCGTGGCCACCTTCTTCAGCTTGGCGGCCTGGGCGAAGTACTCGGCGTTGCTGCCGCTGCCCTCGTTGATCAGGACCACCATCGGTCCGTGGAACACCCGTTCGGGATCGCGCAGACGCTTTCCCTCGCGGGGGTAGGTCAGCCCCCAGATCTTCCGCTCGAGCCGGTCGATGATCATGTCCCCGACGAAGCCGCCGCCGTTGTAACGGACGTCGATGATCAGGGCCTCCTTGTGATACTGGGGGAAGAAGGTGCGCGCGAACTCGATCAGTCCGCTCTGCATCATGCCGGGGATGTGGAGGTAACCGATGCGTCCGCTGGTCGCCTGTTCGACCGCGGCGAATTTCCGGGCCACCCAGTCGCGGTAGCGGATGCCGTACTCGCCGCGGAGGGTGCGCAGGCGGTAGGTCTCGGCCCCTTCTGCGCTCGGCTCGTCGTTGTAGGTCACGGTCACCCACCGGTCGGCCTTGTCCACCAGGTAGCGGTAGACGTTGTCCTGGCTGGTGATCTCCTCTCCGTCGATGGCGATCAGGTAGTCGCCCGCGGAGATCGGACAGCCGGGTTCGGACAGGGGCGAGCGCAGCCGCGGATCCCAGTTCACGCCCGGGACGATGCTGGCGATGCGGTGGTACTTCGCCTGCGCCGGGCCGAGCTCGACTCCCAGCAGGCCGGTGCGGACGTAGTCGGCGCCGGCCTCGAAGTCCCCGCCGAAGATGTAGGTGTGGCCGATGTTCAGCTCGCCGATC
>CAZAHC010000040.1:0-17657 GCA_964484595.1 uncultured Fibrobacteraceae bacterium | reverse complement strand
TCTCCATTAAGTCAGGGCTTGACCGTGTCTGACTGAGTCTGATGGGAAACAGTCGTGGGCGGCCAATTTTCCCAGGTCGGGGCCGGTCTTTCTGCTCCGAACATCGCCCGCTGGGACGGCCAGGACTGGCATACCCTGGGCGGGGGGGTCCCCACTTACGTGTGTGCCCTGGCCCTCTTCCAGGACAACCTCTTCGCCGGTGGGTATAGCTGGAACGGAGCCGGGTGGACAGATGAATTGCAGACCGACGGTCCGGTTCATGCACTGACGGTCTACCATGATCGCCTTATCGCTGGCGGCTCGTTCACTACATTCAACGGTAATCCAGCGGGGAACATCGGCGCCTGGCCCGACGAGGGGACGCCGGCAGAGGAACAATCCCTCGGTTCTGTGAAGGCCATGTTCCGGTGAACTCCTGATTCGTTACGCTGACAACCCGACCACAGGAAGGCAGGACGCCGTGGGGCTGGGAGGAAACCGTCGCCGGCGTGGCGGCGGGAGCAAGCAGCGGAAGGCGCTCAGCGAGGAAGAGATCGCCAGGAAGATCAAGAAGCTCAAGTCGCTGGGTTCCTCGCAGACGAATTACCGCGAGCGCTCGCTGGCCCTGCACGGCCTGATCTGCGCCAAGTGCGGCCGGGAGTTCAGCTGGCGGGACCGCCATCTCCTGACCGTCCACCACATCGACGGCAACGATCAGAACAATCCGCCCGACGGCTCCAACTGGGAAAACCTCTGCACCTACTGCCACGAGGCGGAACATAGCCGGGGTCTGCTCGGAGATTACCTGCGCGACAGCGATTGAACCGCCCGTCAGGTCGTGGTTGTGGTGACGACAACCGCGGGCATGATCGCCACCATCGCCGCGGCCGCCTGGGCAGCCTGGACCGCCTCCTTGGTGGCGGCGCCTATCACCTCGCCATTGACCACCGCCTCGATGCGCTTCTTGCGCTCCTTGAGCTTCTTCTTGTCGAAAGCGTTCTTCAGCAGGTTCGTGTGGTGCGCCAGGGCCATCAGCACCACCGTGCGCGGATCCAGGTCCTCTGTCTGGGTGAAGATCGCCTGCCGCAACCGTTCGATCACCGCCCGCTCCGGTCGGGGGTCGAGTTCAGGGTAGATCTTGCGCTTGAAGATCAGCAGGACCTTGTCCTCCCGCTCGCGCAGGATTCCCTTGCGGCATAGCTGCAGCGCCACCCTCCGCTTGAGCTGCTTGAGGTTGGCGAAACGCGACACCCAGGTCCTCACCTGCTGTCGCTTCGCGCTCTCGGCAATCTTGCCGAGGCACTCGGCGAGCAGCGGGTCGGCCGGGGGTCTGGCGCCGGAGGCAATGGCGAACTGCTTCTTCTTCTCCGGCTGGACCTCGACGCACCCGGTCAGGAGCAACTCGGCCAGGATGGCTCCCGCCACGGCCTGGTTGTAATAACCCCCGCTCTCGGGGGTGCCCTGCTTGTCCTTCAGGGCGAGCAGCATCACTTCCTCGTAGAGAGTGAGGTTGTTGCGGTCGGACATGACTGTCTCCTCGGTCAGGGGTCGCTAAGCGGCACGACGATCCTACTCGGTTCCCGCGGGCGATACTACCCTGGATACCCAAGGCAGCACCTTTCTCTTCGCGGGCTTGAGCGGAAAGGGAAAGCCCGGGATGGGAAATTGTGCTATGATTCGGCCAAGGTGCCGCGGCCAGTCTCGGTGGGGTGATGGAAAGAGGCTTGCCATGAAATGCTCCGGTACTCTGGTGGTTGCCGGTCTTCTCGCTACTGGAATCCTTGTAGCAGGTTGCAGCGATGACAATGGTCCAACCAATCCCAACAATGGTGGCAACGGGTCATCTCCGAGTTCCGCCAATGCTGCTGTGGACAACTTTGCCTTCGCGCTTGCCCAGCTCGACAGCAATCAGTTGCAGCAGTTGCTCACAGAAGATTTCGCTCTCAATACGGGCCGAAACTCGCAACTTGTTGGAACCGACGTCTTGGACCGAGACCGAGTCGTCCGTGCACTATCAAACCTTTGCGTCAAGGAACCAGCTCAACAGCCGTGTTTCGTCAACAGCATCAGTGTTGCTTTCTGGTCCTCGACGAGTGGCACCCCGCACAGGAATATAGCGGTTTTCCGGGGACCCAGGAAAAAAGATACAGCGTCAGCATTGACATCCTGGTTCCGGATTGCCGCTCCTTCGAAATCTATGGGTCGCTCTTTTTCTATGCGATCTGGCAATCTTCTCCGGTTGGCGGAAAGTCGGAGCCTGGCTACAAGCTTAAGGGCATTTGTGATATGACCTGGTCCAGGGGGCGAACCGTCGAATCCGATTCATTTTGCGAGTTGATTGCGGAGTACCTGCCGGCTGGACTCCCCCGAGCCAAGCTTGCTGAGGAGGGGGGAAATGGTCTTACCACGGCGGAGTTCACCATCGATGCAAGCGGCTCAACGTGTGGAGGATTCGGCCTGCACGCCGAACCATTCCGCTGGTTGATTAGCAGCCAGCCGGATTGGACCGACTGGTCTGCCGCGCCCTCGCTCGATGTGACATTTACCGAGCCAGGTCGACACGTGGTGACCCTCGAAGTGCGTAACACTGTAGGCTGGACCTCGCAGGACGAGGCAGAGTATGAAATCTTCGCCGCCGAGCCAGGCAGCTTTGAGGAATTACTCGAGACCTTCGCTATGGGCACCGGAAGAAAGACGCCTCCCTGGTTGCCAGTTGTCTGAATCCCGAGTTCAGGTTTGATCTGCAGGAGGATGATGTTGTTCTCTTCCAATTGCCAGACGACCATTTCGACTTGGTGGCTTTCCTTGGATGCGTTGTAAACCTGTTCTCCGACGGTACTTCGCCCGGAGATCCGCCGATCGTTCTCGAGCTCTCGTTTTACTGGGATCCCTTTCTGGGCTTTCATTCAGACAACGGCCGAGATGCCGGGTGCATGTTTCTTGAGGAAGAAGCTCATGGTGTTTCCATTCATGTTTGGCGTCTCGAGGCCGATCCGCTCTACGTCTGTGGCCCTGTTGATGTTACTGCAAATCCCCTGCAACTTGGCGGGAAAGGCGGCGGAGCACGGGAAGTCTGGCGTTTTGACCGGATCACTGACCGCTCCGGTCCTGTCTGGTATGGGGACATTTCCTGGGGTGGCTTGCTGGCGACGTATCGTTAATCAGTACTTCTGGAGCCTGAGACTGAGAAATGGAGTGTAATCCTCACTCCACCACGTCCCACTCGGCGAAGCCCTCCACGCGCACGTTGGCCTTGCCGGTGGTCCGGTAGGAAACGTCGACGTTGTAACCCCACTTCAGCCAGCGGGAATCGCCGCCGCCCCGGGTCGTGATCAGGAACCGGTTGGCGATGCCCCCGAACGAGAAGCAGCGCTCTCCCTGCCATTCCCGGTCGCCGGCGTTGACGTCCACGGGGATCCAGCCGACCAGCGGCAGGTAGATCTCGGCCCAGCGGTGATAGGCGGTGTCGACCGAGGCGTCCTCCCCCCGGAGCACCATCGATCCCACGTAGCGGGCGGGGATGCCGGCGGCGCGGCAGAGGGCCACGTACGCGAACGTGTACTCGGAGCAGGACCCGGTGCCGCGGTCGATGACCGTGGGCGCGATGTCCCAGCCGCCGACCATCTGGTAGTTGATCCGCCCGATCAGGAAATCGAAGAGCTTCCGGGCGATGAAGTAGGGGTTGGTCTCGTCACCGACGATATCGCTGACCTTGCCCTGGATGAAATCACCCTCCACCCGGTACTTGTCTGCGTCCACCAGGTAGGTCGTGCGGACCTCGGTCGGTATGTCCGAGAGGGTTCCCGCCAGGTGGGGAAAGACCTTGTAAGAGATCCGGTAGAAGGTGCCCACACCTTCCAGGCGGACCGATCTCTTCTCGCCGGACTCCAGGGGGCCGATGTCAAACACGGCGGCCTCCTGACCCCACTGGTCCGCCGAAATCTCGGCGCCCTCGGTCCAGGTGACCGAATCCAGGTCCTGGTTGGGGCCCTCCTTCGGGATGGCGACCGCCATGGTGCCGCCGGTAATATTACCCGGCCCCAGGTTCTCCACCTCGCTGAACAGGGTCGCCTTGCCCCGGCGCTCCTCCGAGCGGACACACCTGCCGTGCAGAGCGTACACGTCACCCTTGTAAAGAGAGTCGGTCTGGTAGTCGCTGACGTAGAGGTCCGACCCGTCGAGCCAGAGCCCGTTGGCAACGGGCCCCGGGGCTTTCAGGCGGAAGATGGTGTAGCCGGTCCGGATGTCGACCAGGAAGATGAGGTCCTGCGAGCTGTCGGCGGCCCAGAGATAGCCGCTGGCATCGAAGGCGAGGGCCGAGACCTTGGCCGACGGCGCCTTGATCGAGGCCAGGGTCGTTCCGTCGGCGGGATCGACGAGCTGCATCTCCTCGCTGCCGGTGGCGGCGATCCAGAGGCGCCCCTTCTCGTCGCAGGCCAGACCGGTCACCGGCTGCAGGGGGGACTCGATGTTGTGGACGCACTCGCCACTGCCGGGGTCGAGGAAGTAGATGAACCCGTTGGCGCGGTCGGCCGCCACCAGGTGTTTCCCGTCGAAGGAAAGGGCGGCCGGCTCGTAGGACGGGTATTCCAGAAGCCGCGTTCTCCGGCCGCTGTCGTCGAACAGGACGAGCATGTCCTGGTGCCGATCGACAACGACGAAGCCGTCGGGGGTCCTGGCGAGCCCCATGGTGAAACCGGCCGGTAAATCCACGATGGTCTCGAACTGCCCCGACTCCGGAACGAACCGCTCGGCTGCCGGGACCTTGGTGATGTCGCACACCTGAGCGTGGGCGCCCGTGAACAACCCGAAAACCAGCCCCACCCTCACGATACCTTGAAATGTTTTCATGGCCTGGGCACTCCTCGAATGGGGATGATTTGATTCCAGCCTGAAAAGGAGTGGAGCACGAGAATCCGATGGTATGCCGAGGCGAAGGAATCGTCCAACAAAAACCGCAAAGGCGCGACCTTCGCGGTCGCGCCTTTGCAGGTTAGCTGCCCAGAATCCGGGTTCGGGCCTCCGGCGCCGGATCACCTGAGCAGGATCACCTGCCTGGTCTGGGCCTTCTCACCCCATTGCAGCTGGAAGAAGTAAATACCGCTGGACGCCGGCGCGCCCTTGTCGGTTCTACCATCCCACGTGATGAGGGCGTTGGCCACGGGCTCGCCGGCGCTGACCAGGGTTCGCACCAGGCGCCCCGCGAGGTCATAAACGGCGAGAGAGACCTTGGCCCCGCTGCCTCCCGGGGGGATCGAGTAGCTGAGCCGGGTCGTCGTGGTGCAGGGATTCGGGACCGGGGGCCCCAGGGAAAAGATCCTGGCGGTGCCGGTTGTCACATCCGTCAGTCCGGGGTCGAAGGCGGCCGCGTCCTCATCGCTCATGGTCTCCTCGCAGGGCGATACGGCCGCGGTGAACGTCACCACTTCCGGCAGGGTGCATCCTCCCGGGTTGGAAACGTTGACCACGTTCGTCACCGGATCGATCGTCACGTCCAGACAGGTCATTCCCGAGGCGGTCCAGGTGATCAGCTCGGGGATGCCGTCCAGCAGGTAGTCGTCCAGGTCGAAGGGAACGAAGGGAGCGGTCTGGTCCGGGATGTCGTCCACGATCGGAAGGGGACTGACCGTGAACATGGCCTGGTCGCTGGCCGGCCGGCCGAGACCGTCGACCACCGTGAAGGTGATTGTTTCCTGCCCCGTCCAGCCGGGGGGATAGGTCACGGTGACGACGTTCCCCGGATCGGAGCTCACCGTCAGGTCCGTGTTTCCCTCCCAGGACCAGGCGAAGGGCGGCACGCCGGCAACGTAGTCATCCAGGTCGAAGGTGGCGAAGAGATCCCCCGGCAGGACACACTGGTCGGGGATGCCATCGAGGGCCACCTGGAGCGCCCCGCCGCCGAGTTCGTAGAGGGTGGCGCCGCCGCTCGAGATCCAGATGTGCTGGTTCGGACCATAGCCCATACCCTCCACCGCGGGGCTGGCCGTGTAGAAGAACGTCTTGGCTGGACTACCGGGAGGATCCATGGCATTGCCCAGGTCGTCGAGCCGGTACTGGATGATCAGGTCGGAGGTCATGTCGGAGACGTACAGGGAATTGCCGATCACCTCCAGACCGTCGTGATGGCTGCCGCCGAGATGGGGGGCGTCGAATTGATGAACCCAAGAGGCGCCGTCCCACTTGTACATGGCCCTGCCCGATCTCCCGGCCCACCAGTCACCATTGTTGGGGTTCCGGGCCAGGGTCTGATTACCGCCCGGGGCGGCGGTCGGCACCACGCACCCCATGAGATTCCAGCCGAAATCCCACTGGAAGATGGCGCCCCCCATGAAGGTGGCCCACCCGGGTGCATCCCCGCGGGCGTTGTCCGAGGGTCCGTAGTAGATCCCGGTCTGGTCCACGTAGAAGGCGTTGTCGTGGGCGCAGGCGTAGTAACCCAGGTAGTGGGAGTTCACGAAGGTGAAGGTCCGCGGCGCGATGGGCCCGGTGTTCAGGGGATTGTCGGGATGGGTATCGGGATCGCCGGCGGTTTCCACCCGATAGATGTAAGCAGTGATGTCACCCTCGTACAGCGGTCCCCCGGTGAAGATCAGGTACTCGGCGCCGGGCAGACCTTCGATGGCGCCCGCCTCGTCGACGAAACCGTCGATGGCGCACACGTGGCTCACGCCGGGATTGAAGGAGGAATAGAGGAAGTAGTCGTCGGGGGGTTCGGGCAGGACTCCGGCGTCGTAGAACACATCGAGACCCATCGTCGCCTCGTTCCGGAAGTCGGTCCAGGCGATCCCGGCCTCCTCGCTCACCGGCTTGGTCTGGTCCACGAGCAACCCGGGACGGCAGTTGATGTCGCTCGCGGTGTCGCTGGTGCTGAGGGAATCCTCCCTAGCCCAGGTGAAGGGGATGGTATGATCGGCCGCGGCGTAGTTGATGTTGAACTCATCCCAGAACGCGGCATGGATCATACCCTGGTCGTGGCTGGTGGCCAGGTTGACGTATTTCTCCTCGACGGTGGCGCAGGCGATGCAGCTGGCATAGTTCCATGTAGCTCCATCGTCCTGCGTGTAGGTGAACCAGACATCGTTGTCCAGCTCGTTCCAGAAGCGGGTGTAGGCCACCACCGTGGTCGGGGTGCCGGTGTAGTTCTTGACGGCGCCCACGGCGGGGTCGTGCTCGTCGTCGTCATCGCTCGTGAGCTGGACCGCGGCGCCCCACGAGTTCCCGTAGTTCTCGCTGGTCAGCAGGAATATGTCGCGGTTCGTGCTCGTGCAGGAAGAAGAGTAGTTGTCGAAGGCGATGTAGAGGTTGTCGCTGCCGAACTCGATGTCCGGGTGGGCTTCGGTGCCGTCATAGAATTCCCCCGGGTAGCCGCAGTAACCACCAACGATCTCCGGGGCGACCCAGGTGGCGCCGTAGTCCGTAGTCCTCGAGAACGCGAAGATCCAGTTGTCGATGGCCCGGGAGTTGTAAACAAGATAGACGTACCATCCCGCATACTCGGCGGCATCGGTGGCAATCCTGGGGTTGGCCACGCCCAGGACGTTGGTCTCGATGTCCGTGATGTCCCAGGTGAGCAGGTCGTCCAGATCCAGACGCAGGACGTGTATGGTTTGACTGGTGTTGTTGTGAAAGGCCATGAACAGCCAGTTCTGGCCACCCTCGGCGAGGGCGAGGGACGGCGTGATCAGGTCCGGGCCGTAGACGAAGAAGATCCGGTTCCAGTGCTCGCCGCCGTCGGTCGACTTGTAGATCACGCAGGAGTGCACGCCAGGATCGGACTCCTCCTGGATGGCTGCATAAAGATTCCCCGCCGCATCGCTCGCCAGCGTGGGTTTCAGCTCGGGATACTCGCTGCCCGCCAGCAGGAACTCGTGAGGCAACCAGCGTTCGCCGCCGGAACCGGCGCCCCCGGCGATGGCGCCGGCAGGCCGATCGGCCGCCTGTTGGCTGGCAGGGACGAAGGCGAGCGGCTTGCCCCTGAGGGAGGCGAATTCCTCCTCGGCGCGCAGGATCGAAACCGGGTCGACCGCCATCTTGGCGTCGCGCAGCTCGCGGATGAGATCGGCCTCGGCGGCGCTGATCGGCGCCGGGCTGGTCTGGATGACGGCCTTGGGTTCAGCGCCGCTGCGGGCAATCTGCTCCGCGGCCAGTTCGCCCCGCGGGTGAAGCTCTCCCCTTCCAGGTGTTTCGTGTCCCGCAGGCGGAGTGGAAACAACAGCTGAAGTTGAAAGCGAGATGGAGAGAAAAACCCCTAGGAAGATGGATGCTTTCACGGTGTTCCTCCGTTTCCTGGTCAATGGCGATCCTGGTCCGGTTTTTTCGCGAATGATCCTGCCTCGGCGAAGCATGTTCGCTCCCTGTCTGGTCGATTCTGGCGTCAGAATCCTCGGAAAAAAGATCCACCCCTGATCTGGACAGTTGAGTGGGGGATCATAACACAAATTTTGCCCAAATTTTGGCCATCCGGGTCACAACCAATGTGATTTGGGTGTGTTTGCCTAACCCGTTCCTGTGTGGTACGATGACTACGAGGACGGGGGACCAGGCGCGATAACTCAATTCCCTGCAAAGACAACTCTGATTCGGCATCAAGATGGAGCGACACCCTGTCGTCGCTCTCCGCTCTCGCTTTTCGCAGGAGTGCCGCATGATAGGTCAGACCGTCTCCCACTACGAGGTCCTCGCCTTGCTCGGCGAAGGCGGCATGGGGGTGGTCTACAAGGCTCGGGATCTGCGACTCGACCGCATCGTGGCCCTGAAGTTTCTGCCGGAGGGCGCCACCGGCGGCGGCAGGGGCAAGGCCCGGTTCCTGCGCGAGGCCAAGGCGGCCGCCAGCCTCGATCACTCCGGCATCTGCCACGTCTACGAGATCGACGAGGTCGACGGCCAGACCTTCATCGCCATGGCCTACGTCGAGGGGCAGAGCCTCCGGGAGAGGCTTCGCGGGGACCCGTTGCCGCTGGCCGAGGCGCTCGACATCACCATCCAGATCGCCGAGGGCCTGCGCGAGGCGCACGCCCGGGGGATCGTCCACCGGGACATCAAGCCGGCGAACATCATGCTCACGGGCCAGGGCCAGGTGAAGATCATGGATTTCGGCCTGGCCACGATGCCCGAGGCGACCCGGGTGACCAGGTCGGACGCGGTTGTCGGGACCGTCACCTACATGTCCCCGGAACAGACCTGCGGCAAGCCTCTGGATCACCTGACGGACATCTGGTCCCTGGGGTCGTCTTCCACGAGATCGCCACCGGGCACCTCCCCTTCCGCGGTGATTTCGACCAGGCGGTGGTTCACGCGATCCAGAACGAGGACCCGGCGTCGATCTCTTCGCTACGATCGGAGGTCACGCCCGAGTGGGACTGGATCGCCAGGCGGGCGCTGGCCAAGGATCCGCGGAAACGTTACTGCGATGTCGCGGAGATGCTCGCCGACCTGCGCGCCCTGCGGCAGCAGTACGCCCCGTCCGATACCGTCAGCATGCCCACCTGGGCCTTTCCCCGCCCCGGCCGCCGGTTCCTGCTCGCCGGGGCCATCTTCGCCCTGGCGGTGGCGGTGGGTCTGCTGGCCTGGCGGTGGCCAGAGCTGAGCGGGAAGCTGCGGCCGTTGACCGCCGGGCAGCCGCGCCAGGTGACCCGCACCGAGAGCTGGGACGGCGATCCCTGTCTCTCACCCGACGGCGGCCGGATCGCCTACGCCTCCAACGCTGCGGGCAACCTGGACATCTTCGTGGTCGATGCGCGCGGGGGCAATCCCATCCAGCTCACCGATTATCCCGGCGCGGACAGCGAACCGACCTGGTTTCCCGACGGCCGCAGCCTGGCCTTCGTCTCCGACCGCGGGAGCGAGTCCGGTGTCTGGAAGCTGGGGCAGCTGGGAGGCGGGGCGACCCTCCTGGTTCCCGATGCCGTACACCCGGCGATCTCCCCCGACGGCATGCAGGTGGCCTTCTCCCGGAGTGGCCCGTCGGGTTACCTGCGGATCGCCGTGGCCTCGCTGGCCGCCCCGGACGAGGTCAGGTTCCTGACCGGCGAGGAGGATGGGCTCTGGAACCACCGATACCCCGCCTGGTCCCCGGACGGCAGCCGGATCTGCTACGCGGCGCACCAGAACCTGTGGCTCGTTCCGGTTGCCGGGGGGCCCGCACGGAAGCTGACCACCGAAGGGGTTGGCGATTCCGAGCCGGTCTGGTCCGCCGACGGGGAGCAGGTGTACTTCTCCTCCAGTCGCGAGGGAATCCAGGCCCTCTGGCAGGTTGACGCCGGCGGGGGCAAGCCGCACCGCTTGACCATGGGCACCGGCCCGGAGCGTCACCCCAGCGTTGCGGCCACCGGTGGTGCGCTGGCCTATTCCACGCAGCGCGACGAGCTGGATCTGTTCCTGCTGGACCGGCGCACCGGCCGCGAGATTTCGCTCCCGGCCCTGCGGGACTCCCCGTCGCTCACCTTCGCCCCCGACGCGAGCAAGATCTTCTTCGTATCCGACCGGTGGGACGCCAGCTACGATCTCTGGGTGCAGCCCCTGGCCCAGGGGGTTCCGTCCGGAGCCGTGAGCCGGGTCACCGACCAGGAGGGCGGGGAAATCCAGCCGGCGGTCTCTCCCGACGGCAGGTGGGTGGCCTACTATCGTAACCACGCCGGCCAGCGCGACATCTGGATCATCCCGGCCGGTGGCGGCCGGCCCCGGCAGTTCACCAGCCACCCGGCGATGGATCTGTACCCGGCCTGGGCGCCCGACGGCACGGAGCTGGCCTTCGTCTCCGAGCGGGAGGGATCCTCCGACATCTGGATCGCGCCGGTGTCGGAAGGCCGGCCCGCCGGCCCACCGCATCGCCTGACCGACGGCAGCGTCGGCGCTTATTCTCCCGCCTGGTCCCCCGGTGGAAACTTACTGGCGTTCGTGGGAGTCCAGGAAGGCAGCAACGAGGTCTGGCTGGTCCCCGCCGACGGCAGCGAGTCGCCCCAGCAGGTGACCCGGGGAGCGAATGCCTTGAGTGTTTGCTGGAACCACGCAACGGGCCGGATCTGGGCGAGCGGGAGCTGGGGGGAGGATCTTTTCATCTTGCGTCTCGTGTCGCCAGAGGGAACGGAGCCGGAATCGGTGGAACCGCCGGTCGTTTTCGGCCCCCTGACGGCGATGGCCACGTTCGATCTTTCCCGGGACGGGAACCTGCTGGTGTTCTCCCGACCCCAGATGGCGGGTAACATCTGGGTGCTCGAAGCGGAAGACGGTGATTACTGATACCAGAACAGGAGGGAAAAACGATGAGTGAAGGACCGGTCAAGGTTGCCAACTTGCTGTATGCGTGTGAGGAGATAGTGGCGTGGCTGGGAGCCATCAGGCAAGCCGTCGGGGCTCCGGAGGGCGCTCCTCTTGTCGATATACAGGGCGCCTGCCCTGGTTTCGGGAAAGACGGCCCCCCTGTACCCCCGCCGCCCCCGACGAGAAGCTGTGTAAGGCCCGGACCCGATCCAAAGATCGTCAGCCAGGCTCTGGAGGAGGTCGAGGAATACCTGAAGGGCTGCTGCGAGGCGATCACCTGGCTGGACCAGGAACTGGAAATCGACCCGCCCTCGGCGACATCGTGAGGGCTGGCTGGTGGTTCTCGAGGTAGCGGGCGACAAGACGGCCGGGGTTCCCGGGCGGGGATCCCTTTCGATGGTGCTGACGACCGCCTGCAACCTCCGGTGCAGCTACTGCTACCAGGCTGCCCGGCCCGGCAAGTCTGCCGGGCCCGGCGCGCCCGGCGGGCGCATGGAGTGGTCGACGCTGCGGGCGGCGCTGGACCTGGCCCTTTCCTCGCCGGAGCGGCAGGTGAACCTGACCTTCTCGGGCGGCGAGCCGTTGCTGGCGGACGACCTCCTGCGCCGGGCGGTGGCCCACGTCACGGCCAACCGCCCGCCCGGCCGGCTGGTCAGGTACACCCTGATCACGAACGGCCTGTTGCTTACCGAGGACCTGGCCGCCTTTCTGGCGGATCACGACTTCGAGCTCCAGCTCAGCTTCGACGGGGTGCGCCCGGCCCAGGAGCAGCGGGCGTCAGGTACGTTCGACGCGCTGGATCAACTGCTCGGCCGCCTGCGAGACTGGCAGCCGCAGTTCTATCGCCGCCACCTGAAGGTGGCCATGACGATCATTCCCCCGACCATTCCCTACCTGGCCGACTCGGTCGATTACTTCCTGGCCAAGGAGGTGCCCCGGATCACAATGTACCCGACGGTCACGCCCTACCCTGGCTGGCGCGGGGATTTCCGGCCCGCCTTGGCCGAGCAGTTCGCGCGGATCTTCACCAGCAGCCTCGGGTACTTCGAGCGCACGGGCCAGATCCCGGTGGTGATTTTCCGCCGCGCTGAGGAAAAGGAACCGGCGCAAGAGGAGCCGGACGCTTCCCCGGAGGGGCCGGGGTGCGGCTTCCCCGAGGGAGCCACCCTGGCCGTGGACGTGGACGGGCAGGTGCGCGGCTGCCTCGCGGTGCTGGACTCGGTCCAGAACTTCCCGCCGGATTCCCTCCTGGGCCGCGTGGCGGGTCTGGGACCGGGTGACGTCAGGGAGCCGTGCTTCTGGGAGCGGGTGGAGGCGTTCTGCCGGGCGGCCCGGCAGAACGACCTGTTCGGCCACCTCGAGGACCGGTACTCCCGCTACGGCCGCTGCCGGGATTGCTCCTACCGCGACGCCTGCCAGACCTGTCCGGTGGCCACCGGTTACCTGGAGGGCAACCGCGATCCCCGGCGGGTGCCCGCCCTGCACTGCGCCTTTCAAAAAGCGGCCCTGAGCTACCGGGAACGCTTCCCCGTGCGACCCGCGGTCGCGCACCTGCTGCGTGACCCGGAGCTGATGCGCGCCAAGAAGCAACCCTGGCTGGACCTGGCGGAGGCTCTCCGGGAGGAGCGGGCCTCGAGCCCGGATTCGAGCCCCGGGTGAGACAATCCAGCGGATTCATGCTAAACTTCCCCTCAGCAGTGAGGGCGTCGCGTAGCCCAATAAGGGGGAAGTCATATGGAACAGGTGGCCCGGATCCTGGCCCGACGAATTGCCGGGCTTTTTCTTGTCCTGTCGCTGCTGATTCCCGTGACCGCCCCGGCCACGACCAGCGCGAACCTGGACCTGGTGGGCTGCATCCCCGGCGAAACGGCGGACCTGGCGCTCGAGGGCGACTTCGCCTTCTGCGCCACCAGGAGCGGCCTGCTGGTCCTGGACCTGGCGGGCGGCGCCGATCCCGTGCCGGTGGGATTCCTGCCGATGCCGGACGATGCGAGGGGCATCGCCGTCAGGGCGGGCCTGGCCTATCTGGCTCCGGAAGATGTCGGTCTTCGCGTCGTCGACGTCAGCGACCCGACCGCCCCGTTCGAGATCGGTTCCTGTCCCCTGCCCGGGGGATACGGGGGGGATATCGTCCTGGGCGTGGCCCACGCCTTCGTGGCCCACCGGTATTACGGTGTACGTGTCTTCGACATCAGCGATCCCGGCGCGCCGGCGGTCGTGTCCTTCCTGCCTCTGTCCCACCAGGTGAGAGATCTCGAGCTGGTGGGGGATACCCTGTACGCAGCCGGCGACAACGCCGGCCTGCGGATCATCGATGTCAGCGATCCCACTCATCCGATCCTCACCCAGACCTTCGACGTTCCCGGCAGCGTCCGCGGGGTTAGGGTCAGGGATGACTACGCCTTCCTGTCGGCCGGGGGCACGGGCATGCACGTCGTCGATCTGGGCGGCGAGGAGCCGGTTCTCGTCGGCGGGTGCTCCCTGGACTTCGATTTCCCCTACGGGACCTATAACTACCGCATGGACCTGGCGGGGGATTACGCCTTCGCGGCCCTGGCGGACCACGGCATCGGGGTGGTGAACATCGCCGATCCCACCCGCCCCGTGGAGGTGACGTACCTCGATCTGCCCGGCTGGGCGAGGCGCATCACCATCCGGGACGGGTTTGCCCACCTCGGCTGCCTGTTCGGCGGCTTCACGGTGGTGGATATTTTCGATCCCAAGCTCCCCGTCCAGACCGGTCACTACGGCCTGGTGGGCTGGGCCCGCGACCTCAGGGTGGAGGATGGCCTGGTCTACCTGGCCGGAGGTTATGCGCCGCCGGAGGAGAAGGGCCGGAAGGCGGACGGCGGGACGCGGGTCTACAGCGCCGCCGGGCTCTTCATCCTCGATCCGGTCGATCCGGCCTGGCCCGAGATCCTGTCCTTCGGCCAGACGTACATCGATCCGATCCAGCTCGCCGTCGGCGGCGGGTACGCCTACCTGGCGGACTACCTGGCGGGAGTGCGGATCTTCGATGTCAGCGATCCCAACGCGCCGGAGTTCGTGTACGACATCTACGAGATGGGCGCGATCTTCTGGGAAGTCGAGGTGGCCGGCGACTATCTCTACGCGATCAGCGACTGGCACGGCCTGCAGATTTTCGACGTCACAGATCCGGCCCTGCCGGTGGAGGTCGGTTCCTGTGACGAACTGATCGGCTATCACCTGGACGTGCAGGGCGCCTATGTCTACGGCTCGGCCTTCTACGACGGTTTTTGTGTGTTCGACGTCAGCGATCCCGCGGCGCCGGCGGTGGTGTCGACTTTGCCCCTGAGCGGCTACTCGAACGGTGTTTTCGCCGCCGGGGACCGGGTCTACATGGCCAACAGCCTGCACGGTCTGGTCGTCTTCGACGTCAGCGATCCCCTGGCCCCCGTGGAGCTGGGTTCGTTCCCGACCCCGGATTACGCCCAGGCCGTGTTCGTGGTGGGTGACCTGGCTTACGTCGCCGCCCTGGAGGCCGGTGTGCGGATAATCGACGTCAGCGATCCGCAGAACATGCAGGAGGTCGCCTTCAACGGGCTGCCCCGCTCGGCCTGCTCCGTGGCCGTCGCCGGCGACCTGGTCTACGTGACCAGCTCCAGGTGTGGCCTGTATGTCCTTGAGCAGCAGGTGGCGGCTGGTCTGGATCCCGTCCCGCCTGCGAATCTTGCCCTGCGGCAGAATTACCCGAACCCCTTCAACCCCTCGACCACCATCTGCTTCGACCTGCCCGATCCGGCCCGGGTCGATCTGCGGGTCTACGACGTCTCGGGTCGCCTGGTGAGGGTGCTCCTCGCCGGTGAGGCGCTGCCCGCCGGGCGTCACGAGACGATGTGGAACGGCCGGGATGGAGCGGGGCTGGCGGTCGGGGCGGGGGTCTACTTCTACCGGCTCGAGGCGGGGGCGTTCACGCAGACCAGGTGCATGACCCTGCTGAAGTAGCCGGACCTCATTTCCCGGTCAGGGCGCCAAGGTACCTTCTGATTTTTCCCGGCCAGGAACTGGAAGCCGGTTGGGATTTCTGCTGGCCGGAGTCCGGCCTGGGGCAGGATTCCAGGGCCATCCGGTAGATGTTGTTCGCGGGGTCGAGGCGAAGAGCCTGGTCGAGGTAACGGGCGGCTCTCTCGTGGCGGTGGCCGAGCAGGTTGACCTTGCCGAGGACGAAGTAGCAGTCGGGGTTCTCCGGTTCCTGGTACATCGCGCGCCGGGCCAGCTTCTCGGCGGACACGAACCGGCCGGGCCCCTCGGCCAGACACAGCGCGAGTTCCAGCAGGCACCGGGTGTGACCCGGAGCCTGAGCGATGGCCTTGCACAGCAGCTTCTCGGCTTCCTCGTAGTCTCCCTCGGCGCGGCTCCTGGCTGCCTGGTGCAGGAGGGTAGCGGCGGCCCGCTCCTCCTGGCGGTCGACCGGGACCCGGGAATCGTGGATGGCGTACTCGGGCATGATGCGGTTATCCTGCGATTCCGGGCCATGACCCGGGGTGAACCGGGCGAGGTTGAATAATGCATGGCTTCGCTGCAGACCGGGAAAACCAGACCCGGCCGGCCGCTTCCTGTGCTTCCTGGTCGCTTCCCGGAATACGTATTCCCGCCCCGTGAACAGTGCCGTTTCAAGGATCGGGCCAGCCTCGGGCCAGCCAACCCAGGAAAAAACCCGGCTGGACCTCGCGGTCCGGCCGGGCGGATTGGAGTCAGAGTATGAACCGGTGCTTCTACTTGAGGAGCATCATGGTTCTGGTCGCAACCAGGTTACCAGCCTGGATCCGGCAGAAGTAGGGCCCCGAGGCGAGTCCCCGAGCATCCCACCGGACACTGTGAGTGCCGGCCGGGAAGTGGCCCTCGGCCAGCGTGGCCACCTGCCGTCCCCTGACGTCGTAGACCGTGACCCTGACCTGGGTCGGGTCGGGCAGGCTGAAGTCGATCGTCGTGGCCGGGTTGAACGGATTGGGATAGTTCTGGGCAAGCGAGAACCGCTCGGGCATGGGCTGACCCGCCAGCGTGTCGAGGTCGGGGTTGCCGCCGGCGCCGCCGCCGCTGAAGCCGCGGAACTCGATCTCGTCGATGTACACGTCGTCCCGGTTACCGCTCGCATCGCACATGAAGCGAAGCTTCGCGTTGGTGGAGTAGGTGTACGTGTCGGCGGGGATAGAGACCACCTCGTTGTAGAAGACCCCGTTGTTGAAGTCGGTTCCCCGAGCGTAGGTGGCCACTGTGTGCCAGCTCGAGCCGTCGTAGTACTGCACCCAGAAGTCCTCGTTGTTCTCCATGCTTTTGGCATAGAACCAGAACTCCACCTCCAGGTCCGTGTACCCGGACACGTTGTGACCGGTGGTGTGGTAGAACGACGAAGCGGTGCCGCTGTTGTCCTGGATGTCCAGGGCGGCAATGCCCTGGTGGGCGTAGGTGCCGCCGGTGTACCGGCGACAGTCGCTGCCGCCGTCGGAGTAGCTGCCCCAGCCGCCCTCGAAGTCGTCGTAGGTGATCGTGACCCAGGTGCCGCTGCCGGGCTCGGTCACGGTGATGAAGTCCACCTTGGTCTCGTCGTCGGAGCCGGCCTCGTTGCTCACCGTCAGGGTGACGGTGTAGGTGCCGGCCGCCGTGTAGGTGTGCGTCGGGTCCTGGGCGGTCGAGGTGCCGCCGTCGCCGAAGGTCCAGCTCCAGCTCGTCGGTGAGCCCATGGACTCGTCCGTGAAGGTCACGGTCAGCGGGTAGTCGCCACTGGTCGGCGTGCCGGTGAAGGCCGCGACCGGCGGGACCGGCCCGCCGCTGCTGTAGCCGCGGAACTCGACCTCGTCGATGTAGACGTCGTCGCCGTTGCCGCTGGCGTCGCACCGGAACCGGATCTTGGCGTTGCCCGGGTAGCTGTACGTGCCGGCCGGGATCTGGACCACCTTGTTGTAGAACACGTTGTTGTTGAAGTCCGTGCCGCGGGCGTAGCTGGCGACGGTGCGCCAGCTCGAGCCGTCGAAGTACTGCACCCAGAAGTCCTCGTTGTTCTCCATGCTGTTGGCATAGAACCAGAACTCGACTTCCAGGTCGGTGAAGGCGGAAACGTCGTGGCTGCCGGTGTGGTAGAACGACGAGCTGGTGCCGCTGTTGTCCTGGATCCCGCCGGCGTTGCTGCCCTGGTGAGCGCGCGTGCCGCTCGTGTACAGGTAGCAATCTCCGCCGCCGTCAGTGTAGTTGCCCCAGCCGCTCTCGAAGTCGTCGTAGGTGATGGTCACCCAGCCGCCGACCGGCTCGGTCACGGTGATGTAGTTGGCCCTGGTCTCTCCGTCCGACCCGCAACCGTTCGCCGCCGTCAGGGTCACCGTGTAAGTGCCGGCGGTCGTGTAGGTGTGCGCCGGGTTCTGGGCGGTGGAGGTGCCACCATCACCGAAGGTCCAGCTCCAGCT
>CAZAHC010000039.1:0-17761 GCA_964484595.1 uncultured Fibrobacteraceae bacterium | reverse complement strand
CCGGACGCCAGCGGTGCCGCGCCGGGAGCGTACTGGTTCCAATAGGTGTAGAGCACGCCGTCGGTGTGATCGAGATTCTGGATCCCGACCGTGGCATAGCCGTCCCGGGTGTCGGTGTTGTTGACGGTCTCGTACTGGCAGAGGATCTGTCCGTCACCGGTGGCAGTCGGGTACACGATGGGGTGATAGAGGATGACCTCGAAGTTCTGCACCGCGGCCGAGAAATGATTCTGCAGGCGGCTCCACTGCACGACGAAGCGGTAGTTCGCCTCGTCGTACCAGTAATAGACCAGGTTCGTGCCGCTCTGGTAGAGGTTGTCCCAGAAGGGCGCGATCAGGGCGTCGGGGCTGCCGCTGCTGGGAAGGGTCCAGTTGCGGTAGTGCCGCAGGGAGGTCACGCCCAGGGCGATCCAGCCGTTGGAGCAAACCGAGATCCGGTCGTATTCCTGGCCGTAATACCGGAAGGTGAAGGGCAGATCGAGGACCTCGGTGTCGTCCTGCTCCCAGCCGAAATCGTTCAGGCCCACGCTGGTGCCGGGCCCCCCGTGCGTGGGAGCGAGCTCGACCCAGTCGTAGACGGGAGCCAGGAAGTACCCGCTGTCGGTGTTGTCGAAGGCGTAGTACCCGTGGCCGTCGGGCCCGACCGGATCGTCGGTGTCGGTGCTGCCGACTGGCAAGGTGAACTCGACCGTGTCCTGGACCAGACCGTTGAACTGCAGGGTCAGTTTGAACCCGGCCAGATGACCCTCGAAACAGCTGATGCCCACCGCCAGGCCGAAGGGGTCGGCCGCGTTGCCGGCGACGGTGCCCGGGGCCACGCTGCCGAAGGTGCCGAGCGAATCGACGACCGTCACCCAGGGGCTCTCGGTCGCCAGCACCGCCGTGCAGCCCTCCGCCGCCAGGCTGCCCAGGTTCCGGATCTGGACCGTCAACTCGCCGGACTCCCCCGGGTCGAGCTCGGACCCGCCGCCGCTCCAGCCGGCGGACTCGAAAGTGAAGGCGGCACTCAGGACGCTCAGCGGAACCAGGGACGACCAGGTCGCCGACCCGTCCCCCACCTCCAGGCGCACCATCGGCTCGTGCCCTTCGGGCGCGGCGGGATCCAGGGCGACCACGTAGCCGTCGGCGCCCCAGGCGGTCTCGCCCGGGCCGATGGTCCCGTAGGAATCGCTCCCGTCGCTCACCGCCAGGAATGGATCCTCGCTGCTGAGGATCGCGAAAACGTCGGCGGCCGGCCCGTCACCGTGGTTCTGCAAGGCGATGGCCACCTCGAGGGTCTCGCCCGGGTTGGGAATGCCGTCGCCGTTGCCGGAGCTGCCGCCGCTCGCATCGTCGTCCACCACCAGGTCGGCCACGGCGCAGAAGGCGGTCACGGCGCCAAGGTTAAGGCTGCCCTGGTAGGGTAGACGGTCGTGCTTGGTGGCGGTCACCAGCAGCTCACCGCCGGTCACGGCGGCCAGCGGCAAGACCACGCTGCCGCCGGGGTCGGTGTAACCGGAGACGAGGACCTCGCCTGCCTTGAAGAGACTCACCCGGACCTCCAGCTCGGGCGCCCCGAGGGACGTCACGGTGACCGGCACCGCGTTGGCCCCCAGGGGCAGGTCGGCCGGATAATCGACCGTGAGCGCGGTGGGCAAGCCGGTCCACAAGTCCGTGGCGGGGTCCCCCATCAGGCTGTTCCAGTAGCACCAGGCCACCACGGTATTGGGTTCGGACAGCTGGTAATTGTTGTAGAAGCCGACCTTCCCCAGGGTCTGGCCAACGCCCACCCGGAAATCGCCGCTGTTGATCACCCCGTCCCAGACCCCGTTGTAGAAGCAGTTGTTGTAGCGGGTGTGAGTGCCGGTGGTCGCGGTGCCGATCGCCGCCACGGCGCCGCCGTTGGGCGCCCGCAGGAAGGCCTCGGACCGGCAATGGGTCTGGGAAGCCCAGGAACCGGTGTCGCAGGTCAGAAGCACCGCAAAGGGAAGCTTGCCGCCGTTGGACAGGGCGTCGATGTGGCTGGTTGTGAAACCGGACATGTCGTAGAAACCCCGGTAGCCGAAGACGCTGACGCCCTGGTTCGTCTTGTTCATCATCTCGACGGGGAAGTTGCCGTACCAGGTTGTATCCACCTGGGTGAAGCCGGCGGCCAGCAGCTGGGCCTTCAACCACTGGTTCACATAGACGCAGGTGATGCCCGAGGCGCCGGGATCGCCCGTCAGGTTGGCCCGGCCGAACCAGCCCGCATCCGTCAGCGGCGGCTCGGTCTCGTAGGTGACGATCTTGGTGACGATCGTTTGCAGCTCGGCCACGTTGCGGAAGGAGAGCCGGCCGACATGCACCTCCGGCAGCACGTCGTCGCCCGCGAGGGTCGCGTAGTAGTGATCGCCCTCGCCGTTGTACCCGGAGGCCGATTCCCGCGGGGCGGCCACGCCGGTGGCGCCGGTGGCGTCACCCACCACCAGCACGAACTCCAGGGGAATCGGCCAGGTCTCGTAGGCCTCCTGGATGAAGGCCTTGATCTCGCCGGCCGTGTTCCCGGTCTCGGCAGTGGTGGCCAGCACCACGTTGTACCCCTGCCGCTGCCGCCAGGCCAGCAGGGGATTCAGGGCCGAGATCACCCCGGCGTCGTTCGCGCAGATGGCCAGGAAGGAGCCCGGACCGACCTGCTCGCCGGACCGGTCGTATCCCAGCACCCGGCTGGCGAAGATATTGGCGAAGGACTCCGGCACGAGGCCCGGGGAAGCAACCCGGCCGGACCCGCCCGTCGCCCCCTCAAACGAGAAGGTGACCTCGAGACGGCCGGCGATCCGTACCTCCTGCCGGGCCGGGTCGTACTGCACCGGGTGGAAGGTAACGGGGACCACCTGCACGTCCCGCAGGAAAGCCGGCGGGCCGACCTCGACGGCTGGCCCGGCCAGCGCGGCGTCGGCCGCGTAGGCCGTCCGGTCGATCACGAACCTCTCGGCCCGGTCTGGCTGGACCGGCCAGGGGCGGCAGCCGGGAAACGACTCCACGCGTTGATCCACCACCCGGGCCGAGACCCTGGCGCCGGCAGGCACGGCGAGCAGGCGGGAAATCACGGGCAGGCCGGGCTCGCCCTCGCGGCCGTGGAGTTCCCCGCCGGGAATCTCCAGCAGCTGGTACCGCTGGCCGTCCCTGACGATGACCTGGACGTGGACCGAGGGCACCTCAAGCCGGACGACCAGGTTACCAGGGGTCTTCTCGTTGACAGCGAAGGCCGGTCGGTCGGTCCCCGCGGCAGGATCCAGGATCAGCCTTTGCGGCTCGGCGCCGGCCGGGGCTCCCCCGAGCCCGGCGGCCCAGAAGGCGACAAGGGGAAGAAGGATAACTCGGGCAGGCATCTGGACACCTTTGGACGAGGGTGGCGGTGGTACCAGGATGGGAATGCACTCCCGGGGATGTTCCGGCCATTTTCTTCGCCATAATTATACACCGTCCTGAGTGGGCCTTTCAAAGGTTAGGGCCGGAAGATCATCCGGCCACCACCGCCAAGTTTAGGTTCCACCGGAAATGCTGGTTTGTTATCCTGGGACCCTGGGTTCACCGCATAACCCTGCCATCCCGGGGATTTTCCCGCCGAGAGGACTGCCATGCGCCACCTCCAGAAACCCGGCCGGCCGCCGAGCCGCCGGCTGCTGGTTCTGATCCTGGCCCTGCTGACCGGTGTCCTGGGCTGCCTGGCCGGCTGTGCGACCACCGGCCCCGGCGGCCAGAGGAGCCTGATCCTGATCTCCACCGAGCAGGAGGTCCAGATCGGCGAGGGGGTCGATCAGAACCTCCGCCAGGAATTCAAGGTCCTGCCCGAAGGTGAGCTGACCGCCTACATCGACGGCGTCGGCCGGCGGGTTGCCGCTCACGCCGACCGCAAGGACGTGACCTACCATTTCGCCGTCCTGGACGACGACATCGTCAACGCCTTCGCCGCACCCGGGGGTTTCATCTACATCACCACCGGCCTGCTGAAGGCGGCGCGGAGCGAGGCGGAGGTGGCGGCCGTCCTGGGCCACGAGGTCGGCCACGTCGTCGGCCGGCACTCGGTGCGGCGCCTGCAGACCGCCTACGGCGTGGCCCTGGCCACGGACCTGGTGATCGGCGACCAGAAGACCATGCAGGCGATCATCGGGGTGGCCACGCAGGTCGTGCTCCTGAAGAACAGCCGCAGCGCCGAGTTCGAGGCGGACGAGTTCGGCCTGAAGTATAGCGGCGCCGCTGGTTACGATCCCGCCAAGATGCTGGACTTCTTCCAGACCCTGCTCGACATGCAGGGCGGATCCTCGCCAAGCGGCCTGGAGGGCTGGTTCAGCACTCACCCCGCCACCGAGGATCGGATCACCCGCGGACGTGAGCTGCTGTCGCAGTATACGCCGCCCGGCAGCCCCCTCGAGGTGGGCGCCGACCGGTACCTGACCGCCACCGCCTCCCTTCAGTAGGACAAACGAAGTGCGATTCATCCTGGTCATCGAGCGCAAGCACCTGTTTCCGGGTCTCAGTCCCCAGGGCTTCCTGCCCCCGGACACGGTCGATCTCGCCGCGGTCGCGCCCCGGCTGTTCTTCGCCGAGCGGGACTTCATGGAGACCAGCTCCCACTTCAAACAGATCATACCCTACCTGATCCTCAAGCGCGGCGAGAGCGCGACCGAAAGGGTGCTCGCCTACCAGCGGCGGGTAGCTCATTCCGAGCAACGACTCGGAGGCCTCTGGTCGATCGGGTTCGGCGGACACGTCGAGCCGCTGGACCGCGGCGACCGGGAGGTCACCTCCCGCGGCCTGGTGCTGGCCACGGCGAAACGCGAGCTGGCCGAGGAGACCGGTCTGAACCTGGCGGGTGAGCGCTTCACGCCGGTGGGCTTCATCAACAGCGACCGGGAGGATGTCTCGAGCGTCCACTTCGGCGTCGTCTTCGTGGTCGACCTGGAGAACTTCGACGGCGGCGACGAGGAGATCCTGGCCACGGTCACCGCCCAGGCCGAACCGAACCGGGCCTGCTGGATAGCGGCGCGGGACCTGCCGGGCAAAAGCGGCCCGGAGCGCGGCCCCGAGGGCGGCACCTTCGAGGACTGGTCGCGAATCGCCATCGAGGGCATCTTCCCTGCGGAGCGGCCGGGGTAAAAATCTGGTTTTACCACATCCCGGGTGCTAAATTCGGCCAACGAAGAGAAAAGGGGGATCCGGGCTGGCAGCCGGCGGATCCGCGGAAAAACGCCGGACCACAGAGGGTAAGGAGAACGGCAATGGTTAACAAGATCGGACTCATCGGCGGGGGACAAATCGGTGGGGTGCTGGTTTCGGAGATCGTCACTCGCCGTCTGGCTCGGAACATCGGTCTCGTCGACATCAAGCCGCCGGACCTGGCCAAGGGCAAGTGCCTGGACATCGCCGAGGGCATGCCGACCATCAACCGCGACGTCAACTTCCAGGCCGGCAAGACCTTCAGCGTGCTGAAGGGATCGGACTTCGTCATCAACACCGCCGGCGTGCCGCGCACCGTGCGTCCCGACGGAACCTTCCCCAGCCGCGAGGAGCTGCTGGCGACCAACCTGGGAATCACGGACGCCGTCGCCGACGGCATCAAGAAGTACTGCCCGAACGCCTTCATCATCTCGGTGGCCAATCCGCTGGACGCCATCGTCTATCGCCTGTACAAGAAGCTGCGCTGTCCGAAGCGGAAGATCATGGGCATGGCGGGGGTCCTGGACTCGGGCCGCTACAAGTACTTCGTGGCCGACGCCGCCAACGTCTCGGTCGAGAACGTCGAGGCGGTCGTCCTCGGCGGCCACGGCGACACCATGGTGCCGATCCGCAGCGCCTGCCGCATCTACGGCCTGCCGGTCGAGCAGTTCGTCAAGCCAAAGGATCTCGAAGCCATCGAGAAGCGCACCCGCGGCGCCGGCGGCGAGGTCGTCTCCCTGCTGGGCACCGGCTCGGCCTTTGTCAGCCCGGCCTGGTCCGCGCTCGAGATGCTCGAGGCCATCGCCATGGACAAGCGGAAGATCATCCCGGTCTGCGCCCTGCTGCAGGGCGAGTACGGCGTGAAGGGGCACTTCGTGGGCGTGCCAGCCATCCTCGGCAAGAACGGCGTCGAGAAGGTCGTCGAGATCAAGCTGACGCCCCAGGAGAGGGCGGCCCTGCGCAAGTCGGTCAAGCATGTGAAGAACACCTGCGCCGAGGTGGACAGGATGGGCAGGAAGAAGTAGCCCCGCGGCTACGGTTTGTCCTGAAAACGGCTGCGGCTCCCGGCCCCCTGTGGGCCGGGAGCCTTTTTGTTTCCCGGGTGCTGGACGAACGTCAGTCGATCTAGCCCGGATTATTCATGAAAAATCCGGGCTAGGGCCAGAGCCAGCCGAAGGTGCCCGCGGTCACGAGGCCGTAGACCACGCCATCGAAGATGAACTTGAGCGTCGTGCCCCAGCTCTGACCCTTCCAGATCGAGTCGGGAAGGCTGGTGACGGCGTAGGCCAGAACGGCCACGGTTCCGGTCACCCGAAAGACGACCCGGTACTCCGCTCCCCGGCTCAAGCTCAGCGCCGCGATGTAGGCGACGAACACACCGATGATGACCGTGTAGAGAAACCACAGGACGAAGAACCGCCCCCTCCTGGGCGCCGTGCTGGGCACCACGGTCATGTAACCCACTGGCCCCCGCTGGTACTTCTCGAGCATCTCCAGTGAGCCCATGTCCTTCATCGTGCCCGAGCAGGGAAACACGTAAGCGCCCGGTTGAACGCCCTGGGCTCTCATCTCCGCGAGAACCTGCTCCTCGCCGGGGATCTTCTTGTGGTCTCCCTTGTGCAGGGGAATCACGGTGTGAAAGATCGAGCTCACGATGAACACGAACACCGACGAGAGCAGGATCGGCAGCCACAGATCAGCCAAAATTTCCATTTCGGCACCTCCTGAAGGTCCCATCTCCCGGAAACCGGAAGAAACGCCGATGATAGCGTGAAAAGGACGTGATCCTGGCACTCACTCCGCTACAGCGGAAAAACGCTCCCCCAGCCGATTGTACAGCCAGGCGAAGAGGGCGCCTACGATCAGACCGTCGGCCAGACCCCATACAAGTCCGACGAGACTCCCCGCGGCCGTGACGCTGAAGCCCCGGTAGACCCGACCGATGAAGGTCGGATCCTCCGTCGGGCCCTCGAAGAGAATGATCCACCAGGTGGCAAGGAAAACCCCCACGCCCCAGATCAACGCACATACGACCGCAAACGCTCTTACATTCAGTTTCATCATCCACTCCTCGTTTTCCCGGATGACTCATGCCCGGGCCGCTGCGGAAGCGGAGATGCCCGTCACCCCGCCGGGCCGAACTCCTGCCGGCACCTGCCTGTCACCTCCTCTCTCCGTCAAATCGCCTCGTCCAGGAAGAGTAACATTAACCTGGATTATTGAATCACTGACCGATCCCGCCAAGCCGATGCCATGAATGGCGTGAGCGAGGGTAATATTCCGGGTGGTCAAGCACAACAACAAAGGGAAAGGATCGTCGCCTCGTTCCGGGCGAGCCCGGAGCAGAGTAATCACCTGCGACCGAAGGTGCCGGGAATCTCCACGATCTCGAAAGCGACGCCGGCCAGCCGGCACCCGTCACGCATCACCTGGCGATAGGGGGCGAGGTTCGGATCCGCCTGGAGGGTCCGCGAGAAGAGGACGACTTGCTCCGGCTGGATCTCGCGCAGCTGGTCCGCGATTCCCAGGCTTCGCGCCGGCACCTCCTCGCTCGTCAGCAAGTGGTCGTAATCGGGAATAGGGTCCGAGGCGCGCAAGAGGCCGAACTCCCCGGACAGGATCCGGAAATCCGCCCCGCCGGCCCTGGCCGCCCGGTAAACCTCCCGGATCCGGTCGCTCAGATACCGTTCGAGGGCCGGGAGCAACCCCTCGCCCCCCGCCTTCGCTGCCGAACAGTAGGTCACGAAGAGCTTCATCCGTGATCACTGCACCTTCTTCATCGTCATCTGCTGGTACGGCGAGAAGTCCTTGCCGGGGGGGGCCAGATCGAGCGCCATCTCGTATTCGTCGGCGGCGGTGAAGTTCAACCGCAGGCGGGCCTGCATGCCACCGCCGTTCTCGACCTCGCGAAAGTCAAAAACAAGGGCCAGCTTTTCGCCTGCCTGGATGTTGACCTCGTAGGTGTTGACGAATCCCTCGGTGTGAAACTGGCGGAACACGAACCGGTCGTTTTCGGCATCCCGGCTGAGAAACCCGATGTCCTCGTGGGGGGGCGCCTCGCCGCTCTCCGGGCGGGGCTGCGACCTGGTTCTGAGCTGCAGGAACCTGCCCCCCAGCACGGTACCCCACTCGTGGGTAACATCCGACACCAGGCCGCAGCCCTCGCTCACTCCCTGCCAGGTGCCGACGAGCGCGTCGAAGGGGTGCCAGCTTTCCTCGGCCCCCGGCGAAGCCGGAATCCCGGCAACAAGCAGCCCGATCACCAGAGCAACGGTGCAGAAAAACCTGGTCCTGGTGCTTGCTGGTCCGCTCATATCCTGCGCCTCCTCAATCAGGGTTGTTCCTGAACGGCCTACAGGCCCAGCGCCATTCGATGCCCGCCGTGGACGAAAAGGACCTGGCCCGTGATCCATTCGGCCTGCTCGGAGGCGAAGAATACCACCGCGCTAGCGATGTCCTCCGGCCGACCGACCCTGCGGAGCGGGATCTCCGGCACCAGAGCGTTCGCCCATTCCGGGGAGATGTAACCCGACTGGACAGGACCGGGCGAGACCACGTTCACGGTGATGCCCAGCGGCCCCAGCTCCGCGGCCGCGCTGCGACTGTAAGATTCCAGGGCGTACTTGCTGGCGCGGTAGGAGATCTCCTTCGGACACCCCCAGGCGCAGTCCGCGCTGATGTTCACGATCCGCCCCCAGCCGGCCTTCCGCACCTGGACGCCCCGGGCCAACCGGGCGGTGAGCAGGGCGGCCGCCCGCGTGTTCACCGCGAAGTGGCGATCGTGGCTCTCGACATCGATCATCGCCACGGGCGGGCCTCCCTCCCACACCTCGGCGTCCGAGGGCTCAAGAGGCAAGAAGGTGTCGGCCAGGTAATCGGCGGCGTTGTTCACGAGGATATCCACCCGGCCGAGGGCCTTTTCCGCCTCCTCCCACAACCGGGCCACGTTCTCGGGCGAGGTCAAGTCCCCTTCCCAGGACTCGGCCACGCCGCCGGCCTCGCGAATGGAGGCAACCACTTCGCCAGCGGATTTCGCCTGCTGGGCGAAGAAGAAGGGGAGTCCCGGCTCGCCCGCCTCGTCGAGGCGGCTATTCTCGGCCGGTGACCCGGACTCCTGCCGATAATAATGAATGAAAACGCCGACGCCCTCTGCGGCGAGCGCCCGCGCGATGGCCGCCCCGATTCCATGGGGGTTGTTCCCCCCCGTGATCAGGGCGGTCTTCCCCTTCAATCCCGTGTCGATCATCTGGGTTTGTCCTCCTGTGTCTGGCTCCGGACCCTGGCCCGGTTAACGCCGACGCCGCGGCCAGTGTACATCTTGACCGGGAAACTCTCCATGCCGAAGAGGCTCCGACCACCCTTCTCCTTCCAGCCCCGTCCCCAAACCTGGTATAATTATGCTGGTTGCGCGGGCAAGCGCCCGCCCGCACCACCCGCTTGAACACCGATTCGCCCCAGGGTTTGGAGGCTTCCCATGTTGCGTCTCGTCCCGAAGAACGGTTCCGGCACGACCTTGGCCGTCGCGGCGGTCGTGCTCGCCCTCGCCTTCTTGTTGCCGCTTGCGACCGTGGCCAGCGCCGCGACCGATTCCGGATCGCACGCCCTGGTCCGCTACTGGCTCGACTCACCGGCGGACCTCGCGTTCCTGCACGCACACCCGGGCCTGGACATCGTCCACTCCAAGCCCGGCTATCACGTCGACATAGTGGCCAGCCCGCGATACCTGGAGATCATCAGCCGCTCCGGCGGCCGCTTCGACATCGTCCACGAGGACGTGGAAGCGTTCCTGCGATCCCGTCTGCCGGCGGAGAGGTCCGACAGCTTCGGCATCTACCACAACTGGACGGAGCAGGTCGCCTTCGTGGACAGCCTGCGCCTACTCTATCCCGGCGTGGTGAGCGAGAAGTGGTCGCTCGGCCTGAGCCACGAGGGCCGCGACATCTGGTGCTTCCGCATGTCGGACAACCCGGACCTCGACGAGGGCGAACCGGAGATCCTCTTCGACGGCATCCACCACGCCCGCGAGCCGATGTCGGGCGAGTTTTGCATCATGTTCGCCGAGTACCTCGCCCAGAACTACGGCAGCGACCCCGAGGTGACCTGGCTGCTCGACAATCGCGAGGTCTACTTCGTGCCCTGCGTCAACCCGGACGGCTACTGGTACAACAACTGGGGCGACATGTGGCGCAAGAACCGCCGCAACAACGGCGGGGGCTGCTGGGGCGTCGATCCCAACCGGAACTACCCCTACATGTGGGGCTACGACAACTCGGGCAGCAGCCCCGACCCCTGCGAGGAAACCTACCGGGGGCCGTCGGCCGGCAGCGAGCCGGAGGTCCAGGCGATCATGAACCTGGTCGCCGGCCACCAGTTCGTCACCCGCAACAGCTATCACACCTACAGCAACCTGACCCTCTTCCCGTGGGGCTACATCAACAACCCCACGCCCGACGACGCCATCTTCGAACACATGGGCCAGATCATGACCATGTACAACGGTTACACGCCCGGCCAGTGCCCTGAGACCCTGGGGTACTACGTCAACGGCGGTTCCTTCGACTGGGACTACGGGGACACCGGCCACCACACCCGGATCTGGGGCTTCACCAACGAGATCGGCAACAGCAGCGACTTCTTCTGGCCGCCGGAATCCCGGCGCGGGGATCTGTTCCAGGAGAATATCTGGCCCGCGATCTACCTGATGCGTGCCGCCGCCGCCTTCATCGACGTCAGCCAGCCCGCCGTTCTCGGCGGCGACCTGAACGGCCGCCTCGATGCCGGCGAGAGCGCCGGCCTGTCCTTTCTGGTGGAGAACCAGGGCGTGACCGCCACCGCCCAGAACGTCACCATCACCCTGAGCAGCGACGATCCGTACCTGCAGCTCGGCGAGGCGTACCGCTCCCTGGGCGATCTGGGCCCGTTCGGCACGGTCGACTTCGCGGCCGACCCCTTCGACGTCACGGTCGACGCCGCCTGTCCGACCGGACACCTGATCGCGGTCACCGCCACGGTCACGCAGCAGGACGGCAGCTTCGACTACGTCTTCAACTTCCAGGTCGGGGCGCCGACCGTTGTGTACAGCACAGACTTCGACTTCGGGTCGGCCGGCTGGACGCTGACCCACGACTGGGGGATCACCTCCGCGCAGAGCCACTCCCCGCCGAGCTGCCTGACCGACTCGCCCGGCGACGACTACGCCGACCAGACCGTCAGCTCGGCCACCCTGGACCAGGGCTACCTCGCCTCGAGCCTCTCGTTCTGGCATCGCTACGAAATCGAGGAGGACTGGGACTACGGCTACGTGAAGGTGTCCGCTGACGGTGGCCCCTGGACCACCCTCGCCACCTACACCGGCTTCCAGATGGGCTGGACGCAGGTCACCCTGCCCCTGGACGACTACGTCGGGCAGGAGGTCCGCATCCGCTTCGAGCTGTTCACCGACACCTGGGTCAACGAGGACGGCTGGTTCATCGACGACGTCGCGCTGTACGGGTTCGAGCTGGACAACGTGCCGCCGCCACCGCCCTCGCTGGTCTCCCCAGCCCCCGGGGCCACGGTCGACGCGACGCCCACCCTCACCGTGACCAACAGCTACGATCCGGACGGGCCCGGGCCGGTGACCTACGGCTTCCGGATCTACGGGGACGAGCTCTGCACCAGCCTGGCCGCGGCCGCCGACGACATCGCCGAGGGAGCCAGCCAGACCTCCTGGACCGCGCCCACCCTCGCCGACGGCACCTACTGGTGGCGCGCCTGCGCGGCCGACCCCAGCGAGCGTGGCCTGCTCGGCGAGAAGCGCTCCTTCGACGTCAGCGGCTCGACGGCCGTGGGCGACGGCTTGATCCTGAGGCCCTTGCTGGCCGTCCTCGGCCCCCCGACCGACGGCCGCGCCCGCATCCGGCTCGACCTGCCGGCGGCGACGGCGGTAGACCTCTCGCTCTTCGACGCCAGGGGTTGGCTGGTGCGTCGCCTGCACGCGGGGCCGTTGCAGGCCGGTTCCCGGATCCTGACCTGGGACGGGCGGGATTCGGCCGGACGGGCGGTCGCCTCCGGCCTCTACTTCGTGCACCTGCGGGCCGGGGATTTCACCCTGACCGACCGGATCGTCATGGTTCGCTAGGCGGGCTGGTTACTCGCGGGGGAGATCGGAACGGGGAACCACGCCGATCACGTTCGGCACCGGCCAGGCGAAGGTGTTTCCTTCGCCCTCGCCGAAGGCGGCCTCGAAGGTGCCCACCAGCTCGATCTCCCTCTCGCCGAGCTGCAGATAGAGCTGGGCCTCGGGGCCTCCCTCGAGGTGCTGGGCGCAGACCAAGTCGAGCGGCAAGTCCAGCAGGATCCGGTTCAGATCGTGCATGGAGAACGGCCGCCGGCAGAAGATGAACAGCGCCCGACCCCGGGCGTCCTCTCCCAGCGCTACCTCGCTCCACTTCTTCGGTTGCTGCTGCCAGCGATTCTCCCGCGGGCGCTTGATCAATCGCAGGTTCTGGATGACGCAGTCGTAGTCGCCGTCGATGGCGGCGAACTCCGTTTCATCCAGGTCGAAGATCCGGAACCGCGGCAACCCCGCCCGCCGCGGGCCGAAGGCTGCGACCGACTGGTAGCCGTTCCGGTTGGGGTTGTTGACGTGGTCCCGGCAGCGCAGGTAGCCGGTGTGGGTGCGGTAGTCGATGTCGAACATGCCGGCGTTGACGGCCGCCACGAGGCCCAGCTCGCGGCACCAGCCGGCGACGGTGAGATTGCCGGGCCGGTCCCGGGCGCTGCTGCCGTGTACCTGCAGATCCCAGCGGGCCGGGTCGATCCGCACGACCGTCACGGCTTCCGCGGCCGCGCCCGAACCCTGCCCGGCCGGGAAACGCCCCAGCTCCAGGCCCGGAGCGACCTCCGCCCAGCCTCCCGCCGGTTCCTGGCAGGAACCGCATAGGACAGCCGCCAGGGCCGGCATTAGAAGGGCGAACAACCCCTTCCTGCAGCGTCCGCCGGTATTCCCCCCGCCTGAACTCATTCGTTGCCTTCCCCCAGATAGCGCCCGAACCAGGCCAGCAACTCTTCCAGGTAGAACACCTGGTTGGCCCGGTTGCGGATGCCGTGCCCCTCGTTCTCGAATCGCAGGAAGCGAACCGGCACGCCGGCCGCCTTGAGCCCGGAGAACCAGAACTCGGCCTGCGAGATCAGGCAGCGGTAATCGAGCATGCCGTGGCTGATGAGGGTCGGCGTGGTGACCCGGTCGAGAAAGTTGGTCGGCGAGTTGCGGAAGTAGACCTCCCGGGCTCGCTCCTCCCAGGGTCGGCCCAGGAATTCCCACTCCGGGAACCATTTCTCGTCGGTGGACCCCCACATGGAGACGAGATCGCAGGTCATGCGGTCGACCGCCGCCGCGTCGAAGCGATCGGTCTGCGTGGTGAGGGCCGCGGCCAGGTGTCCCCCGTAGCTGCCGCCCATCACCGCCAGGCGCTCCGAGTCGGCCCAGCCCTGGGCGACGGCCCAGTCGACGCAGGCCAGCAGGTCCTCGGCCGGCCGGCCCACCCAGTCGCCGCGAATGGCGTACTGGAACTCCAGGCCGTAACCGGTGCTGCCTGTCGGATTGGCGATCAGGACCGCGTAGCCGCGGCCAGGCAGGACGTGGAACTCGGGCAGGAAGTAGCCGCCGTACATCCACTCCGGCCCCCCGTGGATGCTCAGGACGGTCGGAAACGGCCCCTTCTCCGGGGAATCCGGCAGGAAGTACCAGCCGTGGATGGTCCTGTCGTCAACCTCGACCGCAAAGGGAACCGGCTCGACGAGCCCGGCTTCCCGGTACCAGTCCCGGTTCGGATCCAGGATCAGCTGCAGCGACCCGGCGCCGTCCTCCCCCAGTTCCAGCTGGAAGATGGCGCTGGGGACGGTCTGGGCGGCGCCCTGCAGCACCGCCCGCCCGCCGGCCACCCTGACGTCCCAGAAATCGTGCCCGCCGTAGGTAAGCGGACCGTCCTCGTCGAACAGGTCGATGCAGCCAGCGACGAAGGCCAGGAAGTACTTGCCGCCGGCGGCGATCTGCCAGATCCGGTTGTCGAAACCGGTCTGGCTCAAGGTCAAGGGGCCCCGGTCCCCCGGCCCGAGATGGGTAAGGGTGGCAATGTGCTGGGGAGCAGCCTCGTTCAGCGGCTCGGTGTGTCGCAGGTAGGTGATCCACTCGCCGGCGCCCCAGAAGGGGCTCCGGTCGGGACCGGGATTGAAGGTCAGCTGGCGGGGCTGGTCGCCGTTGCGAAAAGCGATCCAGAGATCGGTGTTGAGATTGACTCCCAGGTCCTCGCGGCGCTTGGCGGCGAAGACCAGTCGCCCGCTGTCCGGTGCCCAGGCGAAGGAGCGAACATCGAGCGGCGCGTCCACGAGGCGGCGCGGCTGGCCGCTGTCCAGCTCCAGCACGAACAGCTGGCCTAGCTCGCCCCGGCGGTAGCCGTCCCCCAGGTGGCGATAACCAATGAACTCGGCCACGATCACCGCGGCATTGCCCTCGTACTCGCCAACCGGCGTGGTGGCGATGTAGGCCAGCGCCGAACCGTCGGGCGACCACTTCAGGCCGCCGTAGGCGTGCGGCTCCCGGCTGACCTGGCGGCGGTTTTCTCCCCGGGGATCCATCAACCAGACCGCTGCGCCCTCATCCCCTGACTGAACGTAGGCGATCGCCTGGCCGTCCGGACGCCACACCGCTCCGGTGGCCCCTTCCTCCGGCCCGAACAGGACGATCTCCTCGCCAGAAGCGAGATCCCGCCGCAGCAGCGTGCTGCGGTTCCGGTCCTCCTGTTGATCGTAGGTGGTGATCGTGTAGAGCAACAGCCGGCCGTCTGGTGAGAGATCGGAGATGCCGGCATAGCGGACGGCGTGGAGATCGTCCGGTTCCATCGTCAGGCCGGGCGCTCCGGCCAGCCAGAGGACCAGAACCATGGCCAGTCTGCCCATGTAACCGGGGTACCGTGGCATGGAAACCTCCGTGCGAAAAGCCGCCTACCGGGGGCGACCGGTCAGGAACTGGCGCTGGTTCTTGAGCGCCTGGTTGTCGGGATCGAAGGCGATGGCCGCATCCAGGGCCGCCAGGCCCGGCTCGTTCAGCCCTCCATCCAGGCAGACGAAGGCGACCAGGGACCAGAATATGGGATCCTCCACCTCTGGCGGGCCGTCCGCCAGGGAACCAGCCAGCTCCACCGCCCGCGCCACGTCGCCCAGAGCGCGATCGGCTTCCAGCACAACGCACATCTCGTCGAGCTGGATGTCCTTCCCCCACAGCGGCAGCAGCAGGTCGCGTCCCTTCCGGGAGAATCCAGCGCGGACGTACGCCAGGGCCAGGTCCCGGCGGTTGGCCCGGGTGGGATCTGCGCCGTAGTTCTCCTCCAGCACCTTGGCAACCCGCTGCAGGTCCTCGGCCGAAAGATCCAGCCGGGCCCTCCCGGGCCGATCCGGGCGGGGATCCAGGACCACGAAGGGCTCGTCCGAGTACATGGTGGCCACCGCGTCGGGCTCGATCTGATCGTCGAAGGCATAACTCTCCGGGAAAACCCCGGACCAGAAGTCCAGCTTGGCCTCGAGGTCGACCGGCTCGGCGGTAGGAGAACCGCGGCCGCCGTCGCCCCCCTCGTTCGCACCCGGGTCAGGGGCAAGATCACGGGCTCGCCGGGCGCGCTCGAGCAGCGCCAGGATCTCGGGGTTGGCGGGGGCCAGGTTGCGGGCGGCCTCCAGATCGGCGCAGGCGGCGTCCCAGTCCCGCTGGTGGAAACCGAGCAAACCGCGGTTGTACCAGCCGGCGGGTGAGTCTGGGGAAAGGTCGATGGCGGTGTCGAAGGCCTTGCGCCCGGTGACGTTGTCTCCCTCGTAGATGGCGGCGACCCCCAGCGCATTCCAGGCCTGTCCCTTTTCCGGTCTGACCCGGATGGCCCGGGCCAGGTGGGGCAACGCCTGGCTGTAGTCGTCCTGTTCGACCTCCAGCAAACCTGCCAGCGCACAGACCTCGGGATCGGATACTCCGGCCTGGGCCAGCTGGTCGCAGGCCGCCGCCAGATCCGCCGCCGCGAGATCGAACTCGCCGAGCTGGAAGTGGACGCGCCCGCGGAGGGCCAGCGCAGCGACCGGCCGGATCCCCCGACTGCGACAGACGTCGAGCGCGGCGATGGCCTCCCGGCCCAGCTCCTGCTTGCGAACCGGATCCTCCTCCGCGCCGCAGGAGATCACCTGGTGCGCGGCGAAGGAGTACAGGCTCCCGGCCACGAAATAGCGCCCGTACGCCAGCGAATAGGGGAAGTGAGAGCCCGGCTGGCCCAGCACCCTGGCCGGGCCGGCGAAGCTGAGGATCGGGAAGTAGACGAAGAAGGGCCGGTAGACCATGGCCAGGCCGTAGTACTCGCGGGCCTGCTTCAGCTGCCCGTTCAGCTCGCACATCAGGCCCACGTCGTTGTAATACCGCCAGGCGTAGGGGATCTCGTAACTGGTGTGGATCCGGCCCAGCACGAAGGCGGCCAGCGCCATCTCTCCCTCTACCCGGTAAGCGGTGCTCTGGATCCAGCGCTTGGCGAAATCCGAGGGAAGCCAGCCCCAGCTCGGCACGTGGATCCGGATCGACCGGACCTCCTCCGCGAGACGGAACGCCTCGGAAGATTCCCCCATCTCCGCCAGCAGGAGACCCCGGATCAGCAGGGATTCCTCGCCGGCCGCCTCCCGCGCGTCGGCCCGGTCCAGCCAGGCGATCCCCTCCGCGAACCGGCCGGTTTCCCGGCAGAGCCAGGCCTGATCCAGGGCGAGCCGGTGCCAGAGCTTCCGAAAACGGCCGCCGGGATCGTCCCCGATCACCGCCACCGCCGCCTCCAGGGCGATCCGCTGGCGCGGCAGGTCACCGGTGGCGCCGTAACCGAAGGAAAGGTCGTACCAGGACTCCGGGTCGGAGGGGTCGATGCCGTTGGCGTTCAGCAGCGCCCCGAGAAACCGGGCCATGCCCTCGGTGACGCTGTGCGGATGCAACGGGGTCATCTTGTTACGGTAGTGCTCCACGAGAATCGTGACGATGCTCCGGAAGCGGTCGGCCCGGTTGCGGAAATCCTGCGCCAGCCGCCGGCGCTCTTGCTGCTCCGCCGCGGGCAAGGCGCGCCAGTCGACCAGCCCGATCGAGTCCACTTCCGCCCGGTAGCGAACCTCCTGCCGGTACAGGTCGGCCGGGTCGTCCACCCAGGCCATCTGTCTTCGCCACAGGCGGGCGATGCTGCGGGATATCTCCCGGTCCCAGCCGATCCAGTTCTTGACCGGGCGGGCGTCGGCCGTGGGGGTGTCTGATTCCACTTCCTGACCCGCGGGATGGGGAAGGTCAATCACCAGGAGGATCCCGGCCACCAGAACCAGGCTCACCAGGGCAGATAGGCGAAAAGACATGGAAAAAGTCCTTCTCGGGTTGGGAAAGCCGACCGGGAAAACAGGGCGCCGGTTGGCCCGGATAATTCAGGAATGGCCTACTGCGGCTGGTCAAATGCCCGCCAGAACACGTCTTCTCGGATCGGCTCGGTCAACGTACCGCTGCGGGTACGCCTCCCTCGCCGATCCTTGCGAGGTCGTGTTCTGGCGGGCATTT
>CAZAHC010000038.1:0-17860 GCA_964484595.1 uncultured Fibrobacteraceae bacterium | reverse complement strand
GGGAGTCCACCTTAAACTGGCCGCCGAACTGTCCAAAGAATGGGGTCCACCTCTTAGACCGAGAAGCCAGGAGCTTCATTTTTAAACCAGAATTGTCCATCTAATACTGAGTTGTAAGGGAAATACCAAGGAGAATATTCTCCTTCCCACAGGGTTTCCCAGGTTCTCCAGTCAACCACGCAGTCGGTCCACCCGAGTCCACAAAGGAAGAGTCGGTCTCCTGTAGCAAGAGCAAGGTTGTGGATGTACCCCAGATTTTGAGTGGAAATACGTTCAAAGTTGCAGTCTTCTCCTAACTGGCAAATGTCAATTCCGTAAACAAAAAAGGGCATGTCATCAGTGTATCTTTCTCCACACCGGAAAACGGTGTTTCCTATTGCGGAAAGGTGACTTAAGCGATCATCCCAGTATGACCATGAGGATCCAAGGAATGGAGAGGATTCTTGTGGTCCAAGATCCAAGGTCTTAATTTCAGCCTCATCAGTTCCAACATAGGCAATGTTTGCGATGGAGAAGATGCAACTGGTATCATCCTCCTGGACAAAACCTTGGGTCATTTGCGGGAAGAGAGGATCACTTACGTCGAAAGCAGCAAGACCGTTGCGGAACCCGATTGCAAGTGTACTCGGTCCTGTGAATATTACGTTCCTCCCTGGGATTTCAATATATTGGTTGGAAACCAAGCATGGAATGAGGGGATTTGAAAAATCCACCAAATATTGAATATAGAACCATGTATATTCGTAGTGGTAATCGTCATAAACACGGCTGTAAACGATGATGCTGGCCAGATCCCCTGAAGCCGAGAAATCTAAGAAATCATTTGAACAGTCGTAGGAAGACTGGACGATGAAGTCTCCAGCAAGTGAAGGAGCCGTCGGGTCCACCACACTAACAAATGACAGAAAGTCGCGGTCGCCAACATAATCTACGGAGAATGCTCCCTTGACGTAACAAGAATCGCTGATCCACGAAACAGCATCAACAAGACCCTCGAAAGGAACCTGCGCCAGCAGAACCGGCTGGTAAGGCTGAGTGCAGTCCACGAGAATCAGGCCGGCACTGTCCGCGGCAACAGCTACCAGCGAACCGTTCGCCGAAACGTCCAAGGCTGGGAAATCGGTTGGGAAAACACCGGCCAAGGCAGGTAGGTGCGGATCTTGGAGATCAACGACCACCAGTCCGGAGTCCCCTACCGCGACGAAGGCGAGATCGTTTCCCGAATCGATTGCATGAAGATCGGTGCCAAGGTGGAGCTGGGCGATCACCTCCAGTGAATATGTTCCGGCGCCCTCCAAGATCACCAGGTTCCCTGCCTCGTCGATAAGCAGGAGAAGATCGCCGGATGAAGCCATATCCAGAGGGTCTGAAGCGAGTTGGATCTGATTCACCCAGCCCCCGGCAGTCGTGTAGTCGAAACAGTTCGGCGGCGGGCATGGATTGGCGGCCGTTCCGAAAACAAGCAGGAGGGCATGTGGAAGCAGCTGGATGAACAGCGCGCGGATAGCCTTGACCTTGAAGATGGGTCTAGATGGCAGGAATAACATCAGTTTCCTCCGGGGAATTCAATATTGTGATATCGGTTCGTGAATCAAGAATTCGAATCCGAGTCAGGAGATAAGCCCACAAAAACGTGGAAAGAAACGGAAACCCAGGACAGGATCCGCCTTTTTCTCCCTCCTCCAGTTTTTCAGTGTACTCCAAAGCGTGCGATGAATCAAGTGGTCGAAAGACCTTTTGCGTGTCCTCCTTTTCGGTTCCTCCACAACATGGTCCGGTCAGAGAGTCCTCTGACCTGGTGTATTCCGATTTGGATGGATGCATAGGTTTCCGTTTTTTAATTCAGGCGCTGGTTTGACCGCGTAGATTGCGGCTGAACCTGCGCTCCCACCCCCACGGGAATCTCCGGAGGAACGAGATGAAGACCATTTTCAGCCTGGCACTTTTTTTAGTGTGCCTGATCGGTACCTGTGCCTTTGCCGAAAGAGAACCGTTGACCAGGAAAATCACGGTTGCCGGTTGTGCCGAGTCGTTTGCAAAACCTAACCTGGTCGTTTGGATGGTTACTCTAGCCGACTATCACAAGGACCTGGAGGAAGCCAAAGAGAGAAACGATGAAAAGTATGCGGCGGTGGTTTTGCTCTGTGAGGACCTAGGGATTGCCGAGGGAGAGCTCGAAATCGGCAACGTATGGGTTGACCGGATTAAGCGGGAAGGAAAATTCAAGGGTTTCACAGTGAGCAGGCGGATCAAAATCCGGCAGCGGGATCTTGATCGGTTCACCGAATTCCTCGACAGGCTTGTCTCGAGTGCCGATATGTCTGTCTGCTTCCATTATGAGTCGTCATCCCTGGAGGAGGTCCAATTTGAGACGCGCCTGAAAGCCATGCAGGCTGCCAAGGAGAAGGCCCAGGCCCTGGTCGAGGTCGTTGGCGAAAAGCTGGGAATAGTGTTGACCGTAAGCGAGTTCCCGCCTAGCAGGGGGGGCGGAGGGTCATCCTGCACCACTGCAGCGCTTAAGGCTTCTACGGACAAGTTCTACCCCGAACCAATCAAAGTTCGGGCCAAGGTTTACGCGACATTTGCCCTGGAGTAACCCAGGTCGATGTGGCCAGGCTCATGGGCCAGGTGCCCACCGCAAGCTTCCCCCAGGCCGAAGAATCGGCCTGATGGGGAGGCTTGACCTTCATCTCGGCTACCCCCCAAACCTCTCCAGAATCCACCGCCTCACCGTCTCCAGCACGACCGGGTTGATGGTCTCCTGGATGGTGTAGTACTCCTCCAGGCCCCCGGTCTCGGCCTGCTGGAAGAGATGGTTCAGGCCGGGCAGCTCGCGGACGGTGACGTCCAGGTTGCCGCCCTCGGCCAGGGCCTTCTGGATCTCCGGGAGGTTCTGCCGCGGATCCACCTGCTTGTCCAGCTCGCCGCACAGCGCCAGCACGGGCACGCTCAGCTCTCGCAGCACCGGCCGCGGATCGTGGCTCAGGAAGAAGGGGAAGTAAGGTGTCAGCGCCTGCAGCGTCGCCTTGGTAACTTCCTGCCCCACCTGTTCGGGCGTTAGCTGGTCGGCGCCGGGCTTGAGGGCGCTCTGGGAGGCGACGACCTTCTCGAACTGCGCCCGGACCTGCTCCTGGTCGGCCCCGGACACGACCAGGTCGAACGCCTTCGCCTGCACCGCCTTGGCCTGGGCGATCTGTTCCTCGCTGCCGCCCGCCAGCTGGTACAGCATCTCGAGCTGGCGCAGGATCAGCTCGCTGCCGGGAACCCCGGTGCCGGCGAGCAGGATCACGAAAGCCACGTCCTCGGACCGGGAGGCGGCCAGCGGGCCGGTGATGCCGCCCTCGCTGTGGCCGAGCAGGCCGATCTTCTGCGGGTGGATCTCCGGGCGCCGCTTCAGGTGCCGGACTCCGGCCAGGGCGTCCTCGGCGAAATCGGCCAGCGTGGGCTGGCTATCGCCCCCGGTCGAGCCGCCCATACCCCGGTCGTCCGCCCGCAGGACCGCAATGCCGGCCCGGGTCAAGTGATCCGCCAGCACGAGGAACGGCTTGTGGCCGAACAATTCCTCGTCACGATTCTGGGGGCCGCTGCCGGTGAGCAGCATCACCGCTGGAAACGGTCCCTCTCCCTCCGGCAGGGTCAGCGTCGCGGCGAGGGTGATCTCGCCGTTCCGGATGCTGACCTCCTCCTCGCGATAAGGAAACGGGGGCTTCGGTTCCTGGGGGCGGATCAGGGCCGCAACCGCCTCGCGGCCCAGGCTGAAGGGAAAGGTCTGGCCCCCCTGGGTGAAGTCGCCCGTGATCTTACCGCCCGCCAGCTTGCCGTGGAAGACGGGATCGCCGGGGACGTTCACCAGGCCGACCTGGATCTCGCAGTCCCGGACGTCGAAGCCCCCCAGCGGCAATCCCTTCGCCCCTTGCATCGGGATGTCGATCGTCCCGGACCAGACCCCGTCGTTTTCGGTGATGTCCAGGATCACGCCCAGCGTCATGCCGGGCAGCTCGATTTCCCCTTCCCAGTGACCGGTGAAGTCACAGGGCTGGGCAGCGGCGTCCAGCGCGAAGGCCGGCAGCAGGCAGGCGCCGGCCAGGCAGGCTCGGAGGATCTGTCTGGAGAACATGGGTAGCTCCTTCATGGCCGCCGGTGGCGGCGAATCAGCGGCAAGCGGATGCCACCAGTTTCCAGCACGCGGCCGTAGGTGTCCACGCGGAAATCAGCAGGCCGCCGGGTGCCCGGATTTCCCGTTCCGAAAAACCACCCCCACTGCGTTGACCCTGAACAGAAAGGAAGATGGCCAACTGGAACCCGGCAGCTTCGGCGCCGGCTCCGACGAAAGGAGAGATCATGAAGACCCTGCAAACGCTTTTCCTGGCGCTGCTTTTCCTGGCCGGGCCCGCGCTGGCCGCCGACGTTCGCGAGGATCCCACGGTTTACGGGGCCAAGCTCGGCCTCTTCAGTCACGGCACCTTCCATGTCGGCAGTTATGAACTCGACTCGGGCACCGGGATGAGCCTCGGCGGCTTCCTCGACTACCTGGTGAGCCCCAAGCTGAGCGGCGGTCTCTACCTCGACCTCAGCAAGTTCTCGGCGTACCAGAGGTCCTCGACTCTCATGGACATCGGCGTCACCTTGAAGGCGCTCGTGTACAAGGACGACAGCGACCTCACCTTCCGGCCGGGCATCGGCCTCGGCTACGGCCACCTCGGTGGGGTAGGGGGGCTGATCTCCGGTTCCAGCTACCTGATGGTCAAGGCGACGCTGGAAGCCACTCTCCCCACCGAGAACGACCTCTGCTGGCTGGGCGAGCTGGGCGTTGTGGGGGGCGCCTCGGGCGGAAACAGCGAGTACGATATGTCCTTCGGCCCCGGCTTCACCCTGCGCGCCGGCGCCATCTTCTGATCTGCTCCGGACGAGCGGTCACGGCCAGGAAGCCCCAGCACAGAGCTGGGGCTTCCTCTCGTTGGTGCAGCCAGGAAATCACTCGGTGTGATAGAAAGCTGTCGCCGGCACGGGCTGCAGCGGGATGTCCGGCCCTTCCCACCACAGCTCCAGGGCCACCCCGCCCAGATGCTGGAAGAACTCCACCCGGATCGGATGCAGCCCCGCGGTCAGCGGCAGGTCGGCCGCGATCTCGGCACGCCCGTGCAGGCCGTCGTTCTCGATCACCTGCTCGCCGGCCAGGTAAAGAGCGCTACCGTCGTCCGACCACAGGTGCAGGCGATACATGCCCTGGCGGGGCGCCGCGAGGTAACCCTCGAAGACCAGGCCGATGTCCACCTCGCGGGCGAAGGGCGGCAAGGTCACTGCGAGTAAGATCTCGGCGCGCACGGGGGTCAGCGCGGCGAAGTCGGGCAGCTGTTCCCAGGCGCCCTCGTAGTACCGCCCCTCGAGCCCCGGCACGGGGTCGGGCACCGCCGCGGCGGCGAGCGGATGGACCCGCGTGAACTCGGCGGCCGTCTCCCGGGGACTCATCCCGGGCGAGAAGGCGCAGGCCCGGATCGTCGTGCCCTCGGTCAGCGTGAAGGGCCCGGTGTACAGCTGGGAGTCGGCGCCGGGTGCGGTCCCGTCGCGCGTGAAGCGGATCTCCGGCTCGGGGTTGGGTGACCAGAGCGTCACCTGCACCGAGTCGACGAAGTCGCGCCGCGCCGCCCGGATCTCGAGGCTGGCCCGGTCGATCCGGTCGTACAGCGGCTGCACGGGCCGCGCGAGGTCGTTCTCGTCGCCGGCCAGGGTGATCGCCAGGATGCGCACGTTCGGGTCGTCGGGTAGCTGCAACGCCTCGGCCCGGCCAGGCAGGTCGAGCCGGTACTTGAAGAAGTGGGTGAAGACGTAGGGCTCGTTCTCGCCGTCCGGCCCGTGGCGGTGGGTGCCGACCCAGGCGGCGTCGGCCCGGTTGATGTAACCCGGAGTGAAAACGGCCGGGTCGTGCCGCAGCTCTCCCCCGACCAGCCGGTTGTCCCACTGCCCGATCGGCGCGGCCCAGTCCTGCAGCCACAGCTCGGTGGTCTGGTCAGCGACGGTGAAACCGGCCCGTCGCCCGCCGCCCACCGCGGCGGCCAGCAGGTACAGGCTGTCGAAATCGCCTCGCGGCAGGTCCAGCCGCTGGCCCCGGCACACGAGGACGTTGGCCAGGCCGGGCCCGGACGGCCCGGTCCGGAACTCGATCCCCTCGCGCTGGACCACTGCCGGCAGCAGCTCGCCGGCGATGGTATGCCCGCGGCCGTCGAGGTCCCCGTCGGTGCGGTCGCTGTCCAGGCTCACCCCGTCCAGGTTGAATGGAAGGTCCAGCGGCCGGCAGGTGGGCAGGTCGAGCCGAACGGGCGGCTCGGCCAGCCGCACCGCGAAGGCCCGTGGCTGAAAAGGCTTCAGGTCGACCGTCAGCACCCCGTCGGCGAGGACCATCTTCCCTCGCGCCTCGTCCTGCGGCTCCTCGGCGCCGTTCACCTCGCGGACCGCCAGGACGGGCCGGGCGAAACGAACGGTCACGTCGGTAGCGTCCTCGCCGGCCAGCTCCTGCAGCCTGAGGACGATCTCGTCGCCCTGCTCTGCCTTCTTCACCGCCCGCACCGCAACGGTCGGCAGGGGGCGGTCGGTCCCCGGCTGAGCAACCGAGAGCAGTTCGAACTGCTTGCCCAGCTTGCCCTTGTGTCCTGGCACCTGGAAGGCGAGCAGGGGCTGGTTCAGGCGGTCGGCCTGCCAGGGCACCTCGGCCCGCCAGTCGCCCTCGTGGCCACAGATCGCGATCTTCACCGGGTGCCGGCCGAGGTCCTGCGATTTCTGATCGTCGATCCAGCGCCAGCCCGCGTTAACGGCCGGGGTGTGGACGAGCGAGAGGCGCAGCATCCGGTCGTCGGGCCGGTCCCAGCCGTACCGGCAGTCGTTCAGGATGGCGATGCCGTAGCCGCCGTCCGGGTCGGAGAGGTCGGCCCAGCGCTGGGCGGGCACCTCGTACAGCCGGGGCGTGTTGGTCCCGCGCTGCACCGTGCCCAGGCGCAGGTCGTAGGTCGCCAGCTCGTTCCGGACCGCCAGCGGGAAAGCGGCCTTGAGCAGGGTGCCGGGAGTGCGCCAGTCGATGTCGAACTCGATCTCCACCCGGTTGCCGGCCGCGCCCGCGGCGAGGCTGACCACCGCGGCAAAGTCAGAGCCCTCCTGTGCGCCTTCCAGGCGGATGGCGGCCCGGGCCGGTCCTTCCGCCGGCCGGGTGGCGCGCACCCCCGCCTCTCCGACGAGGCGCGCCGGCGCCATCAGGTCCGCGTGGTCGACCTCCCAGGCGGCCCAGTTCTCCGGCTCGTTCGCCAGCAGCTGCAGGTGGATCGGTCCCGAGAGCAGCTCGCGCACCGCCAGCTTGTCGACGATGGAGACGATCTGCAGGCCCTCGCAGCGGACCCGGTAACGCCGGTTCTCGAGCCTTCCGGAGCGATCGGCGCGCACCCCGGTGACCAGCTCGCAGGGCCGGTCCGCTCCCCGCAGGTCGAAGACCGTGAAACCGAGCGCCGGCACCCGGGCCAGGAAGGTGACCCGAAGCTGTCCGTCCGGTCCACGCTGGGACTGCGCCGGCACTTCCTGGCCCTCGGGTCCGAACACCCGGACGTGCGGGGGCGGGTCTTCCGGCCAGTCGACCTGGGCTGTGACGATGTCCTCCCGCGCGATCGACAGCGGGTTGAAGACGACCAGCGGCACGCCCTGGCTCCTTGTGTCGAGCGCCCCGCTCACCCCGCCGACCGCGTGGGTGAGCACCGCGGCGAACTGGTTCAGGGATAGGATCTCGTCGTTCCAGCTGAACTCGTAGGCCTCGGGGATGCTGGTGCCGGTCAGGTCGTCGTGGAACTGGTGCCACAGGAACCGCGACCAGGCGGTGCGCAGCGTCTCGGTGGGATAGGTCGCGGCCCCCAGCCAGTCGGCGACCACCGAGGCCCGCTCCGCTGCGTCGGCGAGGATCTCGTTCTGCCGGTTCCAGCGCTTCATCGCCGCCTGGCTGGTGTAACAACCGGCGCCGTGACTGGTCATCAGCATCTCGCCCTGGAAGCGCGGCAGGCGGGCCCGCTGCGCGGGGGTGAGGTTCTCCATCACGTCGCGGGCGAGCTGGTCCGAGGCCACGCTGCGCACCCGGAGCGGGCCTTCGCCGGCGAGGCTCCGGGTGAGCCAGGCCACCGAGTCGTCGGTCGGCGCGCCGCCCCGATCGCCGGTGCCGAAGTACTTGAAGCCGGCCCGCAGACCCGACAGCTCGCCCTGGCGGGCGACGGTGGCCACCCAGGTGGAGTCGCAGCTCAGATCGGTCGCGATCTTGCTGACGTAGGCGCCCGGGTTCAGCGCCGCCACCACCGTCGAGCCGTCGACACCCTCCCACAGGCCGATGTCGAAGGGGATGCCAACCGAGGAGCCCCAGGTGAGCTTCTGGGTGGAGAAGCCGAGCAGCCCGCTGTGGGCGGCGATCGCGGGCAGGGCGAACCCGAAGCCGAAGCAGTCCGGCAGGAAGACGTCGCGGCTCGTCTTGCCGAACTCCCGCCGGAAGAACCCGTTGCCATACAGGGTGTGGCGAATCAGCGACTCGGGCGAGGGGACGTTGACATCGACGGCGTCGAGCCAGCTGCCGGCCACTCGCCACCGGTCCGTCGCGATGTAATGTTTCAACCGCTGGTACTCGGCGGGGTAATATTCCTTCATCAGCTCGTAGCGGAAGGCGCCCTCGAAGCTGAAGACGTAGTCGGGATACTTCTCGAACAGTGCGAAGTTGTCGTGGAGGGTGGCGGCGAGGTAGTCGGTGATGGTCTTCTGGATCGTCCAGCGCCACTGGGTGTCCAGGTGGGCGGTGGCGACCACGTACAGCTCACCGGCCGGCTCCTCGCTCGTCCGGGCCAGGCCGGGCGCGCAGCACAGGAGCACCGAGCAGATCACGATCAACAGGAAACGCATCGGTTGTTACCTCCGCTTCAGGCGGTCGAGCAGGACGGCGCCGAGGATCACCAGCCCCAGCACCACCTTCTGCGTGTAGCTCTCGACGTTGGTCAGGTTCATCCCGTTCTGGATCACGGCGATGATGAAGGCGCCGATCAGGGTGCCGGAGATGCGGCCCTCGCCGCCGCTCAGGCTGGTGCCCCCGACCACCACCGCGGCGATGACGTAGAGCTCGTACATCAGGCCGTAGGTAGGCGCGCCACTCTTGAGCTGCGAGGCCATCACCACCCCGCCCAGGCCGGCCAGCGCGGCGCAGGCGGCGAAGACGAACATCTGCACCCGGGCCACCCGCACCCCGGCCAGCCGCGCCGCCTCGGCGTTGCCCCCGACCGCGTAGATGTAACGTCCCAGCGTGGTGCGGGTCATCAGCAGGTGCGCCGCCACGTAGAGGGCCACCATCAGCAGCACCGCGTAAGGGATCCCGAGCAGGGGGTCGGCCCCCCGGCCCAGCGCCACGAAGCTGTCCGGCACCTGGTAGAACGGCTTGCCCCGGGAGATGATGTAGGCCAGGCCGCTGGCGACCTGCATCATGCCGAGCGTGGCGATGAAGGGCGGCACCTTGAAGCGGGTGATCACCAGGCCCGAGAAGGCCCCGCACCCCGCGCACAGCAGTACCGCCGCCAGACCGCCCGCGAACATGGCCCAGCCGGTGGCGTCGCCGCCGCCGAGCCGGCCGATCGACCAGGCGGCCGTCACCGCCGACAGGGCGATCAGGCTGCCGACCGACAGATCGATCCCCCCGGTGATGATGACCATGGTCATGCCCACGGCCAGGATCGCGATGACCGCGATCTGGTTGGCGATGTTCAGCAGGTTGTCCCGCAGCAGGAAGGTCGGCCAGCGGCGGGGCGTCGGCGTCAGCACCGTGGTGCCGGCCAGTGAGGGGAAGGACGCCAGGACCGACCTCACCACCGGCGCGCTGGTCTCCAGCGTGGCCACGAAGCGATTGGGGGGAGAGAGGTCGGCGAACCGGGCCATCGCCTGGCGCACCGCGGCCGGATCCCCGGCCACCGCCTCGGCCACCGTGATGCCCCGGGAAGCGAGGCGCTGCTGCAGGTCGGCGAGAAACCGCAGATCCTCCTGGCCGCCCCGGGCGACGATCAGCACGGCGGAGTTCGGCCCGACCCGCTCGATCTCGGCCCCTAGCTGCGCCGCGAGCTGCTTCGCGGCGCCGGTTCCGGAGGGGTGCTGGGGACGCAGAGTCAGCAGGGAGAAGAAGGCGCACAGCAGGAGCAGAACCCCGAGCATCCCGTGGGTCGACAGGCGGCGCCGGGCGGCTCCCAGAGCCCCGGGCAGGCTCGCCGCTGCCGGCTGCCCGTTATCGCCTGTGGGCCGGTCGCTGGTCTCTTTCATGGCCTCGTCTCACCTCCGGAAGGATGGGCGGCCCCGGCTCACCTGACCGCCAAGGCGAGCAACGACTCCTGGCTGGCCGAGGCGACGTCGGTCACCTCGGCGGCCAGCCGTCCCTCGTGCATCACCAGGATGCGATCGCTCAGGCCGAGGATCTCGGGCAGTTCCGAGGAGATCATCATCACGGCCTTGCCGCGCGCGGCGAGATCGTTGATCAGCAGGTAGATCTCGTACTTGGCGCCCACGTCGATGCCGCGGGTGGGCTCGTCGAAGATCACCAGCTGCGCGTCGTTCTCCAGCCACCGGGCCACCAGGAGCTTCTGCTGGTTGCCCCCGGACAGCTCCGCCGCGGCCTGGTCCTGCCCGGCCAGACGTATGTCCAGGCTGTCCACGTAGCGGGCGAAGGCGGCGCTCTCGGCGCGGCCGTCGATCCAGCCGCCGCGGGACCAGTGTCCGAGGTTGGGCAGGGCGAAGTTGTCCCGGGCCGACAGACCGAGCACGAGTCCCTGCGCCTTGCGGTCCTCGGTCAGGAGGCAGATGCCGCGGGCGATCGCATCGCTCGGTGAGCGGAAAACCATCTCCGCGCCGTCCAGCACCATCCGCCCGGAGCTGGGCCGGTCGGCGCCGAAGATCAGGCGAGCCAGGTCGGTCCGGCCGGCGCCGACCAGTCCCGCCAGGCCCAGCACCTCGCCCCGGTGCACCGCGAAGGAGACCCCCTGCACGCGGCCGCCGCTGAGGTCCTGAACGGCGAGCAGCTCGTCGCCGCGGCGGGTGGCCTGCGGGGGGAATTCCTGGTCCACCGGCCGGCCCACCATCAGCTCGATAAGGGCGGGCCGGGACAGCTCCATCACCGGCCAGCAGCCGAGGGTCTCGCCGTCGCGCATCACGGCGATCCGGTCGGCCAGGGCGAAGACCTCGTCCAGGCGGTGGCTGATGAACAGCACCCCGAGGCCGCGCTCCCGGAGATCGCCGAGTACCGCGAACAGGCGCTCCACCTCGCGGGTGGTGAGGGCGGCGGTCGGCTCGTCCATGATCAGCAGGTTGGCGTCGGCGAGCAGGGCCCGGGCGATCTCGACCAGCTGCTGGCTGGCCACCTCCAGATCACCGACCCTGGCCTCGGGATCGATCTCCACGCCCAGCCGGCCGAAGGCCCCGGCCGCCCGGTCGCGTTCTGCGGTCGCGTCCACCACCCCCCAGCGTTCGGTTTCCCGGCCCAGGAACAGGTTCTCGCGCACCGTCAGCTGGGGCACCAGGTTCAGTTCCTGGTAGATGGTGGCGATGCCGGCGCGGGCGGCGGCAACGGGGTCGGAGCCGGTGATATCGCGGCCGGCCAGCTCGATGTGGCCGGAGTCGGGCCGGTGGGCGCCGGTGACCGCCTTGATCAGGGTGCTCTTGCCGGCGCCGTTCTCGCCCACCAGCGCCAGGACCTCGCCTCGCGCGAGCACGAGGTCCGCGGCGCGAACCGCCTGCACGCCGGGGAAGGCCTTGCTGAGAGCGGTCACCTTCAGCAAGGGCGAACCGGGTCCGGGATCAGGGGGTTGGCCTGGCATCTTCCCGCCTGAACAGTTCGCAGGGGATGAGGATCGTATCGGGCACCTCGGCCCCGGCCAGATAGTCCGCCACCGCCGCGATGGTGGTGCGACCGATGCGTCCGGGCTGCTGCACGACGTCGGCGAAGATCTTGCCCTCCCCGATGGCCTGGCGCGCTTCCGGCACTGCATCGAAGCCGACGATCACGACGCGGCCCTGCTTGCCCGCCTTCTCGACCGCGGCCAGGGCGCCCAGGGCCGAATCGTCGTTGATGCCGAAGATCGCGTCCAGCCCCGGGTGCGCCTGCAGGATGTCCTCGGCGGTGCGGAAGGCCACATCCTTCACGCCCCGGCCGGTGAGCTTGGCGACGATCCGCAGGCCGGGCTGCGCGGCGATCTCCTGCTCGAAACCGGCCACGCGCTGGATGACCGACTCGACCTCCGGGTGATCGATGATGGCCACCTCGCCCTGTCCGGCGAGGGCCTCGGCCACCGCCTGGGCGGCCAGCCGTCCTCCCGCGACGTTGTCCGAGGCGACGTGGCAGACGACCTCCACACCTGCAGCCAGCACGGCGATGTCGGCGCTGAACACGGGGATCCGGGCCTGGTTGGCGGCCTGCACGGAGGTGCCGATCGACTTGGAGTCGCAGGGCGAGACGATGATGGCGTCCACCTGGCGCACGATGAAGTTCTCGATCTGGTCCTTCTGGCGGGCCACGTCGAACTCGCCCGCCTGCACGATCAGCTCGAACTCGTTCTCGTCGGCGGCCGCTTGCAGGCCGGCCTCGAGATCCTGGTAAAAGGGGTGGGTGCGGGTCAGCAGGGAAACCCCGATAACGGCCCGGGACTGGTCCGCCGTCTGCTCCTGCGCCGCGCCGGAACCCTGGTCCCGGCCCGAATCACAGCCGGCAATCATCAGGGCGATCACCAGCAGGAAAGCGGCCGGGAAAAATTGCGCCAGTCGACCCATTGTAACCTCCGTTTCCGAGTTCACTCGTCCCGCCGGACCAGCCGGAAGGCGTTGCCGCGAGAGGCCAGCGCCGGGTTGAAGACGGCGATCTCGCTGACCTCCTGGTTCTCGTCCAGGACGACGAGGTTCAGGCCCCGGCTGTTGAAGCTGCGTTCCCGGCCGTTGACCAGGATCGAGGCGACGTCGCCGTAGCCCTTGCCCCCGGAGAGTAGGGAGATGCTCTTCCGCAGGACCAGGGGGCCGACGGCGGTGCCGGCGTCGGCGTCGGCCTCGATCTGGCTGTGGTTCTGGACCTGCTCGAACAGCAGGGCGCCGCCGTGCAGCAGGGCCACGTACGAGCCGCCGGGCCGCAGCTGGTCGATCCGGGAGCCCAGGTCCCTCATCACCTGCCTGGTACGTGCGTCCAGTCTGGTGGCGCCGTCGTCCTTGACGGCCACGATCACGGTCTGCTGCCGGCGGGCGAGCAGGTAGTCGGCCAGCTCGTGCCTTTCCACCCGGTAGATCCGGTCCGGCCGGTAAGCAGCCCGCCGCGGAAGGCACACCTTGTAACCGTCGATGTCGGTGGCCTGGAAGTGATCCTGCATGTCGTGGAAATGCTCGGCGAAGTACGAGGTCCGCAGGATGTAGATCCGGCGGGGATCGGGGTCGGGGCCGAACATCTCGGCCCGCATGGCCTCGACCGTGGCCTCGACGTCGGCCGGCAGCCGGCGGGCGGTGTACCCGGCGCTGGTCTGCTTGCCGTGCCGCCAGGCCAGCAGGCCCAGGTCCTTGAAGTCCAGCTCGTAGTCGGTGGTCATCAGGAAAGGGGGATAGGTGGCGATGAAGTCGGTGCCGGCCAGGATCTCCTCCCACTGCGGAGACTGCAGGCGGCTGGTGAAGCGCAGGCTTCCATAGACCGACCGCAGGTTCAGGATGGGGGAAAGGTCGATCACCTGCATGGCCAAGCAGAGAGCCAGCAGGACCGGCAACCTCCGCGGGCCCCGCGGCCGGGAGGGGCGGGTCGCCAGCGCCATCGCGACAACCGGCAGCGTGTAGAGCGGAGCCCAGAAGAAGCGTCCCGCCGCCCGGAACGGGTTGGCCAGGGGCTGCAACCACCCCGGCAGTGAATACGACAGGAGGACTCGCTCGCCCAGGGCGATCTCCTCGCCCAGGGCGAAAACGGCCAGGCCGCCGAGGATCAACCCGAGCGGCAGGTGCGGGCGCACCTCCTTCAGGCGTCCCGGGTCGCGGATCAGCACCCAGAGAGCGATCACCCCCAGGAGCAGCCAGCCCAGGCCGAGGTAGTTGTAGCCCTCGTACTTGTTGCTGTAGATCGTCGGCAATTCGGGCAGCACCAGGGAAGTCTCCAGCGGGTTCCAGGGAGCGTTCAGGTTCATGGCGGTGCTGCCGTAGAGCGTCCCGGACCCGGCGGCGATGTTGCCCGTCAGCTGGTAACCGATCAGGAACCAGGTCAGCAGCATCACAGCGGGCAGGGCGGCCAGGGCGGCGACGAAGCGCAGGAAACCGAGGCGGCGCCAGCCGAGGAAATCCCGCAGCCAGGCGGCCACCGCGATCGCCAGGACCATGACCGCCAGGTAGGGATGGATGCAGCAGCAGACCACCATGAGGACGAGCCAGCTGACCAGGTTGCGGCGGTACGGCAGCTCCGCGTTGCTCCGCACGTAGAGCCACAGGCCGGCCAGGATCACCCAGTGACCGGCCAGGGCGAGATGATTCTCGCGCAGCAGGAAGACCGGGCTGAGCAGCAGCAGTACCGCCCCGGTCAGGCGCAGCCGGCGGCGGGAGGTAAGCTGGGCGACGAGCAGGTAGCCGAAGACGGCCTGCAGGCAGTGGTTCAACAGCTTCCACAGGCCGAAGTACTGGAAATCGGCAGGCAGCAGGAAACCGAGTGCCTTCAGCGGTAACGCCAGCAGCGGGATGGAATCGGTCAGACCGACAGTGGTGCCGGCCGGCGCCAGGTATCCGCTCACCTGGCCCAGCGGAAACGACCAGGGCTCGCTCAGGAAGAAGAGCCAGGCGAGGTAGCTGGTCGCCGGGTCCTGCCGGCCGAGCAGCCAGTCGGCGTTGCCAGGATCGAGGATCCGGAAGCCGTACCGGAAACCGAACAGGAGAACCGCGAGCAGGATCGCCGCGGCCAGCGTCACTCTGTCGCCGGAAAGAAGGCCGAGCCCGCGCGAATCCTTCTCCATCGCGAGAAGTTCCTCGGTGTCGAAACGGAAAATCTGCCGCGAGGCAGCCGGATGATCCGGGGCGAAGAAAGCGGCGGCATTATAGCGCAGGCCCTGCGTCCGGCAAAGCCCCTGTTGACAATCTGGAGGTGGTATCATACAGAGGAGGCGGCGGTTATCCCTCCTGGTCCGACGGTCCCTCGCTGCTCGACCAAGGCTGGCTCGCATGGAATCCATAGTCATTTCCGTCGTGGCGCCGATGTACAACGAGAGCGGGAACATCGACGCCTTTTTCTCCCGGCTGCGTCCGGTTCTGGACCGGATCACCGATCAGTACGAGATCGTTTGCATCAACGACGGCAGCACCGACGACACGCTCGAGCGCCTGCTCGCCTACCAGGCGGACGATCCGCGCGTGCTGGTTCTCGACCTGTCCCGGAACTTCGGCAAGGAGGCGGCCCTGTCCGCCGGGCTGGACCACGCCCGTGGCCAGGCGGTGGTGCCGATCGACGCCGACCTGCAGGATCCGCCGGAGCTGATCCAGGATTTCGTGGCCAGGTGGCGCGAGGGGTACGAGGTCGTCTACGCCACACGGCGATCGCGGCAGGGGGAGAACCTGGTCAAGCTGACGTCGGCGGGCCTATTCTACCGCTTCATCAACCGGATGTCCGCCATCCGGATCCCAGAGGACACGGGCGATTTCCGGCTGATGGACCGCCGGGTGGTCGAGGTGCTGAAGCGGATGCCCGAGCGGACACGATTCATGAAGGGTCTGTTCGCCTGGGTGGGCTTCAAGCAGGCGGCTGTGGAATTCGATCGTGACCCGCGCCTCCGCGGGCGGTCGAAGTGGCGGCTCCTCGGCCTGTGGCGGTTTGCGATCGACGGCATCACCTCCTTCAGCTCCTTCCCGCTGAAGATCTGGAGCTACATGGGCGCGGTCATCGCCCTGCTGTCTTTTTCTTACATGGCCTTTCTCATCCTGCGGCACCTGGCCACTGGCGTGGACGTTCCCGGCTATTCGTCCCTGATCTCCACCATCCTCTTTCTCGGCGGGATCCAGCTGATCGGGATCGGGATCCTGGGCGAGTACCTCGGCCGGGTTTTCGACGAGGTGAAGAGGCGGCCCCTGTACGTGGTCAGGTGGATCTACGGGCAATACGAGCCGCCTTCGCGATGAAGGAATCCCTCTTTCACAAGATGGCCGAGGTGGAGGATCGCCACTGGTGGTTCGTGGGACGGCGGGCCATCGTCCGGGAGATCCTGCAGGACCTTGCCCTGCCGCCGCAGGCGGAGCTGCTCGAGGTCGGTTGCGGCAGTGGGGGTAATATTCCGTTGCTGGCGAGTTTCGGCCGGGTCTTCGCCGTCGACAGCGACCCGGTCGCCCTCGACTACGCGGCCCGGACCGGTCTTGCGGAGGTGGCCGCCGGTTTCCTGCCGGACGGCCTTCCTTTCCCCGGCCGCTCGTTCGATCTCTGCTGCCTGCTGGATGTGCTGGAGCATCTTCCCGCGGATGGGGAATCCCTGGCCCGCATCCACGCTCGCCTGCTCCCGGGCGGTTTCCTGCTGGTCACGGTACCCGCCTGCCCCGCCCTCTGGAGCGCCCACGACGAGCTGCACGGCCACCAGCGGCGCTATCGCCGCCGGGAGTTGCTGCAGAAGATCCGCGCCGCCGGTTTCACCGTCCAGCACGTCTCCTTTTTCAACTCGCTTCTGCTGCCGGTGGTGGCCCTGGTCCGGGTGGTCGAACGACTCTTCCCGCAGCGGGCCGAGGCCGACCTGGATCTGCCGACGGCCTGGCTGAACCGGACGCTGGCCCGCGTGTTCGCCTGGGAGCGACACCTGGTCCGGAGGGCGTCGCTGCCCTGCGGGGTGTCGTTGCTGGTCGTGGGGCGTCGGGATGCCTAGCCTGCTGACATCCGGATTCAGGTTCGCGGTCGTGGGCTGTCTGGCCACCGGGCTTCACGTGGGGATCTTCCTGTTCTGCGTACGGACGCTGAACCTCGGTCCCACCCTCGCCACGACCCCGGCGTTTCTGGGGGCGATGACCTTATCTTACACGCTCAATCACAGCTGGACCTTCGGAGCCCGGGGCAGGCATTGTTACTTTTTCCTTCGTTACCTGCTGGTGGCCCTGCTCGGGGTGACCCTGAACCTGACCATCATGTTCGTCGTCACCCGCTGGCTCGGGAAGAGTTATTACCTCGGGCTCGCCCTTGTGGTTCTGCTGGTGCCGCTCTTCAATTTCCTCGGTAATCGGTACTGGGGATTCCGGAGACCTGCGTAACCCGGGTTAACAAGCAACCGCCCCGCGGAGCGGGGCGGTGTCTCGTTACCCTATTGCCAGGATCAGTCGTACAGGGCCTTCAGATAACCCCAGGTGGACTTGTCTGCGCCGATCGGCCCGGTCGGGCAATCAGCACAGTTGATGCAGGCCATGGTGCAGGATTCCTGGGGCATGCCATCGATGGGTCCGGTGCAGGGGAGCATCGGCAGAAGGTGTCCGGGATCGTCGCCATCGACGAAGGCCATGTGGTCCGGAATCGAAGGGGAGAAGGTCGGTTCCACGCCGAAGCACCAGCAGTCCTGGGACATGTAGAGGATCTCCATGTCCACGAGCAGGACGCAGGTTGACCACGGGATGGGAGCTGCGCAGCCGCAAACGAATTCCGGAGGGCTGGAGACGTTGAGACATCCCACTGGCAGGTTGTACGCGAGCACGTACGAACCGGCCGGGGGAGCGAACTGGCCGCCACCCGAGTTGCAGAGTCTGAACTCGAATCCGAAGACACCGCCCGGGGTGCTGGGATTGTGCAGCACCACGTAGGCATGGATGATTCCGGATACCGGTGGCGGCAGACGGAACCATGCCCATTGATTATACGGCCCAATTG